>NZ_JAVCWL010000021.1:0-143938 GCF_030846505.1 Massilia pseudoviolaceinigra | reverse complement strand
ACCCCAATCCACCCCTCAACTGCACAACAATTGATGCCTTCACGCGTCATTTGTCCGGCATGTCATCATCCCGTCATATTTCCGTCATATGCTGAGACCCATAAAAACAAGAATAAGGCGGTCACAATGAGCAGCAACAGGAACCAGAACACCAACTTCCCCTCCAAGCGAACGTGTCAGACACCGCGCGCCATGCAACTGGCGCCGAACACTCCCCCTACTCCGTGCGCGAACGTTACTCGTCCTGCGCAATACGACATTCAAGGCATCCCATCGGATGCCTTTTTTTTCGCCCCTGCCACCCGCCCCCTGCCGACCTTGGCGGCCGGCAGGGCCAAGCATCCTCAACTCAACCAGGAGACCACATGAAAAATACAATGAATAACGACATTGGCCCCGCAAGCGAACAGCAGCGCATCTGGGCGGTGCGCATCGCCGCAGGAGTGGCTGGAACGTCTGTGCTGGCTGCCCTGGCCCCCATTATCTGGGGCGCCGTGAGCGCAGGCCTGGGCCTGATCTCCCTCGCGCTGATCGGCGCGGTCGGTGTGGCGCTGTTCCAGGCCTTGCCGCTGTTGGGGCAAAAGCTGGAAAACCGCTTGCTGGCGGCACGCAAGGCGGAGGCCCGCGCCAATCCGATTGAACAGCTGCAGAACTTTCTGCTTCAAAAACGCCAGCGTGTGGTGGCGTTCAAGAAAGCGGTGGTCAACATCGGCGCACAAATCAAAAGCATGAGCGACATGATCGAGGAGCGCAAACGCCAGAAGCCCGGCTACGACGCCAGCCGCCAGGAGAATGCGGTCAAGGCCATGAAGGAAGCGCATGTGCTGCTGGTCGTGAAATACAAAAATGCCGAATTGGCGCTGGTGCAGTTGAGCGAGGTGGTCGAAGACAAAAAATTCGAATGGCGCTTCGGGCAGGCAGGACAAGCGGCGATCCAGAACCTGAACGCCACCAGCGGCCAGGAACTGCTGAACCAGATGCTGGCCGACGAAGCCTTCGACAGCGTGCGCGACAACTTCAACCAGGTGTTCTCCGAACTCGAAATGGAAGCGGAAAAACTAAGCAGCGCAAAGGAGCTGTCGTTCGACGACGGCATGTCGATCGACCTGAGCTCGATCGGGATTAGCAGCACTGAAAAAGTAAGGAGGTAACAGATGTTCTGGAAATGGTTACGCCTGGGCGGCACGCTGATGGTGATCCTGCTGGTACTTGCCGCGGCAACCCTGGCCCCGCAAAAAGAAGACACAGCAACTCCGGTCCAGCCGGTCGACACGCAACTGCAGCCAAATAAAAACTTCAACTTCTAAAAAAGGCACTTATGAAAACCCGCGTAATGATCTCCCTGATGTTCGGACTGACCGTATCGGCAGCGCAGGCGGCCAAACTGGACGGCGCTCCCGCAGCTCCCTGCGAAGGACTGAAAGTCGCAACCGGCCCAGCCGGCAAAGGCTACTCCAAACTGTACGCCGATCTGGTGCGCGTCTCGAAAAATGCCATGCCGCTGTGCGAAGTCAATACCGAAGGCGGCCTGGATAACCTGACCACGCTTTCGATCAAGAAAGCCGATGTCGGCATCGTCCCCATGGACGCGCTCAAGAAAATGGCCGAAGGCGACGCCAATATCGCATCCCTGATGGTGGTGGCGGCACTGAACAGCAACTACCTGCACATCGTCACCTCCGCCAATGGCCTGATCCTGGAAGGGCCCAAGAAATACGGCGTGCTCAAAGGTGATACCAAAACGGTGCGCATCACCAGGATGTCCGAATTGCGCGGCGCGCCCGTCGCCCTGGTCGGCTCGGCCCAGCTGATGGTGCGCCAGCTCGACAAGATCCTCGGCTACAACATGCGCTACATCGATGTCGACAGCGACGCCATCGCCTTTCAAAAAGTGCTCTCCGGCGAGGCTTACGCGGCATTCTCGGTCGCCGGCTGGCCGCACGGCCAGATCACCCGCCTGGCGCCCAACAGCGGGCTGACCCTGGCCGGCTTCGACGTCCCGATCAGCAGCCCTTACAGCGTACGCCCGTACAGCTACAAGAACCTCGGCGTGTATAACGTGCAGGCGCTGGCGGTACAAAATGTGCTGGTTACGCGCCCGTTCAACGGCGCAAAAATCGGCGATGTGGCCGCACTCAGGAACTTGCTGGACCGCGAACTGCTCGAATTGAAGGATGGCGATTTCGAACCGGGCTGGAACGAGATCAAATCATTCGAGAGCAAGGTCGAGTGGCCTCGCTTTGCCGGCCTGCCGCTGCCGGCCAAAAAGAAGTAATACAGGATAGTCCGATGAGCACGCAAGCCCGCTCCGGCGGGTTTTTTAACGCCCGCATCCCCTCAAAAAGATAAAGCCGCGCGAATCGATGAAGGATTCGCGCGGCCGGAACCGCTCACCGTGAACCGGCGATTATTGCGGCTTGTACGTCACGGTCAAGGTATAGCTCGACGACGTATAGCCGTTCAACAGCACGTACACATCGCCATTGGCGGTCATGTTAACCGTGCACTTTTCCGTGCTGGTGGCACCATCCGATTTGCAGGTGTAAGTCGAGGTGGTAGGCACCGACGTTCTACGCACATACAGATCCGTGTCGCCGGTACCGGTGGTGGACGAAACCACCGTGCCGATGGCGGCCTTGAACGGACCGAAGGTTTTCTTCTGGCCGGAGGTCAGGGTGCCGGTGAACGTTTCGGTCTTGTCGCCGCCGCCAACTACCGCGCCATCGCTACCCAGTTCGATGGCGAACGACGCCGCCAGGCGGGCGAATTTGAGTGAGTGATTTGCCTGGCCGCCGGCATTGGCGAAGGTGTCGTTGACCGTGTGGATATACCGGTTCGACTGCGACATCGCCGTCTCGAACGGCATCGAGGCGTAATAGCCCTGCGCGGTCCATGACGCGTGGTCCGAGCAGCCATAACCGCACCGGTCGTAACCAATGGTCAGGGTCGGCTGATACGTGGTGATCAACTTGGCGACGAAGTCGTTCTGCAGGCTGTCGGTGTAATCGGTATAGATATAAATATCGTTGGCCGAGCCTTTGTAATTGGTCATGTCGAGCTGCATGACGCCGACCACATTCACATTATTGGCCTTGAAGTTCTGGGCAATCGCTTGCGAACCGCGCAGGCCCACTTCTTCGGCGGCATAACCGATCATCTTGATGGTGCGGCGCGGCTTGTAGCCGTTGGCAATCATCGAGCGCAGCACCTCGGTCATGCTGGCGATACCCGATGCATCGTCATCGGCACCAGGCGCGCGCGAGGTTTCCCCGGTGCCTGAACCGACCGTCGAATCGAGGTGGCCGCCAAGCACGATCACCTCGGATGGATTATCGGTCCCGGTAATGGTCGCGATCACCGACTTCTGGTTGTAGCCGCTGTGCGTGAATTGCGTTACCGAGATATCGGCGCGGCCGGTGGCCATGCCGGCCCATTTTTGCCTGAGCCAGTTGGACGCGTCGGAGCCGCCCGTGGTCGTATAAAAGCGGTTCGTGAACGAGGACAGTTCGGTAATCGTCGTGCCAATATTACTGGCCTGCATTTGCGACAGGACCGGCGCGACCAGGGCCTGGTTGTCGATCACATAGCTCGGACGGGCCAGCGCCGCCAGGGTGGCGGTGCTGGCGGGCGCCGCCAGCTTGGCCAGTGCGCGCTTGCCTTCGGCTTCGGTCTCGTGATACATGTACCCGCCACAACGCTTGAGCTCGTGGTGGATCGATTCGTTCAGTTTCAGCATTTCTTCTTCGTTCACTTGCACCAGGTGAACTCTTTCCGAAGCGGCAATACCGGCCTGGTCATTGGTCCTCACAACCTGACTCTGGCGGGCAATCGCTTGCGGCGCTACTTTCTGCAAATGCGTATAGGCGGTGTCGCCCACCGTGATCCATCCTTTGCCGGGGGCGGCAGCAGTGGCACTGGTGGTTGCCATCAGCCCGGAAATCAGGACCGCAAGCAAGGCAGGCATCGCACGACGCTGAAATTGGTGCACTTGGTTCTCCATCGGATTTTCCTTTTTTATAGATGGGCGTTGTAGCCCATTTGTCGAGCGATGGCGTGACCGGTGGGTCAGACGGCGCTCATCCAAAATACAATGCAGCCGGAATTGGCCGCATCGGTCGGATGCCTGAACTGCATAAACGATATACATACTTTGAAAAAATATTATCACGAGGAAGCGTCGCACAACGCAGAGTGTCGGATTATGTTCACAGTAAATATATATATAAATCAATGGCTTACGGCAATTTTGTATCCTCTAAGCATGAGCCGTTAAGGCACGGAACTGCCGAGCTCGATTGCGAAGGCGGCCGCCAGACGGGCAAACTTGAGCGCGTGCACGGCCTGCCCGCCTGAGTTGGCGAAGGTATCGTTCTTGCTGTGGATATGCGGATTGGCCTGGGCCAGCGAGGACTCGAAAGGCATGGACGCGGGGTAGCCTTCGGCATGCCAGGATGCATGATCGGAGCAGGCGTATCCGCACACGTCGCTGCCGACCCGCACCCCCGGTAAATAGGTCGCGATCAATTTCTTGAGGAAATCGTTCTGCTCGGCACTGGTGTAATCGCGCAGCAGATAGATATCGTTGTCCGAACCCTTGTAGTTGATCATGTCCAGCTGCAGCACCCCAGCCACCTGGATGCTTGCCTGGCGGAACGCGCGCGCCAGGTCTTGCGACCCGCGCAGGCCCACTTCCTCCGCCGCGTAAGCGATCAGCTTGATGGTACGGCGCGGCCGGTACTTGCTCTCGCTCATCGCGCGCAGCACCTCGGTCAGGCCGGCCACGCCGGACGCATCGTCATCGGCGCCGGGGGCGTGCGCCGCACCTTGCTCATCCATGGCCTGCGTGTTGACCGAATCGAGATGGGCGCCGATCACGACAACTTCATCGGCCAGGTCGGTGCCGGCAATCGTTGCGATCACCGATGCCTGCGGATATCCAGCGTGTGCAAACGTTTCGACCAGCACCCCGCCATGGCGCGCGCCGATGGTGGCCCAGGCCTGGCGTAGCCACTCCGACGCCCGCGCGCCATGGGTGGTGTTGTAGAAGCGGTCGGGAAAAGCCGACAAGCCCGCGATCGTGCGCGCGATCTGCTTCGCCTCCATGCGCGCCAGCAACGCCGTGACCCTGGCCTGGTTGGCGATCGCGTAGACTGGCTGCACCAGGCCGGGCAAGGGCGTCGCCACCCCCTGCGCCAGGCTGCGCTGGGCGCTGGCCTGATCGGCGTGGAACATGAAGCCCCCGCAATGTCCCAGCTTGCCGTGCAGCAGGCGCGCCACCCGCCCCACGTCCTTCGACGGCACCTCCACCAGCACCACCGGCGCGCTACTCGCCGCCGGGGTAGCGGCAGGCGCGTGCAAGCGCATGGCCGGCAGGGCCGGGCGCAGAAGATGGAAAGCCGCCGCATCCACGGTCAGCCAGCTGCTCTCGGCCAGCGCGCGCGGCGCCGCCGCCAACAGTATCGCCATGATCAAAATGCGCATCGTCATGCCCTCCTTCTGCCGGATGGAAAAAGCTTACTGCGGCTGTTCAGTAAAAGTTCAATTTCGAATGCAGGTAGTTTGATATCCGTCAAAAAGCGATGTCATCTGGTCGTCACGCTCGCTCAGTACACTCTTGCGTTTTTGAATGACATCCCTTGATGAGGCCCGCATGAAGTTTCTCCCGCAAATTTCCCTGATCGCGGCTGCGGCCGCCATGGCGCTGGCTGGCTGTGGTGGCAGCAGCGACACCGTCCGCACCGCGCCTGCCCCGCAAACCGGCGTGTTCCTCGACGCCGCCGTCGAAGGGCTCGACTACGTTGCCGGCACCAGCGCGCGCGCCACGACCAATGCCCGCGGCGAGTTCTCCTGTATAGTCGGCGAAACAGTTGCCTTCAGCATTGGCGGGATGGCATTAGGCAGTGCGAGCTGCGGCACGCTGTTGACGCCGCTGTCGCTTTCGGGAGGAACCGACGTGACCGACCCCAAGGTAGTGAACCGCTTGCTGGCCCTGCAGCTGCTCGACGAGGATAACGACCCGTCGAACGGCATCAAGCTTGCTGCCGATGCAACAGCGGCGCTGGCCGGCAAGACCCTCGATTTCAGCGCGGCCGCGCCCGCTTTTAACGCCGCGCTGGCGGGCAACCTCGCCGCCGCCGGCAGCGCCTATGGCGGCCGCACGGTCGACGCCGAACGCCGCATGCTGGCGCGCGAACATTTTGAAGACACCCTCGCTTCGACCGTCGGCGCGCCGGCCGTCGAACGCTTCACTCAGTCCACGCCCCTGGGCAATGTGGCCGCCAGCGTCACGCGCTACCAGGTCAGGGCGGCGGCTGGTTTGCACGTTCCGTACGAAGGCGCCAACGCGGCCGTGAAAGCGGAATTTCCGCAAGGCTTCCTGCCATCTTACGGCTCCGGTCTCGCCTTCAAGGGCAAGAATGCCAACGGCGAGCTGGAGTTTTACGGCCTGACCGACCGCGGCCCCAACGGCGACGGCCCGAACCTGCCCGCGCTCGATGGCAAGGGCAGCATGGGCAGCAAGATTTTTCCTTCGCCCAGCTTCACCCCATCGATCGGCGTGTTCACCATCGGCAAACATGGCGCCAGCCTGAGCGCCAGCCTGCCGATCAAGGTCGCGCCCGGCGTCAACGCGTCCGGCCTGCCGGTGCCAGCCGGATCGATCGGCAACTCGGCTGAAATCCCGGTCTTCGACGCCATGAAATTCGATCCCGCAGGCAAGGCAGTTTTCAACGCCGGCGGCATCGACAGCGAAGCCATCGCCCTCGACCTGCGCCGCAACGCCTTGTGGGTGACGGACGAGTACGGCCCCTTCCTGGTCCGGATCGATGCGGCCAGCGGCATCATCCAGGCCAGGTACGCGCCGGGCAGCGGCCTGCCGGCCATCCTGGCCAAGCGGCGCGCCAACCGCGGCATGGAAGGCATGGCGCTCGACAGCGCCAGCGACAGGATCCACGCCTTCCTGCAAAGTCCGCTCAGCGATGGCTCGGCCGCGTATGCCGTGACCGGCAAGAACGAACAGGTCGAACGCTTCGCCCGCTTCACGCGCTGGATCGAGTTCGATCCCGCAACGGGCGCGACCACCCGCATGTTCGCCTATCCGCTCGACGGCAAGGAGTATGCCGACGGGCGCACCGGCAACGCCAAGCTGGGCGACATGGTGGCGCTGGGCCATGGCAAATTCATCGTCATCGAGCAGGGCGCCGGCGCCGACGGCAAGGTATTCAACAAGCTGATGCTGGTCCAGATCGGCGACGCCAGCAACATCCTTGCGCCAGGCTTCAACCCGCACAGTTCCGACCTGGAAAAAAGCAGCATGAGCGGCAGCGCGGTCAACGGCGCCAGCTGGGCCGGCGTGGTGCCCCTGAAAAAGACTTTGCTGCTGGACCTGAACGCGATCGGCTGGCTGGCCGAAAAAGCGGAAGGGCTGGCGCTGGTCGATGGCACGACCTTGGCGTTGACCAACGACAACGACTTCGGCATGGTCACCCGTGTCACCGGTCCCGATGGCAAGACGGTGGCCGATGCCGACGTCACCAAATGCAATGTGAACGCCGCCGGCGTCATCGTCACCGGCAGCGCGGCGGGCTGCGCCGAGGCCAACCAGATCCGCGTCGGCCGCGGCGCCGACAAGGAACGTCCGAGCCGCCTGTGGCTGATCAAGTTTGACAAGGCACTGACGTCCTACTGATCCGCAAAAGAAAACGGCGCCCGATTTGCATCGGGCGCCGTTCACAAAGCATGCCGCGTCAGAACGGAAGCGATGCCTTGACCAGCAGGAAGTTCACGCCGCTGTTGGGTTTTTTGTAGCCACCGTTCGAGAAATGCTGGAGTTTCATCCCCACATCCAAATGATTGGCGAACACATAGCCAACGCCCAGATGGTCGCCGAACTGGAACGCGGTCGACAGCCGGTTCGAATCGTTGTCATAGCGCTTGGACAGCAAGTTCAGGCCAATGCCCGCTTCGCCATACCAGCCAGTCACGTCATCGGCCTGGAAGCGGAACACCGGCGTGAAGCCGATATTCGTGATGTTCTGGTGCTGGCCGTTAACGTTCTGATACGCATTGCCACGCCATTGGGCGATCGATGCATCCCAGTAACCGCTCACGTGGGTGCCGTTCGACTGGAACCAGCGCCGGCTCCAATCTTTCTGCACGCCGAAACGGACCATCTGGACCTTGGCGCCACCGCCCGCTTCCAGCGAGGCATGATCGACGACTTTATCGGACGCGAACGCGTACGGCGCCGTGGCCATCACCGCAAGCATTGCCAGCGAGGCGCACAGCTTCATTTTTAACAGGGACATAGAAGAGCTTTCGTAGATAGGTACGCTAATTCATAATGATTAGCGTGTTCACTATTGTACCGGCGAAGCACAAAAATCGCCTTGGACCACGTGTGCGCGCAATTTATTAAAATGACACCGTTATCAGCACCATCATTCCCACTGCAGGAGGCTACTCTGACCACGCTCACCATCGCATTTCTCGGCATCGGCCTGATGGGCCACCCGATGGCCACCCGCCTGGCCCAGGCCGGCTGGACAGTCCATGCCTGGAACCGTTCGCCCGCCAAGGCCGAGGCCCTGCGCAGCGCCGGCGCCCTCCCTTGCAGCGGACTGGACGACGCCGTGCGCGTGGCCGACATCGTCATTTCCATGCTGGCGTCCGGCGCGGTGGTGGGTGAACTGATCGAAGCGGCCCTGCCCAGCCTGCGCCCGGGCGCCCTCTGGATCGACATGAGTTCCACCCAGCACGGTGAAGCCTTGGCCTTCCATGGGCGCCTTGCCGCCGGGCAAGTCCGTTTCGTCGATGCGCCCGTGTCGGGTGGCGTGGCGGGCGCGCAAGCGGGCAGCCTGGCGATCATGGCCGGCGGCGACCCGGATGACTTCGCCAAGGCCGAGCCAATCTTGCGCGCAATGGGGCGGCCCACCCTGGTCGGCCCCGCCGGCAGCGGCCAGGTTGCCAAACTGTGCAATCAATTGATCGTGGGAGGGACCCTCAACATCGTGGCCGAGGCCTTGCTGCTGGCACAAGCCGCCGGCGCCGATCCGGCCGCCGTGCGCGACGCGATCCGCGGCGGATTTGCCGAAAGCCGCATCCTTGAGCTGCACGGCCAGCGCATGCTGGATCGCAATTTCATTCCCGGCGGCCAGGTGACAAGCCAGCTCAAGGATTTGCAGAATGTGCTGGTGGCTGCGGCCGATGCCGGGCTGGTGCTGCCGGTGACCGCGCTCGTTACCGAGAACTACCGCAGCATTGCCGCGGAACTGCCGCGTGCCGACCACGCCGCCGCCCTGCTGTCGCTGGAGAAAATGAATCCGGGCCAGCGCCTGGGGACGGCGCCGGACCAGTTGCCGCCGGACGGGAGTTGAACCCGCACTGCGCCGCCTGAAACCGCCACCCTCGAAGCCACCAACCTCAAAGCCGTCGCCCCCGCGCCGGCGGGGGGCCAAGTTCTCCGCTCAGTCGCAGGCGGCCGCCCCCACGCGAGCTGCTAACCTCAACGGGCATTCGCATTCCGAGATGCTTACCCCGGCGCCAGCCGCATTTCCGCCAGCCGCACCCAGTAGCTGGCGCCGATCGGCAGCAGGTTATCGTTGAAATCGTAGCTGGCATTGTGCAACTGGCATGGCCCCAGCCCGTGGCCGCCGGCCCGGTGATCGCCCTCACCATTGCCGATAAACACATAACAGCCCGGCTTTTCCTGCAGCATGAACGCAAAATCTTCCGCGCCCATGGTCGGCTCCGTATCGGCATTGACCTTATCGGCCCCGACCACCGCGCACATCGCCTCGACCGCATAACCCGTTTCGCGCGCATGGTTGACCAGCGGCGGATAGTTGCGCTTGAAGTGAAAATCGACCGTGGCATTGAAGCCAGCCGCGCAATGCCGCGCGATCTCGCCCATGCGCTGCTCGATCAGGTCCAGCACCGGCGTCGTAAAGGTGCGCACGGTGCCGATCAGCACCGCCTCGTCGGGAATCACATTGGTGGCGCTGCCCGCATGGATTTGCGTGATCGACAACACCGCCGTATCGAGCGGATTTTTCTCGCGCGACATGATCGTTTGCCACGCCTGGGCAATCTGCACCGCCACCATGACCGGGTCGATGCCGCGGTGCGGCTGGGCCGCATGGCAACCCTTGCCCTTGACCACGACGCGGAATTCATTACTGGACGCCATCATCGGCCCCGCGACCACGCCGAAGGTGCCCATCGGCATGCCCGGCCAGTTATGCATGCCGTACACGGCGTCCATCGGATACTGCTCGAACAGGCCGTCGTCCATCATGCGGCGCGCGCCGCCGCCGCCTTCTTCCGCCGGCTGGAAAATCAGGTACACGGTGCCGTCGAAATTGCGGTGCTTGGCCAGATGATGCGCCGCGCCCAGCAGCATGGCGGTGTGGCCGTCATGGCCGCAGGCGTGCATCTTGCCCGGATGGCGCGAGGCGTGGTCGAAGCGATTGATTTCTTGCATCGGCAAGGCATCCATGTCGGCGCGCAGGCCGATTGCCCGCTTGGAGGTGCCGTTTTGTATGATTCCCACCACGCCGGTCAGGCCCAGGCCGCGCACCACGGGGATGCCCCATTCGGTCAGGCGGGCCGCGACCACATCGGCGGTGCGGACTTCTTCGTAACACAATTCCGGGTGCGCATGCAGGTCGCGCCGGATCTGCTGGAGCGCGTTCTGAAAGGCGATGATCGGTTCAACAAGGTTCATGTCATTCTCCACTGATGCTGGAATGTTAACCCATTTGTCGCACTATTGTAGTCCTTCTGGGAATGAGTCAAGCAGACCGGTATTGGTTCTCATCAACAACCCCGGAATCGTATAAAGTAATGGTTTCAACGCCTGTTTTCCTGGATCTTGCAATGACCACCACCCAAGTCCGGGCCACCTGCCCGCACGACTGTCCCGATACCTGCGCCCTGCTCATCACCGTGGAAGAGGGCGTCGCCACCGAAGTCAAGGGCGACCCCGACCATCCAACCACGGCCGGCGTGCTGTGCACCAAGGTATCGCGCTATGCCGAGCGCACCTACCATGCCGACCGCCTGCTGCATCCCATGCGCCGGGTCGGCAACAAGGGCGAGGGCAAGTTCGAGCGTATCAGCTGGGATGAGGCAATCGACACCATTGCCAGCCGGTTAACAGACATCGCCGCGCGCGCTCCGCAAGCCATCCTGCCGTACAGCTACGCCGGCACCATGGGGCTGGTGCAGGGCGAATCGATGTCGGCGCGCTTTTTCCACCACCTCGGCGCGTCCTTGCTCGACCGTACCATCTGCGCCACGGCCGGTTCTACCGGATACAAATACACCATCGGCGCCTCCATCGGCACCGATGTCGAGCAGTTCCAGGATGCCAAACTGATCATCATCTGGGGCGGCAACCCGATTGCGTCCAACCTGCATTTCTGGATGCGCGCGCAGGAAGCCAAGCGCAAGGGCGCGCGGCTCATCGCGATCGATCCCTATCGTTCCCTGACGGCCGAAAAATGCCACCAGCACATTGCCCTGCTGCCCGGCACGGATGCCGCGCTGGCGCTGGGCCTCATGCACGTGCTGATCCGCGACAAGCTGGTCGATGAGGACTACATCGCCCGCTACACCCTGGGCTACGAGCAACTGAAGGGACGCGCCGCCGAGTGGCCGCCGCAGCGGGTCGCCGAGACTTGCGGCATTTCGGCCGAGGAAGTGGAAAACCTGGCGCGCGAGTATGGCGAAGCGGCGCGCCGCGGCGAACCGGTGGCCATCCGTACCAATTACGGCGTGCAGCGCGTGCGCGGCGGCGGCATGGCCGTGCGCAACATCGCCTGCCTGCCGGCGCTGGTCGGCGCCTGGCGCCATGCGGCCGGCGGCGTGCAGCTCTCGTCCTCGGGCTCGTTCCCGGTCAACAGGCAAAAGCTGCAGCGCCCGGACTTGATGAAGAACAGCGTGCGCACCATCAACATGACCACCATCGGCGACGACTTGCTGCGGGGCACATCAAACGAGTTCGGCCCGAAAATCGAGGCCGTGATCGTCTACAACGCCAACCCGCTGGCCATCGCCCCCGACTCCGACAAGGTAATGCAGGGCTTTGCCCGCGACGACTTGTTTACCGTCGTGCTCGAACACTTCCAGACCGACAGCGCCGACTACGCCGACATCCTGTTGCCCGCCACCACCCAACTGGAGCATGTGGACGCCCACAGCACCTACGGCCACCTGTACATGATGGCCAACAACGCCGCCATCGCACCGCTGGGCGAAGCCAAGCCCAACACGGAAATCTTCCGTCTGCTGGCGGCGCGCATGGGCTTCGACGACCCCTGCTTCAAGGAAAGCGACGACCAGCTGGCCGCCCAATCGTTCGACGCCAGCCATCCGCGCGCCATCCATTTCGACTGGGATTCGCTCAAGCGCAAGGGCTGGCAAAAGCTGGCCATGCCGGACGCGCCGTTTGCCGAAGGCGGTTTCCCCACGCCATCGGGCAAGTGCGAATTCTATTCGGCCAGCATGCTCGCCGATGGACTCGACCCGCTGCCGACACACATTGCCCCCTACGAATCGGTGGCGAGCAACCCGGAACTGGCGGCCAGATATCCGCTGGCCATGATTTCCCCGCCAGCCCGCCATTTCCTGAACTCGACCTTCGTCAACGTGACCAGCCTGCGCGCCACCGAAGGCGAACCGCACCTCGACATCCATCCCGACGACAGCGCCGCGCGCGGCATCGAGCATGGCCAGATGGTGCGCATCTTTAACGACCGCGGCGCGTTTGTCGCCCGGGCGCGGGTCACGCCGAAAGCGCGTGCCGGCCTGGTGGTGGGCTTGTCGGTGTGGTGGAAGAAACTGGCCAGCGACGGCAAGAATGCCAATGAAGTGACCAGCCAGCGCCTGACCGACATGGGCCGCGCGCCGACCTTTTACGACACCTTGGTCCAGGTGGAAAAAGTAGCGGCCTGAAAGCCGAAGGGGGTGCAGGATGAAACTGAGCAGACGGGCCAGGAACGGCCTGATGGCGTGCACAGCAGCGTTGCTGCTGGCCAGTTGTTCCAGTCTGAACTATTACCGCCAGGCGGCCCAGGGCCAGCTGACCCTGCTCTCCGACGCGCGCTCGATCGACGACTGGCTCAACGACGACGCCACCGACGCCAAGCTGCGCGTACGCCTGGCCACGGCGCGCCAGATCCGCACCTTCGCCGTCAAGGAACTGGGCCTGCCCGACAACAACAGCTACAAGAATTACGCGGCCCTGACCCGGCCTTTTGTCCTGTGGAACGTGGTGGCCGCGCCGGAACTGTCGCTCAAACCCATCCAGTGGTGCTTCCCGGTGGCCGGCTGCGTCACCTACCGCGGCTATTACAGCAAGGATGATGCACTTGAGTACGCCCGCGTGCTGCGCGCCGAAGGCAACGATGTCCAGGTCGGCGGCGTGCCCGCCTATTCCACCCTGGGCTGGTTCAACGACCCGCTGATCTCGACCTTCATCCACTATCCCGACGCCGAACTGGCGCGCCTGATCTTCCACGAACTGTCGCACCAGGTGGTGTACGTGGCGGGCGACTCGCAATTTAACGAATCGTTCGCCAGCGCGGTGGAAGAGGCTGGCGTCGAGCGCTGGCTCAGCGGTTATGGCAACGAAGTCATGCGCGATAATTACCTCAAGATTGCCGCGCGCAAGAAACAGTTCCTGGCATTATTGCTAGGATGTCGCGATGCGCTGGCGAAAACCTATGCCTCCAAAAGCAGCATTGCGGAAAAGCGCGCCGCCAAGGTCCGCCTGTTCAAGCAGTTGCAGGACGACTACCAGGTGCTCAAGGCCAGCTGGAGCGGCTACGCCGGCTACGACCGCTTTTTCGCCGAACCCTTGTCGAACGCCCATCTGTCATCGATCGCCACCTACAATGATTTCATTCCCGCCTTCCGCGCGCTGCTGGCCCGCGAAAAAACATTTCCCCGATTCTATGCGGCCGCCAAAGCCCTGGCAGAACTCGACCGTGACGAGCGCCACCGCCGCCTGAAAGCGCTTGCGGGCGCCTGAACGCCGACTGTCCGGTTTTCTTCCATACCAATGGGTGTTGCGGCACTGCACCAAAAGGTGTGTGCATCAAGCCTGTCTGAAATAGCAGCAAAAGCGCTTGCATCGAAGCGCATCGCCCGATAGCATCACAGACAGCGTAATAAAGCGCACGCTCGGTTTATTTTCCTGAGCGAAAAAAGATACTGGTCGGCAATGTGCGCCGAATCCACATAACGATAATATTCTGAGACAGAGGCACACGATGGACAAGATTTGGCTGAAATCCTATCCCGGCAACGTCCCTGCGGAGATTGACCCCGACCAGTACGGCTCGCTCGTTCAATTACTGGAAGAATCTTTCCAGAAATTTGCAACGCGCAATGCCTACGTCTGCATGGACAAATTCCTCACCTACGCCGAGCTCGACCAGTACTCGAAACGCATGGCGGCCTGGCTCCAGAGCCGCGGCCTCTCCAAGGGGGCGCGCGTGGCGGTCATGATGCCCAACGTGCTGCAATACCCGATCGCGATCGCCGCCATCCTGCGCGCCGGCTTTACCGTGGTTAACGTCAATCCGCTGTACACGCCGCGCGAGCTGGAGCACCAGCTTATCGATTCGGGCAGCGAAGCGATTATCGTCCTGGAAAATTTCGCCCATACGCTGCAACAGGTACTCACCAAAACCCCGGTCAAGCACATCGTCGTGGCCAGCATGGGCGAGATGCTCGGCGGCGCCAAGGGCATGCTCGTCAATTTTGTGGTTCGCAACGTCAAGAAACTGGTGCCGGCGTTTTCGCTGCCCAACACCGTGCGCTTCAAGGAAGTGCTCGCGCAGGGCGAGAAAATGACCTTCACCCCCGTCAAGGCCAGCGCCACCGATGTCGCCTTCCTGCAGTACACCGGCGGCACCACGGGCGTGTCCAAGGGCGCGACCCTGACCCACCGCAACATCATCGCCAACGTGCTGCAAAGCGAAGCCTGGTCGCAGCCGGCGCTGATCAAGGCGCCCGTGGTCGAGCAGGTGGTGATTGTCTGCGCGCTGCCGCTGTACCATATCTTCGCGCTCACCGCCTGCGCCATGTGGGGCACGCGCGTCGGCGCCCTCAATATCCTGATTCCCAATCCGCGCGACATCGGCGGCTTTATCAAGGAACTGTGCAAATACAAGATCAACATGCTCCCGGCGGTCAACACGCTGTATAACGCGCTGCTCAACCATCCCGATTTCGCCAAGGTCGATTTCACGGGCCTGAAGATTTCCAACGGCGGCGGCATGGCGGTGCAGCAGATCGTCAACGACAAATGGAAAAAAGCCACCGGCACCTGCATCATCGAAGGCTACGGCCTGTCCGAAACGTCGCCGGTGGCCACCTGCAACCGCGCCGACCTGCTTGACTTCACCGGCACCATCGGCATGCCGGTGCCATCGACCGATATTGCCATCCTCGACGACGACGGCAAGCCGGTGGCCCTGGGCCAGCCCGGCGAAATCGCGATCCGCGGCCCGCAGGTCATGGCCGGCTACTGGAACCGCCCGGACGAAACGGCCAAGGTCATGACGGCCGACGGCTTCTTCAAATCCGGCGACGTCGGCTTCATGAACGAGCACGGCTTCGTAAAAATCGTGGACCGCAAAAAGGATATGATTCTGGTCTCGGGCTTTAATGTGTACCCGAACGAGCTCGAAGAAGTCATCGCCAAGCATCCGGGCGTGCTCGAATGCGCCTGTATCGGCGTGCCGGACGAGCATTCCGGCGAGGCGGTGAAAGTGTTCGTGGTGCGTAAGGACCCGACCCTGACGGTCGAACAGTTGATGGCTTACTGCAAGCAGGAATTCACCGGCTATAAAAAGCCGAAGTACATCGAATTTCGCAGCGAGCTCCCGAAAACCAACGTCGGCAAGATCCTGCGCCGCGTGCTGCGCGACGAAAAACCCGCGGCATAAAACGCTACCCGCGTCGTTTCCGGCCGGTGGCGGAAACGGCGTGCCGCATCAGGTAGCACCTATTCGCTTATTTAGCGGCACGACCGCCTGCGGGCGGTCTTTTGCATTAACAGTATCAGTAAACAGACGAGGCATAGATGGACAAGTTTTGGCTTAAGTCGTACCAGGAGGGCGTACCCGCGGAGATCGATTACACGCAATACCGCTCGCTGACCCACCTGCTGGAAGAAGCATTCCGCAAGTACGCCGACCGCAAGGCCTACGTTTGCATGGACAAGTCCATCACCTACGGCGAACTCGACCGCATGTCGGTGCAGATGGGCGCCTGGCTGCAAAGCCGCGGCCTGAAACCCGGCGCGCGCGTGGCGATCATGATGCCCAACGTGCTGCAGTATCCGGTGGCCATGGCCGCCGTGCTGCGCGCCGGCTACGTGATCGTCAACGTCAACCCGCTCTACACCCCGCGCGAACTGCAGCACCAGATGATCGACTCGGGCGCCGAAGCCATCATCGTGCTCGAAAACTTCGCCCACACCGTGCAGGAAGTGCTGGCCAAGACCCAGATCAAGCATGTCATCATGGCCACCATGGGCGACCTGCTCGGTCCCCTGAAAGGCATGATCGTCAACCTGGTGGTGCGCAAGGTCAAGAAACTGGTGCCGTCCTTTTCGCTGCCGGACGCGATCCCGTTCAACAAGGTGCTCGCCGAAGGCGCGCGCCTCACGCTCACGCCGCCGACCCTCGGCCATGACGACATCGCCTTCCTGCAGTACACCGGCGGCACCACCGGCGTATCGAAGGGCGCGGTCCTGCTGCACAAGAACGTGATCGCCAACGTGCTGCAAAACGAAGCCTGGCTGCAGCCGACCCTCGACACCCTGCCCAAGAACCAGCAGCTGCAGTTCGTCTGCGCGCTGCCGCTGTACCACATCTATTCGCTCACCGTGTGTTCGCTGATGTCCACGCGCCTGGGCGGCATGAACCTGCTCATTCCGAACCCGCGCGACATGCCGGGCTTCGTCAAGGAACTGAGCAAATACCGCATCAACGTATTCCCGGCCGTCAATACCCTGTACAACGGCCTGCTCAACAACGCCGAATTCGCCAAGCTCGATTTTTCCAGCTACAAGGTGTGTAACGGCGGCGGCATGTCGGTGCAGCAGTCGGTGGCGGACCGCTGGCTCAAGCTGACCGGCACCCCGATCATCGAAGGCTACGGCATGTCCGAAACGTCGCCGGTGGCTACCGCCAACCGCTGCGACATCAAGGAATTCACCGGCATGATCGGCCTGCCGTATCCGTCGACCGACATCGCCATCCTCGATGACGACGGCAACCACGTAGCGCTGGGCGAGCGCGGCGAAATCGGCATCCGCGGCCCGCAGGTCATGGCCGGCTACTGGAAGCGCGACGACGAAACCGCCAAGTCGATGACGGCCGACGGCTTCTTCAAGACTGGCGACATCGGCATCATGGACGAGCGTGGCTACACCAAGATCGTCGACCGCAAGAAGGACATGATCCTGGTGTCCGGCTTTAACGTCTATCCGAATGAAATCGAAAGCGTGATCTCGTCGCATCCGGGCGTGCTCGAATGCGCATGCATCGGTGTGCCGGACCATAATTCGGGCGAAGCGGTCAAGCTGTTCGTGGTGCGCAAGGACCCGAACCTGACCGCCGAAGACCTGCTCGAATTCTGCAAGGAGCAGCTCACGGCCTACAAAAAGCCGAAGTACATCGAGTTCCGCACCGAACTGCCGAAGACCAACGTCGGCAAGATCCTGCGCCGCGAACTGCGCGAGCCTGTGCCGGCCGCGCCCTGACGATCAGACCTGGCGCGCACCCGGCTTGCCGCTGGCGACTTCAAACGTCGCCAGCGTCGCCTTGCCCGATTGCGCATTGCGCACATCATCGAGCCCGACGAAGGTGGTCGTGGTCTTTTCCGGCGTCACCTCCATCAGCATGAAACCGCGCTTGTCGCTGCGGCCATATTTGGTATGTCGATTCATCTCCAGGTATTGCAGGGTGCGCGCCTGAGGGCGCGAGCTTGAGCTTACCGACGTGCCGCAAAATTCGGTCGCAATGACCGGGTTGCGCTTCGATGCGGGCCGGTTGAAATCATGCTGCAGGTCCGACGCATAAAAGGTGTGCACGTCGCCCGCCAGCACCACCGGATTGGCCGCGCCGCTTTTGCCCAGCGCATCGAACAGCCGCTGGCGCGCCATCGGATACCCATCCCACCCATCATTCCAGAAACGCCCATCGCCCGGTTTCACGATCGGCACCTGGGTCGACTGCGCCATCGGCGTTTGCTGCGCGATCAGGTTCCAGCGTGCCTTCGAGCTGGTGAAGCCCTCGGTCAGCCAGGCTTCCTGCTCGCTCCCCAGCATCGAGCGGCGCGGGTCGCGCAAGGCCGCGCAGGCGCGCGTGACCGAACTCGAGCCGCCCCGTCCCGCCGGTGGGCAGGCATGCGTGGCGCGGTACTGGCGGTCGTCCAGCACATGAAAGCGTGCCAGCCGCCCCCAGTCGTAGCGCTGGTACATGCGCATGCCGGCGTAGTCGCCGGGCCGCGCCAGCACCAGGCGCAGCGGCATGTGCTCATAAAACGCCTGGTAGGCCGCGGCGCGCCGCAGGGCAAACGCCGGATCGAGCCGTTCATCTCGGTCGGCCGCGTAATCGTTGGCCACCTCGTGGTCGTCCCAGGTGACGATCCAGGGCGCGGCCAGGTGCGCGCCCTGCAGGTCGGCGTCGCTCTTGTACTGGGCATAGCGTGCGCGGTACTCGGCCAGCGAAAACGATTCCGACGTGCGCAGCGCCGACTGCGGATGGCGTAACTGGTAAGGTCCCCACTCATAAATGTAGTCGCCCAGGAACGCCACCAGGTCCGGCGCGGCGGCGGCGATGTGACGGTGCGCCGCGTAGCTGCCGAACTCCCAGTGCTGGCACGAAGCCACCGCCAGTTTCAGCGCCGCCGGCAGGCTGTCCGCCGCCGGCGCGGTACGGGTGCGCCCGGCCGGGCTGACCGCGTCGCCCAGCATGAAGCGGTACCAGTACCAGCGCGCCGGTTCCAGGCCGCGCACATCCACGTGCACGCTGTGCGCCAGCGCCGGCAGCGCACTGGCGGTGCCTTTGGCCGCGATGCGCGTGAACGCTTCGTCGTGCGCCACTTCCCAGCGCACCGCAAAGGCAACCGCCGGCGTGGCTGCGGCATTCAAGGGATCGTTCAGGATGCGCGTCCACAGCACCACCGAATCGGGCAGGGGAGAGCCGGAGGCGACTCCCAGGCTGAAAGGATAGCTCGTGCCGGCCGCACGCGCGCAGGCACCCGGCAGGGCGATGCCACCCGCAGCCAGCGCCGCGTACTGCAAGAAGAGGCGGCGCGGCGCGTCCACTTACCGGTCTTGCGGGAAGATCAGCTCATCGAGCGAGGGCACCTTGCGCGGCTTGCGGTCGTCGCCGGTGGCGACGTAGGTCAGCGTGGCCTCGGTCACCTTGACGGTGTTGGCCTGCAGGCGGTTACGCTCAGCGTAGACTTCCACGTAGACGGTGATCGAGGTATTTCCGACTTTGGTGATATCTGCGTAAAAAGACAGCAGATCGCCGACGAAAACAGGGTTTTTGAAGACGAAGGAATTCACCGCAATGGTGGCGACGCGGCCGTTGGCGCGCCGCGTCGCCGGCAGCGAACCGGCAATGTCGACCTGCGCCATGATCCAGCCGCCGAACACATCACCGTAGACATTGGCGTCGGACGGCGCGGGCATGACGCGCAGCTCGGGCATTTTGCCGGCTGGGAGTCCTCGGGTGGCGGGAGGGGGAGTGGGAGCAGGTACGGCGTTTTCTGGCGTGGTCATCGTGAATTCTCTTGAAAGGCTACAATCGACCGGAATTGAACCACAAATCCCAGAGCTCCGCCATGCGCCGTAATTCTTCGCCCCCGCCCCCCGTCGACCCGAACGCTCCGCGCCGCAGCGACTGGGGCACGCTCAAGACCCTGATTCCCTACCTATGGGTGTACAAATGGCGCGTGATGGCGGCCCTGGCCTGCCTGATCGCGGCCAAGCTGGCCAACGTCGGCGTGCCGCTGGTGATGAAACAGCTGATCGACCAGCTGACCATCAATCCATCCAGTCCGCAGGCGCTGCTGGTGCTGCCGCTCGGCGCGCTGGTCGCCTACGGCGTGCTTCGCCTGTCGACTACCGTATTTACCGAGCTGCGCGAATTCCTGTTCGCGCGCGTCACCCAGCGCGCCGTGCGCACCATTGCGCTGCGCGTGTTTCGCCACCTGCACGCGCTGTCGCTGCGCTTTCACCTGAACCGCCAGACCGGCGGCATGACGCGCGATATCGAGCGCGGCACGCGCGGCGTCAGCTCGCTGATCTCGTACACCCTGTTCAATATTCTGCCGACACTGGTCGAGATCACGCTGGTGCTGGGTTACCTCGTCACCCACTACGACATCTGGTTCAGCGCCATTACCGGCGTGGCGCTGGTGACCTACATCGCCTTTACCGTCATCGTCACCGACTGGCGCACCCACTTCCGGCGCACCATGAACGACCTCGATTCCAAGGCCAACACCAAGGCCATCGACTCGCTGATCAACTATGAAACCGTCAAATACTTCGGCAACGAAGATTACGAAGCGGCGCGCTACGACGAAGGCCTGAAAAACTACGAGAACGCCGGCGTCAAGTCGCAAACCTCGCTGTCGGTACTCAATACCGGCCAGTCGCTGATCATCGCCACCGCCGTCACCCTGATCCTGTGGCGCGCCACCGAAGGCGTCATCGCCGGCACCATGACCCTGGGCGACCTGGTGCTGGTCAACTCCTTCATGATCCAGCTGTACATTCCACTCAACTTCCTCGGCGTGATCTACCGCGAAATCAAGCAAAGCCTGGCCGACATGGAGCGCCTGTTCTCGCTGCTCGACCAGAACCGCGAAGTGGCCGACAGCAAGGACGCCAAAGCGCTGGTCACGCACGGCGCCCAGGTCGCGTTCTCGAAGGTGAACTTCAGCTATGAAGCGAAGCGCCAGATTCTGTTCGATGTCGATTTCACGATTGCGGCCGGCACCACCACCGCCGTGGTGGGCCATAGCGGCTCGGGCAAGTCGACCTTGTCGCGCCTCCTGTTCCGTTTTTATGACGTCAACAGCGGCGGCATCACCATCGACGGCCAGGACCTGCGCAACGTCACCCAGGCGTCGCTGCGCAGCGCCATCGGCATCGTGCCGCAGGATACGGTGCTGTTCAACGACACCATCGAATACAACATCGCCTACGGCAAGCCGGGAGCGAGCAAGGACGACATCGTGGCCGCCGCGCGCGCCGCATCGATCCACGACTTCATCGACACGTTGCCGGACGGTTACGCCACCATGGTGGGCGAACGGGGCTTGAAACTGTCGGGCGGCGAGAAGCAGCGCGTGGCCATTGCGCGCACCCTGCTCAAGGACCCGGCGATCCTGGTTTTTGACGAAGCCACCTCCGCGCTCGACTCCAAGGCCGAACAGGCGATCCAGGCGCAGTTGAAGGAAATCGCGAAGAATCGCACCACCTTGGTGATCGCGCACCGCCTGTCGACGGTGGCCGATGCCGAGCAGATTCTGGTGCTCGATCACGGGCGTATCGTGGAACGGGGAACGCATCAGGTGCTGCTGGCCGCGAACGGCTTGTATGCCCAGATGTGGGAGCGGCAGCAGGCCAGGCAGGAAGAAGAGGCGGCGTCGCCGCTCGAAATGGAATAAACACAGTGGGCACATGGCGTGCCCACTGTTGAACCGGTCAGTACGTGTAGAACATGCGCTGGATTTCCTTGGTGCTGTTGGTCTTGGTCAGCGCCAGCATCAACAGGATGCGCGCCTTCTGCGGATTGAGCGTATCGGCCGCGACGAAGTCCAGTTCATCGTCATTGGCTTCGCCGTTGCGCGCCAAAATCCCCTGTCCCACGCGGCTTGCGCGCACGATGACCGCACCCTTGGCGCGTGCGGCAATCAGCGCCGGCTTGACCTTGGCGGCCAAGCTGCCGTCACCCACGCCGGCGTGGATGATGCCCTTCGCGCCAGCGGCCACGAAAGCATCGAGCGCCACCGGATTCATGTTCGCGTAGCCGTACACAATGTCGACCTGCGGCAGCGATTGCAAGGTGCTGATATCGAATTCGGTCTCGGTCGTGTGCTTGCGCAGCGACTGGCGATAGAAAAATGGCTTGCTGCCCTGGATGTAGCCGAGCAAACCGAGTTCGCTGGTGCGGAAGCTGTCCAGGGTCGAGGTATTGACCTTGGTGACATCGCGCGCCGACTGGATCTGGTCGTTCATCGCCAGCAGCACGCCCTTGCCGACCGCTTCCGGGCTCGCTGCCAGCATCACCGAGTTATACAGGTTGATCGGGCCGTCGGCCGACAGCGCGGTGGATGGACGCATCGCGCCGACCAGCACCACCGGTTTGCGGCTCTTGACCACCAGGTCGAGGAAGTACGCGGTTTCTTCCAGCGTGTCGGTGCCGTGGGTGATGACGATGCCATCGACATTGTTCTGCGCCAGCAGCACGTTGACGCGCTTGGCGAGCGTGAGCCAATGCTCGTTGCTCATGTTCTCGCTGGCGATCTGGAACACCTGCTCGCCGGTGACGTTGGCCACCTTGGCCAGTTCCGGCACGGCCTTGATCAGATTTTGCACGCCCACCGTGGCGGCGGTGTAACCGACCGTGGTGGTACTGGTCGCGCCGGTGCCGGCGATGGTGCCGCCGGTCGCCAGGATGGTCACGTTGGCCAGTTTGGGCGCCCTGGTTTCAGCTTGCACGGCGCCCGTCACCGCCACCAGCAGGGCGAAGAGGGCAATCATCGATTGCGTGGTTTTTTGATACAGCATGGGTTCTCCTTGGGGTGTGGTTATGGTTGTTTGTAGACGACGCCATCCTTCATCACAAAGCGCACCTGCTGCATGAGCGCGATGTCGCGCAGCGGGTCGCCCGTGACGGCGATGATGTCTGCCGCGTAGCCCGGTTCCACCGAACCTAAGCGCGTGCCCTGGCCGAGCAGGGCGGCGGCATTCAGGGTGGCCGAGCGGATCGCTTCGAGCGGCGGCATGCCCGCTTCGACCATGTAGGCGAACTCCTTGGCATTGTCACCGTGGGGGAACACCCCGGCGTCGGTGCCGAAGGCGATCTTCACGCCGGCCTTGTACGCGCGCGCAAACGTGGCCTGGATCTGCGGGCCGATGGCGGCCGCTTTCGGACGCACCAGGGGCGAATAGTAATCCGGCTCCTTGGCCTTGTCGGCCACGTAGCGGCCGGCCGAAATGGTGGGCACGAACCAGGCGCCGTGCTTCTTGAACAGGGCAATGGTCTCGTCGTCCATCATCGTGCCATGCTCGATCGAGTCGATCCCGGCGCGCAGCGCGCGCTTGATGCCTTCGGTGCCGTGCGCGTGGGCCGCCACGCGAAAGCCGTAATCCTTGGCGGTGCTGATGATGGCGCGCAGTTCGTCCTCGGTGTACTGCGAATTCTGGCCGCTGCGGGCCTGGCTCAACACGCCGCCGGTGGCGGTGACCTTGATCAGGTCCGCGCCTTCCTTGTAGCGCGCGCGTACCGCTTCGCGCGCGCCTTCGGCGCTATTGACCACGCCTTCGTTGGGGCCCGGGGTGCCGAGGGCATGGGTCAGGCGTTGCGAATAATTATTGGTCGGGTCGGCATGTCCGCCCGTCGTCGCGATTGATTTACCGGACGTGAACATGCGCGGGCCGGGAATGCTGCCGGCCGCAATGGCGCGCTTGAGCGAGACGTTCAGGCCATCGCTCGCGCCCAGGTCGCGCACCGTGGTGAATCCGGCTTTCAGGGTGCGCTCGGCAAAGATGACGGAGCGGTAGGCATGGTCGGCCGGGTTCAGGCTGATGGCGTCGCGCAAGGCGTCCGCCTGCTTCTGGGTTTCGCCGGTCAGGTGCACGTGCATGTCGATCAGGCCGGGCAGGCAGGAGTGGGCCGACAGGTCGATGTGGCCGGGGCCTGGCGCCATCGGGCCGACCGATTTGATCGAACCATTCTCGATCACGATGCTTACCTTGTCGCGCCAGGCGCCGCTTTTCACGTCGAGCAGGCGCCCGCAATCGACGGTCTGGGTGGCCGCTTGCGCACCGCCGCAAGCGAGCAAAATACCGATGGCGGACAGCTTGTGCATTGCGGTTCTCCCGAGAGGAATAGTGGCAAAAGAGGATACACGAAATCGATTTGCAGAAGTACAGGCCGGCCCAAAGGCAAAGGGCGGAAAAGCTGTGCTTTTCCGCCCCGGCAAGCGTGAACGACTTTATTTGAGCGGCGAGGTGGCCGGATCGACCGTACCCGGGTCGCTCAATTCGCCCTCCCACTTGGCGACAACCGCGGTGGCGATGGCGTTGCCGATCACGTTGGTGGCCGAACGCGCCATGTCGAGGAAGTGGTCGATGCCCAGCAACAGCAGCAAGCCCGCTTCAGGAATGTTGAACTGCCCCAGCGTGGCGGCGATGACCACCAGCGAGGCGCGCGGCACCCCGGCCATGCCCTTGGAGGTAAGCATCAGCACCAGCATCATGGTCAGCTGGGTCGACAGCGACAGCTCGATGCCGTAAGCCTGGGCGATGAAGATGGTGGCGAAGGTGCAGTACATCATCGAGCCATCGAGATTGAACGAGTAGCCGATCGGCAGCACGAAGGCGGCGATGCGGTTGCGCACACCGAAGCGCTCCAGGCCTTCCAGGGTCTTCGGAAACGCCGCTTCCGACGAGGCGGTGGAAAACGCCAGGATGGTCGGCTCGCGCACCTCGCGCAGCAGGGCGAACACACGCGGGCCGAGGAAGATGAAGCCGGCAATCGTGAGCACAATCCACAGCACGATGATGGCGATGTAGAACTCGCCCATGAAAATGCCATAGGTGGAGAGGATGCCGATGCCGCTCTTGGCGATGATGCCCGACACGGCCGCCAGCACCGCGATCGGGGCCAGGTTCATCACATAGCCGGTCACCTTGAGCATCACGTGGGCGACGCCGTCGATGGCGTCGATCATCGGATTGGCGCGTGCGCCGACAGCGGCGGCGGCGGTGCCGAAGAACAGCGAGAAGATTACGATCTGCAGGATTTCGTTCTTGGCCATGCCGTCCACGATGGACGACGGCACCAGGTGGGTGACGAACTCCTTGAGCGTCAGGCTGGTGGTGACGATGCCCGACACGGCGCCGGCCGGCGGCAGGTGGGCCACCATGGCGTCGCCCGGGCGGAACAGGTTAACCAGGATCAGGCCGAGCGAGAGCGAGAGGATCGAGGCGATCACGAACCAGCCCAATGCCTTGGCGCCGATGCGGCCGACTTCCTTGGCGTCGCCCATCTTGGCGATGCCGACCACCAGGGTCGAGAACACCAGCGGCGCGATGATCATTTTAATCAGGCGCAGGAACAGCGTGGTCACCAGCGACATGTATTCGGCGAAGGCGGCCGGGTTGGGCGCGCTGATATTGATGACATAACCTATCACCACCCCGAGCACGAGTGCCAGCAAGATGTAGAGGGTGAGTCGATTTTTCTGGTTCATGGGCTGTGCGTCCTGTATTTGAGTCGATTCGTCGTCGAAGGGGGCTGCGGAAAGCCGGTCTCCCTGCGTTCTCGGGCAAAATAGCGGTATTTTGTGAGCGAACCAGCCAGTAATGTGATGATTTTCTTGGCAAGTTCCGCAGTATCCTAGGGGGCGCAGGTGCTGTCAAGCTCGCACTTCCCGTATCAGAACCGACGAAAAACAACATGATCGAACTAAAAAATGTCAGCAAGTGGTATGGCGAGTTCCAGGTACTGACCGAGTGCACGACCCAGGTCGGCAAGGGTGACGTGGTGGTTATTTGCGGCCCGTCCGGCTCCGGCAAATCGACCCTGATCAAGACCGTCAACGGGCTCGAACCGTTCCAGCAGGGCGAAGTGCGGGTCGACGGCATCTCGGTGGGCGACAAAAAGACCGACCTGTCGGCGCTGCGCGCGCGCATCGGCATGGTGTTCCAGAACTTCGAGCTGTTCCCGCACCTGTCGGTACGCGAAAATCTGACACTTGGCCAGACCCGGGTGCTTGGCCGCAGCCTGGAAGAGGCCACCGCCAAGGGTTTGCAGTACCTGGACCGGGTGGGCCTGCTGGCGCAGCAGGATAAATACCCGAACCAGCTTTCGGGCGGGCAGCAGCAGCGCGTGGCGATCGCGCGCGCGTTGTCGATGGACCCGATCGCCATGCTGTTCGACGAGCCCACCTCCGCGCTCGACCCCGAAATGATCAACGAAGTGCTCGACGTGATGGTCGGCCTGGCGCAGGAAGGCATGACCATGATGGTCGTCACCCACGAAATGGGCTTTGCGCGCAAGGTGGCGGGGCGCATTCTGTTCATGGACCACGGCTGCATCGTGGAAGACACGCCGACCCAGGAGTTTTTCAGTGCGCCTCGCTCCGAGCGCGCGCGCGAATTCCTGGCGCGGATCATTCACTGACGCCGGCGCTCCGCCCTCCATTAAAATAGCGTACCTGTTTCCAGAAAGCCGCCATGTCCATTACCGATACCCCCCAGAGCCTGACCATCACCCGTCCCGACGACTGGCACCTGCACCTGCGCGACGGCGCCGCGCTGGCCAGCGTGCTGCCGCACAGCGCGCGCCAGTTCGCCCGCGCCATCGTGATGCCCAACCTGAAGCCCCCGGTCACCACCACCGCCATGGCGCAGGCTTACCGCGAGCGCATCCTGGCCGCGCTGCCGGCCGGCATGCGCTTCGAGCCGCTGATGACGCTTTACCTGACCGACAACACCGACCCCGACGAAATCCGGCGCGCCCAGGACAGCGGCTTTGTCCACGCCGTCAAGCTGTACCCGGCCGGCGCCACCACCAATTCCGACGCCGGCGTGACCGACCTGACGCGCTGCTACAAAACGCTCGAAGTAATGCAGGAAGTCGGCATGCCCTTCCTGGTGCACGGCGAAGTGACCGACCAGGATATCGACCTGTTCGACCGTGAGGCGGTCTTCATCGAGCGCGTCATGCGCCCGCTGCGGCGCGACCTGCCGGCATTGAAAATCGTGTTCGAGCACATCACCACCAAGGACGCGGCCCAGTACGTGGCCGAAGCCGACGGCCCGATCGCCGCCACCATCACCGCGCATCACCTGCTCTACAACCGCAACGAGATCTTCAAGGGCGGCATTCGGCCCCACTACTACTGCCTGCCCGTGCTCAAGCGCGAGGAACACCGTCTGGCGCTGATGACGGCCGCCACCAGCGGCGACGAGCGTTTTTTTCTGGGCACCGACTCGGCCCCGCACGCGGTGGGCGCCAAGGAAACCTCGTGCGGCTGCGCCGGCTGCTACACCGCGCTGCACGCGATGGAGATGTACACCGAAGCGTTCGAGCGTGCCGGTGCGCTCGACAAGCTTGAAGCCTTCGCCAGCTTCCACGGCCCCGACTTCTACGAGCTGCCGCGCAATACCGACCAGGTCACCCTCAAGCGCGAAGCCTGGACCTTGCCGCAAACCGTGCCGATGGCCGACGCCAGCCTGGTGCCGCTCAACGGCGGTGAACAGATTAACTGGAAACTGCTGTAAGCGATGCTGTCGCAGATTGACTGGGCGCGCCCGTGGTACGACGCGGTGCGCCCCGCCTTCGCGGGCCTTCCCATCGACGTAAGCTGCGTGGCCGACGCGCTCAATGCGGCTGCCGCGCCGCTGGCGCTGGTCAACCAGCGCGGCCTGCCGCTGCGCTTCGTGCCGCAGCATGAACTGCCGGAAGGGCGCGCGTACGAAGAATTCATCGGCGCCACCGGCTGCGTACCCACGCGCGACAACCTGCACGACTTCTTCAATGGCCTGGTTTGGCTGACCTTCCCGCGCATCAAGCAGCAACTGAACGCGCTGCAGGCGGCGCAGATCGCGCTGGCCGGCGTGGGCAAGTCGCGCGGCGCGGCGCGCGACGGCGCCACCATTTTCGACGAAAACTCGGCGCTGCTGGTGATACGTGCGGGCGGCGAGGGCGAGCAATTGGTGGGCGCTCTGCGCGCGCATGGCTGGATTGAGGCACTATACGAACGGCGCGCTGCCTTTGGGATGGATGCCGAGGTCTGGCTGTTCGGCCACGCGCTGATGGAAAAACTGGTTGCGCCGCGCAAGGCGATCACTGCCCACACACGCGTGGTGGTGGCCGGCGACGATTACTTCGCGCTCGCGCACGACGAGCGGCGCGCCTGGATCGACCGCCAGGTGGCGGCCGAACTGGCAGACGAAGGATTGAGCACCGCCTGCTTCACCCCCTTGCCGGTGCTCGGCGTGCCGGGCTGGTGGGAAGGGCAGGACCACGCGTTTTACGCCGACACGACTGTATTCCGGCCCAAGCGGGCCGTCTGAGGAGATAATATGACTGAAGCGGTTCGTTGGGGAATTCTGGGCACGGGCAAGATCGCGCGCGCGTTTGCGACGGCCTTGCGCGACACGCCGGGCGCGGTGCTGGCCGGCGTGGCCTCGCGCAGCCTGGAAGGCGCGCAGGCCTTCGGCGCCGAATTCGGCGCGCTAGCTTGCTACGGTTCGTATCAGGCGCTGGCCGATGCTGACGACATCGATGTCGTCTACATCGGCACGCCGCACCCGATGCACGTCGAAAATGCCGTCATGGCGCTCCATGGCGGCAAGGGCGTGCTGTGCGAGAAACCCTTCACCATGAACCGGCGCGAGGCTGAAGAAATCGTGGCGCTGGCGCGCGAAAAGAAGCTGTTCCTGATGGAGGCAATGTGGACGCGCTTCATGCCGGCGCTGGCCGAAGTGCGGCGCATCATCGCATCCGGCGAAATCGGCACGGTGCACCAGGTGACGGCCGATTTCGGATTCGCGGGCACGCAGGACCCCTTGCACCGATTGAATAATCCGGAACTCGGTGGCGGCGGGCTGCTCGACCTGGGGATTTATCCGCTGTCGATCGCGGCCGCGCTGCTTGGGCCGGTGGCCGATGTGCAGGCCATGGCGCTGATGGGCGAGACCGGGGTCGATATCCAGACCGGCTTCACCATGAAGCATGAAGGTGGCGGCATGTCGGTGTGCAGCTGCTCGCTCAGGGCGCGCACGCCGGCGGAGCTGACCGTGTCCGGCAGCCTGGGACAGGTGCGGATGGATACCATGTTCCACCGGGCGCAATCGGTGACCGTGACCACGCTTGACGGGGCGCGCACGATTGCTACGCCTTATCTTGGCAACGGGTATGTGCACGAGGCGATGGAAGTGGGGCGTTGCTTGAAAGAGGGATTGCTGGAGAGTCCGGGAATGCCGCTCGACGAGACGCTGCATCTGATGGGAGTGCTCGATACGATCCGCGGGCAGATCGGGCTGCGGTATTCGGCGGACCGCTAACACGCCGTTCCGATATCCTCCGTCGTTCCCGCGAAGGCGGGAACCTATAGCATCTTCGCTTATCACGGGTGCTATGGGTTCCCGCCTGCGCGGGAAAGACGGTTTTTAGGCTAGCGTGAAAGATGGAATCTACACCTTCAAGAACTCCTCCTTACCACCCAGCCAGCGCGCCAGATGCGCCTCCACCACATCGTCCACCGCCTCATGAATCAGATTGTGCGCCACGTCGCGCGCCTGTTCCACCAGCCACTGGTCGGTTTCCAGATCGGCGAACCTGAGCATCGCCTGCCCCGACTGGCGCGCCCCTAAAAACTCGCCCGGTCCGCGAATCTCCAGATCCCGGCGCGCGATTTCGAAGCCGTCGGTGGTCTCGCGCATTGTCATCAAACGCTGCTTGGCGATCGGCCCCAGCGGGCTCTGATACAGCAGCAGGCACACGCTGGCGGCCGACCCGCGTCCCACCCGTCCGCGCAGCTGGTGCAGCTGCGACAAGCCAAACCGCTCCGCGTGCTCGATCACCATCAGCGAGGCATTCGGCACGTCCACCCCCACCTCGATGACGGTGGTGGCCACCAGTACCTGAACCTCGTTGGCGGTGAACGCATCCATCACCTCCTGCTTCTCGGCCGGCTTTAAACGCCCGTGCACCAGCCCCACCTGCAAATCGGGCAGCGCTTCGGCCAGCATCGCATGCGTATCGGTCGCGGTCTGCAATTGCAGCGCCTCGGATTCCTCGATCAGCGGACAGACCCAGTAAATCTGGCGTCCCTCCAGCGCGGCCGCGTGCACCCGTTCGATCACTTCATCGCGCCGGTTCTGGTCGATCGCGCGCGTGACGATCGGGCTGCGCCCCGGCGGCAGTTCATCGATGATCGACACTTCGAGGTCGGCGTAATAGGTCATCGCCAGGGTGCGTGGAATCGGCGTGGCCGACATCATCAACTGGTGCGGCGTCTTTCCGTCGCTTCCCTTGTTGCGCAAGGTGAGGCGCTGGCCGACGCCGAAGCGGTGCTGCTCGTCGACGATCACGAGCCCTAGTTTCGCGAACTGCACCGAGTCCTGGATAAGCGCATGCGTGCCGATCACCAGCTGCGCCTCGCCCGACTCCACCATCGCCGTGGCGGCCAGCTTGTCCTTTTTTTTCAGGCTGCCGGTGAGCCACGCCACCTTCACGCCGAGCGGTTCCATCCACCCGGCGATCTTGCGGAAGTGCTGGTCGGCCAGGATTTCGGTGGGCGCCATCAGGGCCGCCTGGTAGCCGCTGTCGATGGCTTGCGCCGCGGCCAGCGCCGACACCACCGTCTTGCCGCTGCCTACATCCCCCTGCAGCAGGCGCTGCATCGGATAACCGTTTTTCAGGTCGGCGCGGATTTCCTTGAGCACGCGCTGCTGCGCGCCGGTCAGCTTGAACGGCAGCTGCCCCAAAAACGCTTCCGACAGGGTGCCGATCGCTTTGAGGACCGGCGCGCCCTTGACGCGGCGTGCCCGCTGCGCGCGTTTGAGCGAGAGCTGCTGCGCCAGCAGTTCGTCGAACTTCATGCGGATCCAGGCCGGGTGCGAGCGCTCGACCAGCGAATGGGCGTCGATTTCCTGCGGCGGATAGTGCAGCAGCCGCACCGACGGCTCGAAGTCGGTCAGGTTCATTTCCTCGCGCAGCGACGGCGGCAAGGTGTCGCGCCAGTCGATGCGCTTCATCGCGTCCGCAATCGCGCGCCGCAAAATCGCCTGCGACAAGCCTTCGCCCGACGGATACACGGGTGTGAGCACGGTCGGCAGCGGCGCGCCTTCGTTGATGACTTTATAGGCCGGGTGCACCATCTCGGCCCCAAAAAAGCCATGCTTGAGTTCCGCCCGGGCGCGCACCCGCGTGCCTTCGGCCAGCTGCTTGACCTGGCTGCCGTAAAAATTCATGAAGCGCAGCAGCAGGTCGCCGCTCTCGTCGGCGATGGTGACGAGCAGCTGGCGCCGCGGGCGCAAGCTGATCTCGTTTTTCGTGACCACCCCCTCGACCTGCGACACATGGCCGCCGCGCAGGCAGGCTTCGCGGATCGACACCACGCAGGTTTCGTCCTCGTAGCGCATGGGCAGGTGCAGCACCAGGTCCATGTCGGTGTGCAGGCCCAGCTTGGCGAGCTTGCTTTCGTTGGTTTTCGGTGGTGTTTTCGGTTTGGTCGGCGGCATATTGAAGCAACTTCAGTGCGTAAGGGGGTAAAATAGAGGGTTGCCCTGCACGCGTGAGCCCTTATTGTACGGCTCTTGACCCTCTTTTTTACAAAATTAGCAGAATGTACTCGCTCTCCGACTTCGATTTCGACCTGCCCGCCGAGCGCATCGCGCAAACGCCGCTGCCCGACCGCAGCGCTTCCCGTCTCTTGCACCTGGACAGGACGACCATCGTCGACCGCCAGTTCACCGACATCGTGGGCCTGCTCGCGCCGGGCGACCTGCTGGTGATGAACGACACGCGCGTGCTCAAGGCGCGCTTTTTCGGCGTCAAGGAAACCGGCGGCAACGTCGAGGTGCTGGTCGAGCGCATTCTCGACAGCCGCACCGTGCTGGCCCAGGTGCGCGCCTCCAAGTCGCCCAAACCCGGCAACCGCATCCGCCTGGCCGACGCCTTCAACGTCACCGCGGGCGAGCGCGCCGGCGAATTCTTCACCCTCGTTTTCGATGGCGACGTGTTCGAGCTGATCGAAGCGCACGGGCGCCTGCCGCTGCCGCCTTATATTGAACACGATGCCGACGAATTCGACGAAACGCGCTACCAGACCGTGTACTCGCGCGAGCCGGGCGCGGTTGCCGCGCCCACGGCCGGCCTGCACTTCGACGAAGCGCTGCTGGCCGCCCTGAAAGCCAAGGGCGTCAACTTCGCCTACGTCACCCTGCACGTCGGTGCCGGCACGTTCCAGCCGGTGCGCGTCGAAGCGCTGGCCGATCACAAGATGCATACCGAGTGGTACACCGTGCCGCAGGAAACGGTGGACGCGGTGCGCGCCGCCAAGGCGGCCGGGCGCGATGTGGTGGCGGTCGGCACCACCAGCCTGCGCGCGCTCGAATCGGCGTCGCAGTCGGGCGAGCTGCTTGCCGGCAGCGCCGACACGGCCCTGTTCATCACGCCCGGCTACACCTTCAAGACGGTGTCGCGCCTGATCACCAACTTCCACCTGCCCAAATCGACCCTGCTGATGCTGGTGTCGGCCTTTGCCGGCTTTGATGCCATCCGCGCCGCCTATGCGCACGCCATCGCCAGCCAGTACCGCTTCTTCAGCTATGGCGACGCCATGCTGCTCACGACCGACAATAAGTAGACCAGACAAACTATGCTCGACTTTCAACTTCTCAAGACCGACACCAGCGGCCTGTCGCACGCGCGGCGCGGCCGCCTCACGCTCAATCACGGCGTCATCGAAACCCCGATCTTCATGCCGGTCGGGACCTACGGTTCGGTCAAGGCGATGTCGCCGGTCGAACTGAAGGAGGTCGGCTCGCAGATCATCCTGGGGAACACCTTCCACCTGTGGCTGCGTCCGGGTACCGAAGTGCTCAACAAGTTCGGCGGCCTGCACGGCTTCATGGGCTGGGACAAGCCGATCCTGACCGATTCCGGCGGCTTCCAGGTGTTTTCGCTGGGCGCGATGCGCAAGATCACGGAGGAGGGCGTCAAGTTCTCGTCGCCGATCGACGGCAGCAAGCTGTTTTTGTCGCCCGAGATCTCGATGCAGATCCAGCGCGCGCTCAACTCCGACATCGTCATGCAGTTCGACGAATGCACGCCGTATGAAATCGACGGCCGCCCGGCGACGTCGGTGGAAGCGGCGCAATCGATGCGCATGTCGCTGCGCTGGGCCCAGCGCTCGATGAACGAATTTACGCAGGGCGAAAATCCGAACGCGCTGTTCGGCATCGTCCAGGGCGGCATGTTCGAGAACCTGCGCGACGAATCGCTGGCGGGCCTGGAAGAGATCAACTTCCCGGGCATCGCAATTGGCGGGCTGTCGGTGGGCGAGCCGAAGGAAGACATGATGCGCATGCTGGAACACGTCGGCCCGCGCCTGCCGGCCAACAAGCCGCACTATCTGATGGGTGTGGGCACGCCGGAAGACCTGGTGGCCGGGGTGGCGAACGGCATCGACATGTTCGACTGCGTGATGCCGACCCGGAACGCGCGCAATGGCTGGTTGTTTACCCGCTTTGGCGACGTCAAGATCAAGAATGCGCGCTACAAGGACGACCAGGGGCCGCTCGACGAGAGCTGCGACTGCTACTGCTGCAAGAATTTTTCGCGCGCGTACCTGCACCACCTGCACCGCTCCAAGGAAATCCTGGGCGCGCGCCTGAACACGATCCACAATTTGCACTACTACCTGAAGCTGATGAGCGAAATGCGCGACGCGATCGACGCCGACCGTTTTCACGCCTTCCGCCTCGAATTCAACGCCGGCCGAGCCCGGGGCGTCTGAACCAGTTGCACCGTCGGCACTAATTGCCTAACCGGGGTCAGTCCCCGGTTAGGAAACATGGGGGAAATTGGCAACGCCGCCCGTGGCCGTTGAAAATTAAATAACTTTCGGCCGCTTGCAAAAATGAAGATGGCAGCCAAATAAGTCGAATTGGTTTGTCCGCAGCCTCCGGTGCTAGAATACAGCGCTGATTTTTTAACGAAACTAACCTCAATATCGGAGTCCCCGTGTTTATTTCCAACGCCTACGCGCAAGCCGCTCCCGCTGCCGCCGATACCAGTTTGATGGGCAATATGTCCACCTTCCTGCCGCTGATTCTGATGTTCGTGGTCATGTATTTCCTGATGATCCGCCCGCAGCAAAAACGCGCGAAAGAGCAGAAATCCATGATGGACGCGCTCGCCAAGGGCGACGAAGTCGTCACCGCCGGCGGCATCCTGGGCAAAGTCATCAAGGTCAACGACAGCTACGTGACCATCGAGGTGGCGAGCAATACCCACATCGTCGTACAAAAGAATTCGATCACCACGATGTTGCCAATCGGCACGATGAAGTCCCTGTAAGCCTGATGGGCGGCGCTGCGCCGCCTGCCTGCTCAACATTGAACGCTGGAACACTATGAATCGCTATCCCGTCTGGAAATACATTCTCATCGTCATTGCGCTGTTGCTGGGGGCCTTGTACACGGCGCCCAACTACTTCGTCGAATCGCCCGCGCTGCAGGTGACGACGGGCAGTTCGATCCTCAAGATCACCAGCACCACGAGCGAACAGGTCGAAGCGGCCCTCAAGGCCGTCGGCATCGCGCACGAGGGCGTGACCCTGGACGGGAATGAAAACAGTACGTCGGTGCGTGCGCGTTTCGCCACCACCGACGCCCAGTTCAAGGCCAAGCTGGCGCTTGAACGCGCCCTGAACCGCAACCCTGCCGAACCGGATTACATCGTCACCGTCAACCTGGTGAAGAACACGCCGCAGTGGATGCAGGCGCTGCGCGCGCTGCCGATGAACCTGGGCCTGGACTTGCGCGGCGGCGTGCACTTCCTGATGCAGGTTGACGTAGCTGCAACCACCGAAACCAAGATCAAGGGCATCCAGCAGAGTGTGCGCAGCCAGCTGCGCGACAAGGAAGATGCCCGCCATACCGGCATCGAGCGCGTGGGCCAGGCCATCGAAGTGCGCTTTGCCGATGCCGCCACCCGCGCCCGGGCGCGCCAGATCATTGGCAAGGAAATGAACGACCTGCTGTTGACCGACGCGGCGGATGCCAACGGCCTGAAACTGGTCGTTACGCTCAAGCTGGAAGCGCTCCAGAAGACCATCGCAGAAGGCGTCACGCAGAATATCTCGACCCTGTCCAAGCGTGTCAATGAACTGGGCGTGTCCGAGCCGATCATCCAGCAGCAGGGCCGCGACCGCATCGTGGTGCAGCTGCCCGGTGTGCAGGACGTGGCGCGCGCCAAGGATATCATCGGCCGCACCGCGACGCTCGAAATGCGCATGGTCGACGATACCGTGGTGCCGGGCACGGAATCGGCCGCCAGCATTCCGCTCACGTCCGAACTGTTCACCGACGAGACGGGCCGTCCGATCGTGCTGTTAAAGGACATCATCCTCACCGGCGACTACATCTCCAGCGCCATCGGCACCATGGACCAGAACAATCAGCCTGCCGTGAGCCTGGATCTCAATGGCGACGGTGGACGCAAGATGCGCGAAGCCACGCGCGACCGCGTCGGCAAGCGCATGGCCATCCTGCTCAAGGAAAAAGGCAAATACAACGTGCTGTCGGCGCCGGTCATCAACAGTGAACTGGGCAGCCGCTTCCAGATCACCGGCATGGGCACCCCGGAAAAGGCTAACGAACTGGCGCTGCTGCTGCGCTCCGGCGCCTTGTCGGCGCCGATGGAAATCATCGAAGAACGCGTGATCGGCCCGCAACTGGGCGCCGAGAACATTGCCAAGGGCCTGTACTCGACCGTGTACGGCTTCGCCGCGATCGCCGTTTTCATGATCCTCTACTACCACATGTTCGGCTTTTTCAGCGTGATCGCGCTGGCCTCGAACCTGCTGTTCCTGCTGGCGATTCTGTCGTGGATGCAGGTCACCCTGACCTTGCCGGGCATTGCCGCGATCGCGCTGGCGCTGGGTATGGCAATTGACGCCAACGTGCTCATTAACGAGCGTATCCGCGAGGAGCTGCGCGCCGGCGAGACGCCGCAAAAGGCGATCGCCGCCGGCTTCGACCGCGCCTGGGCCACCATTTTGGACTCCAACGTGACCACCCTGATCGTCGGTATCGCGCTGCTGGTGTTCGGTTCCGGTCCGGTGCGCGGCTTCGCCGTGGTTCACTGCCTGGGTATTTTGACCTCGATGTTCTCGTCCGTGTTCGTCTCGCGCGGCGTGGTCAATCTCTGGTACGGCCGCACCAAAAAGCTCAACAAAGTCTCGATCGGTACCGTCTGGACTCCTGGCCTGTCGGTCACGAAACAATAAGCACTTACTACAACAGGACTCAAGATGGAATTTTTCCGCATCAAGAAAGATATTCCCTTCATGCGCCACGCGTTGATTTTCAACGTGGTGTCGGCGCTGACCTTCGTGGCAGCCGTGTTTTTCCTTGTGACCAGGGGCTTGCACCTGTCGGTCGAATTCAAGGGCGGTACGGTGATGGAGCTTAAGTACCCGGCCGCCGCCAACCAGGAGAAGATCCGCACGGACTTGATCAAGCTCGGTTACGAGCAGCCTGAAGTCTCCAGCTTCGGCACCGCGCAGGAAGTCATGCTGCGCCTGCCGATCATCAAGACGGTGGCCGGTGCGACCGGTTCGCAAGTGGTGTTCGGCGCGCTGTGCAAATCCGAAGGCGGCGCAGTCACCAGGATCGATACCGTGGTCAAGGGCCAGAGCGTGGCCAAGGATGTCTGCCACTCGCCGGCCGGCGCCGACGTGCTCAGTCTCCAGAAGGTCGAATTCGTCGGTCCGCAGGTGGGGGACGAACTGGCCCACAACGGCATTAGCGCGCTGCTCATGGTGGTGCTGTTCGTGGTGGTCTACCTTGCCATCCGTTTCGAGTGGAAGTACGCCGTCTCGGCCATCATCGCCAACTTGCACGACGTGGTCATCATCCTCGGCTTCTTCGCCTTCTTCCAGTGGGAATTCTCGCTGGCGGTGCTGGCGGGGGTGCTGGCGGTGCTGGGTTACTCGGTCAATGAATCGGTGGTTATTTTCGACCGGATCCGCGAAAACTTCCGCAAGCAGCGCAAGGCCAGTGTCGAGGAAGTGATCGACAACGCCATCACCAGCACCATCTCGCGTACGATCATCACGCACGGCTGTACCCAGATGATGGTGCTGTCGATGCTGCTGCTGGGCGGCGCGACGCTGCACTACTTCGCCGTGGCGCTGACCATCGGTATTTTGTTCGGTATCTACTCGTCGGTGTTCGTTGCTGCCGCCATTGCCATGTGGCTGGGCGTGAAGCGCGAAGACTTGATCAAGCCGATCAAGGAAAAGGATGAAACGGACGGCGCCGTCGTTTAAGCGCAGTCCCGCCGCTCCCTGAACAATGCCGCCCGGCTCACGCTGCGCGGCATTTTTCATGGCTGCGCTGTTTGATCCTTCACCTTGCCGCCAACCCGCATGATTCACGCCCACCCGCCGCCATGAGCCGCACCAACCGCCTGTTCCTGCTGCTCGACGCCCTGCGCGGACACCGCCGGCCCGTCACGGCCGCCGTGCTGGCCGAGCGCCTCGGCGTCTCCGAACGCACCATCTACCGCGACATCCAGACCTTGTCGGAGCTGGGTGCGCCGGTCGTGGGCGAGGCCGGCGTCGGCTACATGATGCGCGCCGGCCTGTTCCTGCCGCCGCTGATGTTTTCCACCGACGAACTCGAAGCGTTGGTACTGGGTGCGCGCTGGGTGCGGCGTCAGGGCGACGAGGCGCTGGCCGAGGCGGCATCGAACGCGCTGGCCAAGATCGCCACGTCCACGCCGAAGGACCTGCGCGACTGCATCGCCGAGACCAGCCTGTGGGTGCCGGTCGGGCCAGGCGCGCCCGAGACGACCGCCTTCGTGCGCCCCGCGCGCGAAGCGATCCGCGACCAGCACAAGCTGCGCATCGGCTACCGCGACGCCGGCGGCGTGGCGACCGAGCGCACCGTGTGGCCATTCGCGCTGGCCTTTTTCGAGGGCGCGCGCGTGCTGGCCGCCTGGTGCGAGCTGCGCGGCGCCAACCGCCACTTCCGCATCGACCGCATCGTCAGTGCGGCTTCAAGCGGCGAGTGCTATCCGGAACAGCGGCGCGAGCTCATCAAGCGCTGGCGCGCCGAAATGTGCATGAGCGACGACTCCTGACAGAAACTGACGCGGGTCGCTTCTATCATGGTCGCTCCAACAACTTTCCACGGAGCTGCATCATGCGCCTGTTTCATAACTCCCTGTCATCGAACGCACGCCGGGTGCTGATGGCCGCCGAGCAGCTGGGCCTACCGCTGGACATCGTCAATGTCGACCTGATGAGCGAAGGCGACCGCACGCGCCTGCACGAAATCAACCCGAACGGCAAGCTGCCGGTGCTGCAGGATGGCGACTTCCTGCTGTGGGAATCGTGCGCCATCATGCAATACCTGTGCGACATCACGCCGGGCCAGCAGTTGTATCCGCACGATGCGCGGGTACGGGCCGACGTCAACCGCTGGCTGTTCTGGGGCAGCCAGCATTTCGCCGAGACGGTCAGCATCCTGTCGTTCGAGAACCTGTGGAAGGGCATGATCGGCATGGGCGATGCCGACCCGGCCGAGGTGGCACGTGCCGAAGGCGAGCTGCGCAGGCTCGGCGCCGTGCTCGACGGCCACCTGGCGCAGCGCGACTGGCTGGTGGGCGAGGCGCTGAGCCTGGCCGACATCGCCGTCGTCGCGCCCCTGATGTACCTGGACCAAGCCCGGCTGCCGCTGGGCGACTTCGTCCACCTGATGCGCTGGTTCGACCGCCTGCGCCAGCTCGACCTCTGGAAAAACACCGAAGCCGGATAACGCCTCGGCCGGCAGCGAATCGGCCTACAACCGGGGTCAGAGCTTTAACTGGAAATCTTTCTAGTTAAAGCTCTGACCCCGGTTGGGAACTTTCCATTGACACTCATGGGCGGGGTGGGCATACTTGGTGCTGTTATGTTAGCGCTAACATAGGATTCGGTGCCGTACCACGGTCGCCGTCCATCGAGGAGAGCCCCCGTTGAGTGCAACACCGCTGCCGTGGCGTGAAAAGATCAGTTATGGCCTGGCCGATATGGGCTTCAATTTCTATTGGGCCAATATCGCGACCTTCCTGATGATGTTCTACACGGATGTGTACGGCATCTCGGCCGCCTCTGCCGCCTCGATGATGTTCGTCATTAAGATTGTCAACGCGTTCACCGATCCCCTGATCGGCGCCGTGGCCGACCGCACCAGTACCCGCTTTGGCAAGTTCCGCCCCTATCTGGTCTGGATGGCGCTGCCGCTGGCCGGCGCCGGCGTGCTGACCTACACCACGCCGGACCTGGGCGAGAACGGCAAGCTGGCCTGGGCCTACGGCACCTATCTGCTCATGATGGTGTGCTACACCTGCATCAACATCCCCTACAACGCCTTGTCCGGCGTGATGTCGGCCGAGCCGCAGGAGCGCTCCGCCATCAACGGCCTGCGCTTCATCTTCGCCTTCGCCGGCAGCATGCTGGTGACCGCCGCCACGCCGGGCATGGTGGGCCTGCTGGGAGCAGGCGAGGGCATGGACGCGACCCGGCGCGGCTGGCAGCTGACCACGCTTGCCTGGGGCGTGCTCGCCTCGCTGCTGTTCGTGGTTACCTTTTTCAATACGCGCGAACGCATCGCGCCGCCGCCCCGGCAAAAAACGCGCGTGCGCGACGACATCCGCGACCTGGCCGGCAACCGCCCGTGGATGGTGCTGTTTTTCCTGGCGCTGATCATCATGGTGTCGATCACCCTGCGCACCACCACGGCCGCCTACTACTTCAAGTACGTGGTGGAGCGCCCCGACCTGCTCAAGTCCTTCCTGCCGGCCTACATGGCCGCCGCTGCCGCCGGCGCCGCCCTCACGCCGCTGATGACGCGCTTCGTCGACAAGAAAACCCTGATGATGGTGCTGATGTCGCTGACCGCGCTGTTCTCCGCGGCGTTCTTCTTCGTCGACGCTACCCAGATCGGCGTGATGTACGCGCTGCAGATCGCCCTTGGCCTGGTGCTGGGGCCGAAGTCGCCGCTGGCGTTTTCGATGTATGCCGACACGGCCGACTACAACGAGTGGCGCAATGGCCGGCGCGCCACCGCGATGACCTTCGCCGCGGCCACGTTCTCGCAAAAACTGGGCACGGCGCTGGCGGTGGGCGTGATCGGCGCGGTCTTCACGGTGCTCGGCTACGTGCCCAACGCGGCCCAGTCGGGCGGCTCGCAAGCCGGCATCATCTGGCTGATGTCCGTCATTCCCGCCTTGTTCGCCCTGCTCGCGGTGGCGGTCATGTTTTTCTATAACCTCGACAGCCACAAACTGCGGCAGATCCAGGCCGACCTGATGGCGCGCAAGGCGCCGCTGTAACGCTTTTTCCGGAGACGTTTTATGTTACGCCCCACCGACGACGGTGCCCGCTACGAATTGAGCAGCCCGACCGCGATGCCGCACGCCGCCGGCTTCCTGTGGAACCGCAAGATGATGATCCAGGTGACCTGCCGCGGCTACGCGGTGGCCCAGTTCATGCAGCCGGAGCCGGCCAAGTACGCGCACGCGCCGAACATGGAAGCGAAGTCCTTCATGCAGCCGGAGCAGGCCTATTTTGCGCATCATCCGGGCCGCTTCTTTTATGTGAAGGACGAAGACACGGGCGAACTGTTTTCCGCTCCCTACGAGCCGGTACGCGCAGCGCTGGACCGCTTCAGCTTTTCGGTCGGCCAGAGCGACCTGGCGTGGCATGTCGAACACCTCGGCATCGGCATCGACCTGCGCCTTTGCCTGGCGTCGGACGCGGTGGTCGAACTGTGGTCGCTGCGGGTCACCAATCTGTCCGGGCGCCCGCGCAGGATCAGCGTGACGCCCTACTTCCCGATCGGGTACATGTCGTGGATGAACCAGGCGGCCGAGTACCGCGCCGACCTGCGCGGCATCGTCGCCAGCAGCGTCACGCCGTATCAGAAGGTGGCGGACTACTTCAAGAACAAGGACTTCAAGGACAAGACCTTCTTCCTGTGCGAGCAGGCGCCCGATTCGTGGGAGGCCAACCAGGCCGCCTTTGAAGGGGAGGGCGGTTTGCATAACCCGTCGGCCCTGCAGGGAGGCGCACTCGCCAATGGCGACGCGCGCTACGAGACCCCGGCCGCGGTGGTGCGCTACCAGCTGGCGCTGGAGGGCGGCGCGGCCAGCACGCAGCGCTTCCTGTTCGGCCCCGCGTTCGACGACGCCGAGATCGCGGAACTGCGCAGCAGCTGGCTGAGCGAAGCGGGCTTTGCCCGTGCCGCCGCGCAGGCGCAGGCTTACGTGGCCGGCGGGCGCGGTTGCGCGCGCATCTCCACGCCCGACAAGGAACTGGACAATTTCGTCAACCACTGGCTGCCGCGCCAGGTGTTCTACCACGGCGACGTGAACCGCCTCACCACCGACCCGCAGACGCGCAACTACCTGCAGGACAATATGGGCATGAGCTATGTGCGTCCGTCCGTGATGCGCGCCGCCTTCCTGCATGCGCTCAGCCAGCAGGAAGCCTCCGGCGCGATGCCCGACGGGATCCTGCTGGCGGCGGGCGCGGAGCTCAAGTACATCAACCAGGTGCCGCACACCGACCATTGCGTGTGGCTGCCCGTGTGCCTGCAGGCTTACCTCGACGAGACGGCCGATTATGCGATGCTGGGCGAAGCCGTGGTCGATGCGGCCGGGCGCAGCGAGAGCGCGTTTGCGCGCGTGGGGCGCGCCATGGACTGGTTGCTGGCCGAACGCGATCATCGCGGCCTGTCGTTCATCGCGCAGGGCGACTGGTGCGATCCGATGAACATGGTGGGCTACAAGGGCCGCGGCGTGTCCGGTTGGCTGACGGTGGCGGCGGCGTATGCGCTCAAGCTGTGGGCTGGGGTGTGCGAGCAATACGGCGAGGCCGGCCAGGCGCAGCACTTCCGCGCTGGGGCGGCGGCGATGAATGCGGCGGCCAACGCCCATCTGTGGGATGGCGCCTGGTTCGCGCGCGGCATCACCGATGACGACGTGGCGTTCGGCGTGAGCACGGATGCGGAAGGGCGCATCTACCTCAATCCGCAGGCGTGGTCGATCCTGAGCGGGGCGGCCGATGGCGTGCAGACGGCCAGCATGCTGGCCGAAGTCGAGCGCCAGCTGTATTCGCCCTACGGCGTGACGATGTTCGCGCCGCCGTACAGCGCCATGCGCGACGATGTCGGGCGCGTGACGCAGAAGCATCCGGGGTCGGCGGAAAATGGCGCGGTGTACAACCACGCGGCGATTTTTTACATTTTCAGCTTGTACAGCATCGGCGAGTCCGAGCGCGCGCATATGCTGCTGCGCCAGATGATTCCGGGGCCGGATGATGCCGATTATCTGCAGCGCGGGCAGCTGCCGGTGTTCATTCCCAATTACTACCGGGGCGCGCACCGCGAGTATCCGCGCACGGCGGGCAGGTCGAGCCAGTTGTTCAATACAGGAACCGTGTCGTGGGTGTACCGCTGCATTGTGGAGGGCTTGTGCGGTTTGAAAGGCGATGCCGACGGCTTGACGATCAATCCGCAGATGCCGGCGGCGTGGCAGCGCATGGATGTGGAGCGCGAGTTTCGCGGGGCGCGCTTTGTCGTGCACGTCGAGCGCGCGGATGTGAAGGGCGTGATGGTCAGGTATGAGGGTAAATTTTTAGCGGAGGCGCGCATGACGGGGATCGTGGCGGGGGAGGAGTATCGGCTGGATGTATTTGTGCCTTGACCCCGTTGTACCTGAGCATCCGATTGCCCGCTCACCCGCTCCCCGGCTCCCCCGATTACCCGTCGTACCCGCGCCAAGGCGGCACTCGGCGGGTACCCAAGTTCCATGCGGACCAACGAAACCTTGGGTACCCGCCTGCGCGGGTACGACGGTGGAAAGGTGCGGGTGCAAAGGTGCGGGTGCAAAGGTGCGGGTGGAACGGGCGGGTGGAAAGAGAGAGGCGTGCGCCGATGCCTGCGCCTACGCGCTCTCGCGCGCCATCAGCGTAAACCCCAGATCGATCCGCGTCACTGGCGGCATCTCGCCCTTGATCGCCGCGCGCAGCAGGCTGGCCGCCTCGAACCCGATCTGGTAGCGCGGCGTATCGATCGTGGTCACCGATGGCGTCATCCATGCCGACGCCGGCAAATCATTAAACCCGCACACTGCCAGTTGTCCCGGCACCGCGATCCCGCGCCGCTGGCACTGGTAAATCGCGCCATGGGCCAGGTCGTCATTGCAGCAGAAAACCGCGTCGCAGTCCGGCGCCTGGTCCAGCATGCGCGCGAGCAGCTCGGCCCCCAGTGCGATGGTCGACGGATCGCCCACCATCATCTCCAGACGCGCATCGTGCAGGCCCGCATCGCTCATGGCCTTGCGGTAGCCGTCGGCACGGCGCAGGGTGCGTTCGTCGAGCTGGGCGCCGATGAAACCGATGCGGGTGTAGCCCTTCCCGATCAGATAGCGCGCCATCGCGTAGCCCGCGTCGAACTGCGAAAACCCGACCGACAACTGCCCCGGTGCGCTCCCCAGGTCCATCATCGACACCACCGGCACGCCGGAGGCGGCCAGCATTTGCGTCACCCGTGCGCTGTGGCTCAGGCTGGAGAGCAAAATCCCGTCCGGGTTCGATTGCAGATAAATGCCCAGCAGCTTTTCTTCCTCGGCATCGGAATAGCGGGTGTTGCCAATCAAAAGCTGGTAATTGCTGGCCTCCACCGCATCCTGGATGCCTTCCAGCACGGCGGTAAACACGGCATTCGACAACGACGGCACCAGCACCACGATCACGTTCGACTGCGCCGAGGCCAGCGCGCGCGCGGCGCGGTTCGGCACATAGCCGAGTACGGCAACAGCCAGCTCGACCCGCTCGCGCACCGCCGCCGACACCAGCGCCGGCTGGTTCAGCGCGCGCGAGGCGGTCATCGCCGACACGCCGGCATGCACGGCCACCGCCGCCAGCGTGGTTTTTCCGCTTGCCCGGCTCTTGCTGCTGCTTGTTTTGCTCATGGGGTCACTGGTCGTGTTGGCATTTGAATAGTTTTGTGGGATTCCATCCCTTTTGCACATGCTTTCCGTCAACACAAAGGAAGTTTCTCTGTAGAATTTTTAAGTTGTGTGTGTTCACGCACAGAAGTGGGACATGCCGCAGACTATAGTGGAACTGTCTCTTTCAGGACATCCCTAGTTTTGGACTTCGCCCGCTTTTATACAGCGGGCATTTTTTTGCCTCGACGATAAGCGTCGGGAAACATGCACAGGGAAAAGCAGGGCGCGGCAGGACGCCGCGCCGCCGGCTTACATCAGGGCCGAGGTCAGGCTGCTCACTTCGGCAGCCGATTCTTCCAGGATGCTGTTGAGCGTGCCATCGCCGATGACAAAGTCGATGGTTGCCGCCGCCTGACGCGAGGTCGCGCCGGCACGTTCGTACAGGGGCGAGGGGACCGGCGCCAGGTCGTTCGCCAGCAACAGGGTGTCGCCCAGGGTTTCGGGCGGCAGCGCGCGCATGCCGACCCAGAGCGCCTCGATGGCCGCCATCACCGGCGCCGGCACGCCCAGCCGTTGCAGCACGCAGCGGCCGATGATCTGTTCGCCATGTTCGATCCAATCGTCCGGCTCGCCTTCAAACAGGCCGGGGAACTCGTCCGCGCGTGAAAGCATGTAAAAGCCGCCGACCTCGTGCACGATGCCGGCGAACATTGCCGTTTCAGGGTCCAGATTGGCCACCCGCCGCGCGATCACTTGCGACAGCGCCGCCACGTGGGCCGAGTGCTGCCATAGCTGGCTGGCCTTGGCGCGCAGGGAGGGCTCGATGATTTTGCTGTCCAGCTGGCGCACGATGACCGCCGCGCCCAGCGCGTTGAGAGTGCGGAAACCCACCCGCTGCACGGCCGTACGGACATTCGTCACTTCATTGCCGGAACGGTTGTAGGCGACCGAATTGGCGATCGCCACGGTGCGCGCCGCCAGCAGTGGCTCGGCCTGCACCAGGCGGGCCGCCGTATCGGCATGACAGTCGGGATCGTTCAACGCGCGCTGCAGCTTGAGCGTGGCGTCGACGTTGGTCGGGAAACTCAGTTCCCCCCGGCTTGCTTGAGCAGCGATGCTCTTGTACGCTTCGAGTCTGTCCATGAAAAAATTATACTCCGATAACCCAGCCGTGTTTGTCGTAAAAACGTGCTTTAAAGCATTTATCTACGCGCCGCCCGGGCACCCCGCTCACGGGGCTGGCCGGCGGACACGGCCTGGCAATCAGGGCTCGCTGAAGATCGCGTCGCAGCCATCCTGGGTCGCTTCTGTATCCTGCAGCTCGTCGACCAGGCCCAGGTCGAACAATTCCTCGACTGCATTCATGAAGCTGTTGAGCTTGGTTGCGCCGATCAGGCGATAGATCTCGCCGGCTTCGTTGCGCACGCCGATCAGCATTTTTTCCTGGCGCACTTCATCCGGGGTGGCCACGTTGAGCAACAGGTTGCCGATGATGTGCTTGTCAAAATGGGCGGGCTTTTTGCCTTCGAGCAGAGTCGTTTTCAATCTTCTTCCTTGTGTTGTTGTAATGTGGGGGAAACGGCATGGTCCGCGATCACTTGCTTGAGTTTGTGCAAGCTGGCATCGATGGTATCGAAATCGGCGTCCGAGAACGACGAAAACATTTGCCTGCCTTGCTCGACCACCTTGGGAAATACCTCCTGGAACACCGCCTCGCCCTGCGCGGTCAGGCGCACGTAAAACGAGCGCTTGTCGTCGCAGCTGCGTTCGCGCGCAACCAGGCCCTTCTGTTCAAGGCGGTCGATCACGCCGGTCAGCGTGCCCTTGGTGATCAAGGTTTTCTCGCCCAGTTCCTTGTACGTCATGCCCTGCGTATTGCCGAGCGTGGCGATGATATCGAACTGGGCATGCGTCAAGCCGCACTGGCGCACGGATTCGCCCGAAAAGCGCTCGAAGCTCTGCAGGCACTCGGCCAGCAAGCGCACACTCCTTAAATAACGTTCCCCCATAGGCCGTGATTATAGCTGGCTGCGCCCGGTTTGACGGCGGCGCGCGGGCTTATGCGGGCTGGGCAGCCCCGGTAGCGGTCGCACTGATGCTGATTTGATACAGCGCAGCGGGGCGGATGGGATGGCGGCCGCTGGCCGGGTCCGGGCAGGTTCGTTGATCTCCGGTATGATAGTCAGCCGATGGAATTCCGAGGCGCCTTGCCGGCGCTGGTCCCTTTGTTATGACGCACTTTGCAGACGCACCCATGCCCGTCCAATGCCACTAGCCAAACTCGCCCGCCTGGCGCAAGAAACACCGCTGCGCGTGCTCCTGATCAACGCCGGCGAGCCCGACGCGCTGACCTGGGCCGGCCTGTTCCAGCCGCTGCGCCTGGCCGCCAAGATTCTCGGTCCCGAGCGCTTGCATGTGGACGTGCGCAGTCCCGACAAGTTTGCCGCCGACGCCCAGCGTCACTGGCATCTGGTGCTGCTGGTGGCGGACGAAGCGCAAGCGTCGCTGAAACCGGCCAACAGCCGCATCCTGATCGAGCGCTGCCGCGCCGCGCCGTTCTGGGGCGGGGTCGGGGCGGGGGTGCTGTGGCTGGCCGACGCGGGCGTGCTCAACGGCGTGCGCACGGCGCTGCCGTGGGCGCTGTACGCCGAGGTCGACACGGTGGCCGACCGCGCCCTGTTCACCCCGAACCTGTTCGAGATCGACGACAACCGGCTCACCTGCTGCGGCGGCGCGGCCAGCATCGACTTCGCGCTGAACCTGGTCGAGATCATCTTCGGGGCGGGGGTCCAGGCAAGCATCAAGGAAACGCTGTGCATCGACCGCGTGCGCGGCAAGGAAGAGCGGCAGCGGGTGGCCTTGCAGGCGCGTTTCGGCGCCCTGCAGCCCAAGCTGACGGAAGCGGTGACCTTAATGGAAGCGAACATCGAAGAACCGCTGTCGACGGACGACATCGCCAATCTGGTGGGGATATCGCGGCGCCAGCTGGAGCGGCTGTTCAAGCAATACCTGGGCAGCCTGCCGTCGCGCTACTACCTGGAGCTGAGGCTGCAGCGCGCGCGCCAGTTACTGCTCGACACACATTACTCGATCGTCCAGGTCGGGCTGATGTGCGGTTTCTCGAGCGGCTCGCACTTCTCGACCGCCTTTGGCGCCCTGTTCGGCAACACCCCGCGCGAAGAACGCCAGCGCAAACTCGCCGCCCCAGCCACGTAGATTCCTACAACCGGGGTCAGAGCTCTAATGTGAAATTATTGCGCATTGCCTACTGATCGCGCTTCTGCAACAGTAGCTCCTGATGCGCGTATTCATACCAGCCCCCGTTTTGGAGCGCAAGCCGCTACTTTTCTAGATTTAATAGCAATTAATTTCTAGTCAGAGCTCTGACCCCGGTTTTGCCGTTGGAAATTAATTGCTAGTCAGAGCTCTGACCCCGGTTAGGGAAGTTTTGGCGGCGAGCAAAAATGAAAATGCTTGTCGCGTATTCAAAAGATGTTTGCTGCTGCTCTTCTTATAATGGTCCGACGTGTCCAGCGGTTTCGCCCTGGTACGCCCTACTAACATTGGATGAGGAATGCCATGAACGCAAAGCTTGAAACGGGTGCAACCACGCGGCCGGTGACCAGACAAACCTTCGACGACGTCCTCGTCCCAACCTACGCGCCCGCCGCCATGGTGCCCGTGCGTGCCGCCGGCCTCGACCTGTGGGACCAGAACGGCAAGCATTACCTCGATTTCACTTCCGGCATCGCCGTGTCCAGCCTCGGCCATTGCAATCCGACCCTGGTCGCCGCCCTGACCGCTCAGCTCAACAACGTCTGGCACCTCGGCAATGGCTACACCAACGAGCCGGTCCTGCGCCTGGCCCTGGCCCTGACCGAAGCGACCTTCGCCGACCGCGCTTTCTTCTGCAATTCCGGCGCGGAAGCGAACGAAGGCGCCCTGAAGCTGGCGCGTAAGTACGCCCACACCAAATTCGGTCCGCACAAGTCGCGCATCATTTCGTGCCTGTCGTCGTTCCACGGCCGCACGCTGTTTACCGTGTCGGTCGGCGGCCAGCCGAAATACACCGAAGGCTTCGAGCCGCTGCCGCAAGAGATCAACCACATTGCCTACAACGATGTCGAAGCGGCCCGCGCCGCCATCGGCGACGACGTGTGCGCGGTCATCGTCGAGCCAATCCAGGGCGAAGGCGGCGTCATTCCAGGCGACCCGGCCTACCTGAAGGTGCTGCGCGAACTGTGCGACAAAACCGGCGCCCTGCTCATTTTCGACGAAGTGCAATCGGGCGTGGGCCGCACCGGCGCCCTGTACGCGTACATGGACAAGGGCGTCACGCCTGACATCCTGACCAGCGCCAAGGCACTCGGCAACGGCTACCCGATCGGCGCCATGCTGACCACGCACGACATCGCAGCCCACTTCGGCGTCGGTTCGCACGGCACCACCTACGGCGGCAATCCGCTGGCCGCCACCGTGGCGCTGAACGTGATCGAAACGATCAACCAGCCAGCCTTCCTGGCACGCGTCAGGCAAGCGTCGGACAAGATCTTCGCCAACCTGCGCAAACTGGCCGCCGACTACCCGCAAGTGTTCGGTGAAGTGCGCGGCAGCGGCCTGCTGATTGGCCTGCCGGTCGCGGAAGCGTTCAAGGGCCGCGCGAAAGACATCACCAAGGCCGCCGAAGCACTCGGCCTGATGCTGCTCATCGCCGGCACCGACGTGGTGCGTTTCGCGCCCGCGCTGATCGTCACCGACGAACAGATCGACGAAGCCGACCGCATCCTGCGCGCCGCCGTCGACGGCATGCTCAACGCGGCTCCCGCCAAGTAATCAGCTTTACACGGCCGGCCCGGCACTCGCCGCGGCCGGCCGCGGCACGCTTTGCCTAAAAAGGGAATTCACATGTTTGTTGTCCGTCCGGTTGAACTGTCGGATATCGACGCCCTCGAAACGTTGGCAGCAGTGACGATGCCGGGCGTGCATACCCTGCCGAAGACGCGCGAGAAAATCGCCGCCTCGGTCGAGCGTTCGATCGCTTCCTTCGCCGCCCATGTCGACATCCCGAGCGAGGAGTCGTACCTCTTCGTGCTCGAACAGCAGGCCACCCGCGCCATCGTCGGCACCGCCGCCATCTTCGCGTCGGCCGGCTCCAACGGCACCTATTTTTCATTCCGTAACGACGTCATCCAGCAGGTCTCGCGCGACCTCAATATCAGCCACAGCGTGCATGCGCTGACGCTCTGCTCGGAATTGACCGCTTACTCCCAGCTGTCCGGCTTTTACGTGGCCAACCGCGGCACGGCGGGCCTGGAAGCGGCCCTGCTGTCGCGCGCGCGCCTGCTGTTCGCGGTGCTCGCGCCGCACCGTTTCGGCGACCGCTTCTTCGTGCCGCTGGCCGGCATCACCGACAAGAACGGCCAGTCGCCGTTCTGGGAAGCGCTCGGCCGCAAATTCTTCAAGATGGATTTCCTCGAGGCCGAACGGGTCATCGGCGGCGCCCGCAACCGCACGCTCATCGTCGAGCTGATGCCGCACTACCCGGTGTACGTGCCGCTGCTGCCGGGCGACGCCCAGGCGGCCATGGGCCAGATCCACGGCGACGGCGAACTCGCTTTCAGCCTGCTGACCGAGGAAGGCTTCGAGGCCGACGACTACATCGATATCTTCGACGGCGGCCCGATCCTGCAAGCCCACAAGAACGCGCTGCGCACGTTTGCCGGTTCGATGCTGCGCCGCGTGGCGCCGCTCGATGCGGGCATGTCGTCCGAGCCGCCGGTGACCTACGCGGTCGCCGCCAGCAACGAGCAGAACTTCCGCGCCATCACCGTCTCGTGCCCCTCCGCCGAAGGCAGCGACACCGTCTTCCTGCCGCAGGACGCGCAGGATGCGCTGATGGTGGCCCCGGGCGATAACGTCATCTGCGTCAGAATCTGAAAGAGAACCCTATGCTAGTTGTACGCGCAATTCACGCGTCCGATCTGGATGCCCTGATCGAACTGGCGCACCAGGTCGGCAGCGGCATGACGACGCTCAAGCCGGACCGCAAGATGCTGGGCGACCGCATCTCGGTAGCCGTGGCCTCGTTTGCCGAGACCATCCCGCCCGAACAGCGCGACTATATGTTCGTGATGGAAGACACCACCAGCGGGCGCCTGGCCGGCGTGTGCGCGATCAAGGGCGCGGTCGGCCTGGACGAGCCGTTCTATAACTACCGCATCGGCACCCTGGTCCACTCCAGCCGTGAACTCGATGTGTTCACGCGGATGGATACGCTGTACCTGTCGAACGACCTGACCGGCGCCACCGAACTGTGTTCGCTGTTCCTGCATCCGGATTACCGCAGCGGGAACAACGGCAAGTGGCTCTCGAAGAGCCGCTTCCTGTTCATCGCCCAGTTCCCGCATCTGTTTACGGCCAAGCTGATCGCCGAAATGCGCGGCTACCAGGCCGAAGATGGCAGCTCGCCGTTTTACGAAGGCCTGGGGCGCCACTTCTTCAAGATGGATTTCAATCACGTCGACCATCTGACGGCGATGGGCAAGAAGTCCTTCATCGCCGAACTGATGCCACGCCAGCCGCTGTACGTGGCTTACCTGCCCGAATCGGCGCAGGAAGTGATCGGCAAGGTGCACCTGTCGACCGCGCCCGCGCGCCGCCTGCTGGAGCAGGAAGGCATGCACTTCGAAGGCTACGTCGACATTTTCGACGCCGGCCCGGTGCTGCAGGCGCGCGTGTCGGAACTGCGCGCCATGCGCGACAGCGCGGTGGCCACGGTCGACGCCGATGCCACCCCGCTTGATACCGATCCGCTGCTGGTATCGAACACCAAGCTCAATGATTTTCGCATGATCGTCGCACACGCCAATCCGGTCTCGGGCAAGCTCGCCCTGACGCCGGACGAACAGGCGCTGCTGCATTGCCAAGGCGGCGACACGGTTCGCACGCTGTCACTCAATGTAAGGAAAAATGTCCATGTCTGACCTGAGTAACTTCATCAACGGCGAATGGCTGGCCGGCAGCGGCGCCGAACTTGTCACCATCGATCCCTCCACCGGCAAGCAGACCTGGCGCAGCCTGGAGTCGACCGCCGACGACGTCGCACGCGCCGTGCAATCGGCACGCGCCGCTTTCGACGCCTGGGCCTTGACTCCGCTGGAGGATCGTATCGCCCTGTGCGGCCGTTTCCGCGACCTGCTCAAGGCCAATGCCGAAGACCTGGCGCAAACGATCTCCGAAGAAGTCGGCAAGCCATTGTGGGAAGCCCGCACCGAAGTGGCCACCATGGCCAACAAGGTCGATATTTCGGTCCAGGCTTACGGTGCGCGCACCGGTGAAGTGGCGGCCAAGGTCGCCGACGGCAATGCCGTGCTGCGTCACCGTCCGCATGGCGTGTTCGGCGTGTTCGGACCGTACAACTTCCCCGGCCACCTGCCGAACGGGCATATCGTCCCGGCCCTCATCGCCGGTAACACGGTGGTGTTCAAGCCGAGCGAGTACGCGCCGCGCACGGCCATCAAAACCGTGCAGCTGTGGCAGCAGGCCGGTCTTCCGGCCGGCGTGATCAACCTGGTCAACGGCGGGCGCAATACCGGCGTCGCGCTGGGCCAGGATGCGGGCCTCGACGGCGTGCTCTTTACCGGCAGCTGCCAGACCGGCGTCGCGCTGCACAAGCAGTTCGGCGGCCAGCCGGGCAAGATGCTGGCGCTGGAAATGGGCGGGAACAATCCGCTGGTGGTGTGGGACGTGAAAGATGTCGACGCCGCCGTGCACCATGCCGTGATGTCCGCGTTCATCTCGGCCGGCCAGCGCTGCACCTGCGCGCGCCGCCTGGTGGTGCAGGACAGCCCGGCCGGTGAAGCTTTTGTGAAGCGCCTGGTCGAAGTCGCATCCACCTTGACCGTGGGCGCCTCCAACGCCGAACCGCAGCCGTTCATGGGCCCAGTCGTATCGAGCGCCGTGGCGGCGCGCCTGGTGCAGGCGCAGGCCGACATGGCCGCCAAGGGCGGCACCGTGCTGCTGCAAATGCAGCAGCTCGACCCGAACGCCGGTTTCGTCACGGCCGGCATTGTCGACGTCACCAACGCCACCGGCATCCCGGACGAAGAGTGGTTCGGACCGCTGCTGCAGATCATCCGCGTCAAGGATTTCGCCAGCGCCGTCAAGGTCGCCAACGCTACCGAATTCGGCCTGGCCGCGGCGCTGCTGTCGAACGATGAAGCGCTGTGGAAGCAGTTTTCGGTGCAGGCGCGCGCCGGCATCGTCAACTGGAACCGCCCGACCACGGGCGCTGCCAGCAGCGCGCCGTTCGGCGGCGTGGGCAAGTCGGGCAACCATCGCCCGAGCGCCTACTACGCGGCCGACTATTGCGCTTATCCGGTCGCCTCGATCGAAACGAGCGAACTTGAAATGCCGGCCAAGCTGTCGCCCGGTCTCACTTTCTAGGATCCACCATGCAGAGCGCACGCGAATTCAACTTCGACGGCCTGGTCGGGCCGAGCCATAACTACGCCGGCCTTTCGTTCGGCAACGTCGCTTCCTTCAGCAATGTGAAGAGCGCGTCGAACCCGCGCGAAGCGGCCCTGCAAGGCCTGGCCAAGATGCGCGAACTGGCCGCCCGCGGTTTCGCGCAGGCGGTCATGCCGCCGCAGGCGCGTCCCAACTTCCGCCTGCTGCGGCGCATCGGTTTTACCGGGACCGACGCCGAGGTGCTGGCGCGTGCCTACCGCGAGTCGCCCGTCATCCTGGCGTGCGCCTATTCGGCTTCGCCCATGTGGACCGCCAACGCGGCCACGGTCAGCCCGTCGGCGGACACGTTCGATGGCCGCGCGCATTTCACTGCCGCCAACCTGAATAACAAGCTGCACCGCTCGGAAGAGCACTTGCAGTCCACCCGCACCCTGCGCGCGCTGTTCGCAGACGAGCGCCATTTCGCGGTGCACGAAGCGCTGCCGCCAACGTCGGCCTTTGGCGACGAAGGCGCGGCCAACCACACGCGTTTTTGCGCCACCCATGGCGGCAAGGGCGTCGAATTCTTCACCTACGGCCGGGTGGAGTTCGATCCGTCCGCGCCGGCGCCTAAAAAATACCCGGCACGCCAGACCCTGGAAGCGTCGCAAGCCATCGCGCGCCTGCACGGGCTGGACTCGGCGCGCACCGTGTTCGCCTCGCAGAATCCGGACGTGATCGACCAGGGCGTGTTCCACAACGACGTCATTGCGGTCGGTAACGGCAATGTGCTGTTCTATCACGAGCAAGCCTTTCACGACGAGGGCGCGGTATTGAACGCGCTGAGGAATGCATTGGCCGGTGTCGAGACCGAACTGACGGCGATCCGCGTGGCGAGCCAGGTGGTGCCGGTGGGCGATGCGGTGGCCAGCTATCTGTTCAATAGCCAGCTGCTCACCAAGCCTGATGGCAGCATGGCGCTGGTCATTCCCCAGGAATGCCAGGAAAACCGCGCCGTGGCGCGCTACCTTGAAGAAGTGGTCGCCAGCGGCGGCCCGGTCGACGAACTGATTCACTTCGACCTGCGCCAGAGCATGCGCAACGGCGGCGGGCCTGCCTGCCTGCGCCTGCGCGTGGCGCTCACCGGGGCGGAAGCGGCGGCCATGCACCAGGGCGTGATCATGACCGGGGCGCTGTACGACACGCTGGCCGCGTGGGTCGGTAAATACTACCGCGACCACCTCGAACCGAAAGACCTGGCCGATCCCCAGCTGGCGCTCGAATGCAGCGCCGCACTGGAGGAATTGAGCCGCATCCTGGGACTGCCCGGCCTGTACGACCTGACGTAGAATACCGCCAGCCGGACGGTGCCCCATATTTGGGCGGGTAAACCCGCCTACCTGCAAATCGCGAACGCGCCGCCATAAGCTGGCGCCGGACCGATGGAAATACAAACCAAGCAACGGAGAAGCAACGATGAAACAGATGCCCCAAGATTTGCGTAAACAGACGCTCGACCTGATCACTGCGAGCCAGCCTGCCGATGACGGCCAGGTGTCGGCCCTGATCAGCGCCTGGCTCGGTTCACTCGACGACGAAGACCTCGCGGGCACGGCGCCGGACAGCCTGGCGCCGGTCCTGCGCGACGGCTTTACGCAAGCAGCAAGGCGCACCGCCGCCGGTTGCCAGATCGCTCAGCTGCGCTACTCCGACGGCCGCGGCGCGCAAGCGACGGCCCTGCTGGTCCTCAACGACGACATGCCTTACCTGGTCGATTCGATCGTCATGGCGATGCGCAAGCAGCGCGTGGCCGTCAATGGCGTGATGAATTCCGTGCTGGCCGTGCGCCGCGATGCCAATGGCACCGCGGTCGCCGTCGGCGAAGCCGGCGCACCGCTCGAATCCGTGGTCCTGTGCCTGCTGGCCGAAGACCTGGGCGCCGACGAACTGGCGGCGCTGGTCGCCAAGCTGCACATGGTGGCGCGCGACGCCGCCGTGGTGCGGCGCGATTCCGTCGCCATGGGCGACCGCCTGACCGCGGTGGCCGCGGCGGCTGCCGCCAACGGCACCGAAGGCCAGGAAGTCGCTGCCTTCCTCGAATGGGCCAAGAACGAAGGCTTCGAGCCGTTCGGCTACGCTTACTATGTCGTGAAACCGGGCGTGCGCGAACTCGAACGCGATATCCCGAGCCGCATCGGCGTGCTGCAGGATACCTCGCATCCGGTCTACGGCAGCTGCCTGGCCAACATTCCGGGCGACTTCGACACCCTGTCCAAGCGTCCCGACGCGCTGTCGATCGTCAAGGCCGACGTCGAAGGCACCTTGCACCGCGATCAGCCGCTCGACTTCATCGGCGTGCGCGATACCGACGCACAGGGCAACATCCGCGGCGAGCATTGCTTCGTCGGCCTGTTCACCCGCGCCGCTACCGCGACCCCGCTGGCGCGCCTGCCGTTTGCGCGCGGCCGCGTGGCCAAGGTCCTGAGCCTGGCCGGCGTGCGCCAGGAAGGCTTCCGCGCCGAGAAATTCCTCGAAATCCTCGAATCGCTGCCGCGCACCGAAGCGCTGGAAGCCGATCCGGACTGGCTGTCGCAGGTGTGCAGCTCGGTCGTGTCGCTGTACAAGCAGCCGCGTGCCAAAGTGTTCGCGCGCCGCGACGTTTACGCGCGCCACCTGAACGTGCTGGTCTACATGCCGCGCGAGCGTTACAGCGCCAGCGTCGCCGCCAGCCTGGCCCACGCGCTGAAAGAAAGCTCGGGCGCGACCGACGTGCGTTCGCAAACCCTGGTGGCCGACGGCCCGCTGGCCCGCGTGTACCTGATCGCCCACGCGGCGCGCAATCCGCTCGACCTCGAAACCGATATCCAGCAGCCGCTCCTGTCGGTGCTCGATGGCTGGCACGACAAGTTCGCCGCCCTGACCGATAACGTGTTCGATGTGCCGACCCGCAGCACCCTGCGCAAACTGTGCTCGACCCTGCCGGTCAACTACGTCAGCGCCACCGCGCCGGCCGTCGCCTTCCGCGACCTCAATGCCATCCTGCACAACGGCCACGCCGGCCGCGTGTCGGTGCGCGTGGAGTCCGACGATGCCGGCAGCGCCACCATCCGCCTGTACTCGGTGGACGGCGTGCCGTCGCTCTCGCGCATCCTGCCGGCGCTGCATAACGCGGGCGTCGCCATCGACCGCGAACAGACGTACGCCATCGCCATTGCCGACGGCAGCCGCCATTTCGTCACCAGCCTGGCGGTCGACGCCGAAAGCGCGGCCAAGCTGGCCAAGCCGAACGTGGTGGCCGTGGCGCAGGAACTGTTTGCCTCGCTGTTCAACAACGAAGCCGAAGACGGCCGCATGAACGGCCTGGTGATTGAAGGCGGCTTGCGCATGCGCGAAGTGCAGCTGATCCGCGCCTACATCAGCTACTGGCGCCAGACCGGCAGCAAGTTCTCGGTGCGCTACATGGCCGACACCCTGCGCCGCCAGCCGGTGCTGGTCAAGGAACTGGTCGAAGGATTCCGCCAGCGTTTCGATCCGTCCGTGCCGCAAGAGCAGCGCCTGGCCGCGGCCGAACGCATCGCCGCCATCAAGACCAGCCTTGCCACCGTCAACCATGCCGATACCGAGGAAATCGTCGCCGCCCTGGTCGACCTGATCCTGGCCACCGTGCGTACCAACTACTTCCAGAACGACCAGCAAGGCGACAAGATCATCTTCAAGTTCGATACCAGCAGCCTGGCGCTGGTGCCGGAACCGCGTCCGTACCGCGAGATCTACGTGTTCTCGCGCCGCTTCGAAGGCGTGCACCTGCGCGGCGGCCCTGTGGCCCGCGGCGGCTTGCGCTGGTCGGACCGCATGGAAGACTACCGCACCGAAGTGCTTGGCCTGGTCAAGGCGCAGATGGTCAAGAACGCGGTCATCGTGCCGGCCGGTTCCAAGGGCGGTTTTGTCTGCAAGCAGATGCCGAAGGACGCCGTGCGCGAGACCATCGCCGCTGAAGGCGAAGCAGTCTACCGCCTGTTCATTTCCAGCCTGCTCGAAGTGACCGACAACCGCGTGCGCGGCGCCATCGTGCCGCCGCTTGATACGGTACGCTACGACCAGGACGATCCGTACCTGGTGGTGGCCGCCGACAAGGGCACCGCTACTTTTTCGGACATCGCCAACAGCATCGCGGTCAAGCGCGGTTTCTGGCTGGGCGACGCATTTGCGTCGGGCGGCTCGAACGGTTACGACCACAAGAAAATGGGCATCACCGCCAAGGGTGCGTTCGAAGCGGTCAAGCGCCACTTCTACGAGATGGACCACGACATGAACACCACCCCGATCACCATGGTCGGCGTGGGCGACATGTCGGGCGACGTGTTCGGCAACGGCGTGCTGCTGTCGCGCCAACTGAAAGTGCTGGCCGCGTTCGACCACCGCCACATCTTCCTCGACCCGACACCGGACGTCGTCACTTCGTTCGCCGAGCGCGAGCGCATGTTCGCGCTGCCACGCTCGTCGTGGGAAGACTATAACAAGGACCTGATTTCGGCTGGCGGCGGCGTGTTCCCGCGCAGCGCCCGTTCGATCGAGCTCTCGCCGCAAGTGCGCGCCGCGCTCGATATCGCCGAAACCGTGCTGCCGCCTGAAGAACTGATGCACCGCATCCTGCTCGCGCCAGTGGACCTGTTCTACAACGGCGGCATCGGTACCTACATCAAGGCGTCGACCGAAACCCACGCGCAGGTCAAGGATCGCGCCAACGACAATATCCGCGTCGACGGCAATCAGCTGCGCTGCAAGGTGGTGTCCGAAGGCGGTAACCTGGGCGCGACCCAGAACGGCCGTATCGAATTCGCCCTGGCCGGCGGCCGTATCTTCACCGATGCGATCGACAACTCGGCCGGCGTGGATTGCTCTGACCATGAAGTGAACGTCAAGATCTGGCTCGACACGGAAGTGAACGCCGGTGAACTCTTGGCATCGGACCGTAACCGCATCCTGAACGAAATGACCCTGGACATCGAAGACCTGGTCCTGCGCGACAACACCCTGCAAACCCACCTGCTGGTGCGCGAGGTGCAAGCCCAGGCCGACCCTGCGGTGGTGGACGGCTACGCCGCCCTGATCACCAGCCTGGAGTCCGAAGGTGCGCTCTCGCGCGAACTGGAACAGCTGCCGACCGACGCCGAACTGCAGCGCCGCAAGACGCTGGGCGCCGGCCTGACCGCACCGGAACTGGCGGTGGTCATTGCCAACGTCAAGAACCGCTTCAAGCGCCTGCTGGCCGCGCTGCCGCTGACGGAATTGAGCTGGGCCGAGTCGGTGCTCAAGCCTTACTTCCCGGCGCAGCTGGTCGCCACCCGCAACGCACTGGCGCACCCGCTGGCCAACGCGATCCTGGCGACCGTGCTGGCCAATGAATCGGTCAACCGCTGCGGTCCGCTGATGATCCGCGACCTCGCCACCGCCCACCAGGTCGACGAGACCGATGTGGTCAAGGCCTGGGGCCAGTCGTGGTCCGCGCTGCACCTGGCGCCGATCTTCGCGGCGCTCGACGCCGATGCACTGAAGGTACCGCGCGCCGTCTCGATCAAGGTCGATGCGCGCACCCGCGTGCTGTTCAAGGCGGTCGTCGAAGGCGTGCTGTCGGTGCCGGGCGACCATCAGCGCGGCGCGGGCGGCATGGAGGAACTCTCGCGTCTGTTCGCGCAGCCGGAAATGCTCAAGCAGCTCATGCCGGTCAACGCCGATGCCGACGCATTCGTGTCCCTGCCTGCGTCGTTCACGCAAGCCTGGAAAGCGGTCGACGCGATCGAAGCGGTGGCCACTTTCCTGTTCGCGGCGGTGTCGGTCAACCGTCCCGCGGGCATGAGCCTGGCGCAATTCCTGCAGGTGGGGATGGCGCTGCGCGGCCAGGCCGGTATCGATACGCTGGAACGCGGCCTGAAGCTGTCACCGCACAGCAAATCGCAGGAGCAGCTGCGCAACTACGCGATGCAGGCACTGCGCCGCACCCAGCAGCGCCTGCTGCAGCAAGTGCTGGCCCGTTCCAGCGACGGCAGCGATACCCTCGAAGCGGTTGAAGTGGTGACCAACACGATGGGCCTGTCGGGCTACGCACCGGCGGCCGACCTGGAACAGGCGATGCTGGACGTGTGGGCCTTGTCCGAGGCGACCAACGCGGCGCCGGTGGCGGCGTAAGCATGACCGCTTACGTTCCACCAACGGTAACCGCGGGAGGCGCGCAAGCGCTTCCGGCCGCCGTGCGCGCGCTGGCCGGCGCCGACTTCGGCGTGCTGGCCAAGCGCTTTACCGAGGCCGGTTTTAGTGTGCTGCAGCCGGCGCCCGGCATCGTGACGATCAAGTCCGGCAAGGCACCCGCCTGCGCCAGCGTGATCGTGTCGGTCGGCGTGCATGGCGATGAAACCGGTCCGATCGAAGTACTGGCGTACGTGCTCGATGCACTGTCGCAGGGACCGGACGCGCTGGCCGTTGACCTGATGATCTGCGTCGGCAATATCGATGCGATTGCCGCCGGCAAGCGTTTCATCGACGCGGACCTGAACCGGATGTTCCGTCCGGTGCGCGGTTCGCTCGCCAGCGCGGCGGAAGCTGCGCGCGCCGACACCATGATCGCCGCCACGGTGGCGTTCTTCGAGGGCGCCGGGCCGGATCGCTGGCACCTCGACCTGCATACGGCAATCCGGCCGTCGGTGTACCCGACGTTTGCGATCGTGCCGGACCTGATCGCGGAAGAGGGCAAGTGCGCGCTGATCGCCTGGCTCGGCCAGGCCGCCATCGGCGCCATTGTCATGAATCCGCAGTCGGCCGGTACGTACAGTTACTATTCGGCCGAGTTTCACGGTGCGGCGGCAAGCACGGTGGAGCTGGGCCGGGTCGGTACCCTGGGCCAGAACGATCTGAGCCTGTTCGCCGACGTCGGCACCGCGCTCGACGACCTGCTGCGCGGCGCCAAGCCGGCCGGACCGAAGGTCGAACCGCACGTGTTCGATGTGGCGCAGGAGATCATCAAGCATAGCGATGCTTTTACCATGGCGTTCGACCGCAGCACGCAGAACTTCACCGCGCTCGGCCAGGGGCAGGTGATCGCCACCGATGGCGACATCGTGTACGCCGTCAAACATCCGGAGGAGCTGGTAGTATTCCCGAATCCGGATGTGCGCGTTGGTCTGCGCGCCGGATTAATGGTGGTGCGGACGCGTTAGCCGGCATGGCTTGCCCCGTATCGTTTCTGACACGCGTTACAGGCAGGCCATGAGTACCTTGTTCACACCTTTCAGCATGGGGCCGCTCACGCTGGCCAACCGCGTCGCGATTGCGCCGATGTGCCAATATTCGGCCGACGAAGGCATGGCCAGCGACTGGCACATGATCCATCTGGGCCACCTGGCCTTGTCCGGGGCGGGCCTGCTGTTCCTGGAGGCGACCGCCGTGTCGCCCGAAGGACGCATTTCTCCCAAAGATCTGGGCATCTGGTCCGACGACCATGCCGCCGCACTGGCGCCCATCGTGGCCGCCATGCGCCGCCACGCGCCGATCCGCCTGGCGATCCAGCTCGCGCATGCGGGCCGCAAGGCGTCCTCCATGGTGCCGTGGGAAGGTGGCGCGAATATCGCCATCGGTGACGGCGGCTGGCAAACGGTGGCGCCGTCGCCGTTGCCGCATGCCGATGGCGAGACGGTGCCCTTGGCGCTCGATGACGATGGTCTTGCGCGCGTGCGCGACGCTTTTGTCGCGGCGGCGCAGCGCAGCCATGCGCTCGGACTGGACGCGATCGAACTGCACGCCGCGCACGGCTATCTGCTGCATCAGTTCCTGTCGCCGCTGTCGAACCAGCGCGATGACCATTACGGCGGGGCGCTGGAAAACCGCATGCGCTTTCCGCTGGAAGTGTTCGCGGCCGTGCGCGCGGCGGTGCCAGCGTCGATGGCGGTGGGCGTGCGCATATCGGCCACCGACTGGGTCGACGGCGGCTGGGAGCTGGAGCAAAGCGTGCGCTTTTCGCAGGAGCTCAGCGCCGCCGGCGCCGACTTCATTCACGTGTCGAGCGGGGGAATTTCGCCGCTGCAGAAAATTGCGGTGGGGCCGTCTTACCAGATCGGCTTTGCCGCCCGCATCCGCGAGGAGACCGGCATGCCGACCATTGGCGTTGGCATGATCACCGAGGCGCAGCAAGCCGAAGACATCATCGCGCGCGGCGACGCCGACGTGGTGGCGCTGGCGCGCGCGATGCTGTTCGATCCGCGCTGGCCGTGGCACGCGGCGGCGCAGCTGGGTGCCCAGGTGGAAGCGCCGCCCCAGTACTGGCGCTCGCACCCGCGCGAGTACAAGGACTTGTTCGGTCCGACCACGCTCGGGCAGCGCTAGGCTCTTACAGTGCGCGGGCCTGGCGGCGCCGGCGCCGCGCGCAAGCGCCCACCACCAGCGCGCCCAGGCCCAGCATGGCGTAGGTCTCCGGCTCCGGCACCGGCGTCGTCGTGTAGTAATCGACGCTGGCGGTGGTGCCGAAGGACATATAGATCATCCTGTCGGCATCGGTATTGTTGTCGAAGAAGAGTGAAAAATCCTGGGTGCGGGTGCCATAACCGCCGGTGAAGTCGCCGTTCTGGAGCGCCAGTGTCTGGTATGTGCCGTTCAATCCCACGTTGATGGCCGCGCTGCTGAAGGTGCGGTTGTCGCCGGTTTGATACCACTCGTCGATCGAGAGCTCGGCAAGGCCGCTGTAGATCAGGCGCGTGTGGGCTGCCACGCTCACGCCGATCATCTGGTTGGCGCTGCCGGTTGCACGCGCGTTGCCGAGCTGGTCGCCGTCGGCATAGATCCCGGTATTCGCCAGTCCCCACGTACCGGTGCTGGCGCTGACGCTCGCGCCGGTGTGGTACACGGAGGCATAGGTGTTGCTGCCATTGAGGTTGGGTACGTCCTTGCGCTTGTCCCAGACGGTGCCGATCATGTCGAGACTGGCCGATGCATTGCTGGACTGGCCGGACGCGGGCAGCGTGTAGCCTGCGGCCTTGCCATCGCGCGGGGTCAGGTCGATCACGATCAGCTGGGAATCCTTGACGGTGGCGCGCACGCTCGCACCGGCTGGGGAGGCGGCAGCGTTGTTACTGGCCAGCGCGAGCGACAGGGCGAACAGGGTGGTGCTGATCTTGGTGATGCGGTGAAGGTGTTTCATCGGTGTTCTCCGGACAGGTGGGAAGAGCTTGCGGGGGTGCGCTTTACGCCGCGCGTCGCCGGCGTCGCGCCATGGCGCCGACCATCAGGGCGCCCAGGCCGAACATGGCATAGGTGGCCGGTTCCGGCACCGGGGACGGGGCCTGGTAGAGGGCGCGTGTGACGAGGTTCACGCCGAGGAAGGCATATTCAGCGGTGTCGCCGTGGTTGAAGAACGACATCGAAAATTCTCCACCGCGAATCCCGCTATCGTTGTGGCCCGCAAAACCTTGCCCCATGCCCCGAATCCACACTTCGCTACCGAAATACACGGTTGTGACTGCCTCGCCGAAGAAGCTAGGGGGACCCTTTTGTCCGGCATCGCTCATCGATACCTCGCCATATCCCGAGTAAATGACCTGCGTGTGCGGAGCGATCAGCAAGGTGGTGCTTTGCACCACGTTGCCCATCGCATTGCCGCGGTGACCAACATTGTCATGCACTTGGACGTCCGCGCGCACTTCGCCAAACTGGCTTGCACTGCTTGACGAGGTCGAAGCGCCGTACGCTACCGTGGCGGCGATCGATGCCAAAAGGTGACTGTGCGCAGCGTCGTTCCGGTTCAAGGAATTCGACGGGGATTCGATGGTGGCGTCAACGCTGGAATTACCACTGCCGAGGAAGGTGTAGCCCGCCGCCTGTCCATCGTCCGGCGTCAGGTCGATCACGGTCAGCCTGGAGTTGCTGACGGCAGCGCCGACGCTGATGCCCGGCGCCGCTTGGGCGCCATGGGCTGCCAGCGACAGGGTAAAACCGAACAGGGCAGAGGCTACGGTCGCCAGGGGGTAGTGTTGTGCCATCAATTTCTTTCATATAGGGAGCGACGCGAACACGACGGCAACTGTGTCGGCGTGTTCGTTATCATAATTCCTATATTGCAGAGAAGGCAGTAACTTTTTTGTAACCGCTGCGTGCCGGCGCGACTTACAACAGATGATCGAGCAGGTCCGGCCCGAACACTTCGCGGTGCAGGCGCTCCACCGGCACGCCGGCGCCGACCAGCGCCAGCCACTGCGCCTGCATGAACGGCAGCGGGCCGCACATATACACATTCGTTTCCTGGCGCGGCCAGGCCGGCAAATACGTCACATCCATCCATCCGGTGAGGACGGCGTCGTCGTGAGCACTTACTTCTTCGTAGAACGTGACCACCTGCAGATTGGGCATGACGCTACGCGCGGCGGCCACGTCAAGCTGGTGCGCATGATGCTGCGCGTTGCGGGCGGCATGCGCGAAAATCACGTGGCGCCGCGGATGGACCTGGGCGATGCGCTTGAGGGCCGCGATCATTGGCGTGATGCCGATCCCGGCCGACAGCAGTACCACCGGCTCGTCCGATTCGCACTCCGGGGCAAAGTCGCCGAACGGCGGCGACACTTGCAGCACGCTGCCCACGCGCACGTTTTCGTGAATCCAGTTCGACACTTCCCCTGCCGGGGTGCCAGCGCCGGCCGGCGCGCGTTTGACCGAGACGCGCGCTCTGCCCGGCTGCGTGGTGTCGGACAGGCTGTACTGGCGAATTTGGCGATGTCCGTCGGCAAAGTCGACCTGCACGCTCAGATACTGCCCGGGCTTGCCGATTGCCACCGGCGCGCCATCCTCCGGCGTCATGCGGATCGACACCACATCCGCGCTTTCCTGCCGCACTTCGGTCACGCGCATGGCGCGGCGCTGGCCCGGCGTGATGCCGGCTTCGGCATACAGGGCGCGCTCGGCCTCGATGAACAGCGCGGCCAGCGAGTGATAGGCCTCGTCCCAGGCCGCCAGCAGCGGCGGCGTGGCGGCCTCGCCTAGGGTGCTGGCGATGGCGCCGAGCAGGTGGCGCCCCACGATCGGATAGTGTTCCGCGCGAATGCCGACCGACACATGCTTGTGGACGATGCGTTCGATCACCGGCGCCAGTGCGCCCGGGTCGCCGATGTTGGCGGCGTAGGCAAACACGGCCGAGGCGAGCGACTGCTGCTGGGCGCCGGTCGCCTGGTTGCCCATATTGAACAGGTTGGTCAGCTCGGGATGCTCGGCGAACATATTGCGGTAAAACGTGGTGGTGATGGCCACGCCGTGTTCGCGCAGCACGGGAACGCTGGCGTCGATGTAGGGACGGGAAGCAGCAGAAATCATAAAATCCTTTCAATATGTTGCATAAAAGATGCAACTTTAATGTCGTAAAAAAGGCGCGTCGCGACGCGCCCGTGTCCATAGCCGGTGTCAGGCAGCGATGCCCTTGCCCTCATCGAGGAACATCCTGTGCATGCGCACGATCTTCTCGCCCGTATTTCCCTCGGTAATCTGGCCCAGGGTGACCTTGTCCATGGCGCCGTAAAAGGCATCCATGCCAGTCTTGAGCGCCGCCCGCAGCTGGCAGTCGCCGCTCAGGCGGCAACCGGTGCCTTCGCAGTCGACCAGTTCGCTGTCGCCTTCCAGCTCGCGCAGCACCGTCCCGATGGACAGGGTGGCGGCATCGGCGGCCAGGCGCAGGCCGCCGTTGCGTCCGCGGGTGGCGCTGACCCAGCCGGCGCGCGCAAGGTGGCCCACCACCTTGACAACATGGTTGACCGGCAACTCGAACTGGCCGGCGACCTCGGCCACCGTCACCGGCACGCGCCGCTCCCCGGCACGGGCCAGGTAAATCAGCACGCGCAGGCCAATGTCGGTAAAACGGGTGAGGCGCATGGAGGCTCCGATGAGAAGACATGCATTCTAGCAAAGATGCATCTAGGATATAGCTTTAAAATGCGACATGGTGTTGTTTTGGCGAAATAATTATTTTCATTATAATAATTTCCACGTAGAATGTCCTGCCTATATGTACAGATGAGAATGCCATGTTCAGACACCTTTCCCTCGCCCTGTTCCTGCTGGCGCTCGGCTGCATGACCGGCGCCCACGCCCAGGGGCCGGGCGACGACAAGGCCGTCAGCGTCGAGCAGTTCGTCGCCTCACTCAAGCCGCAAGGCGGCAAGATCGACCTGCCTGGGGGACTGGCCACGCTGAACCTGCCGGACAGCTTCCGTTACCTCACCCCGGCCGACACCGAGCGGGTGCTGGTGCAGGCCTGGGGCAATCCGCCCGGCCACAAAACCCTGGGCATGATCGTGCCGGCCAGCGGCGTGATGGGCAAGGATGGCTGGGGCGTGATCGTCACCTACGAAGGCGACGGCCACGTCAAGGACAGCGATGCGGACACCATCAAGTACGACGAGCTGCTCAAGGACATGCAGGAAGCGGTGCTGGAAGCAAACAGCGAGCGCAAGTCCCAGGGCTATGCGGCGATGCAGCTGGTCGGCTGGGCCGAAAAGCCCAGCTATGAAAAAAGCACGCACAAGATGTTTTGGGCCAAGGAATTGTCGATCGCGGGCGAAAACGAACACAGCCTCAATTACAACATCCGCGTGCTCGGCCGTGAGGGTGTGCTGGTGCTGAACGCCGTGGCAACCATGGACCAGATTGCCGGCATCCGCCAGGAAATGCGCAAGGTCACCGCCTTTAGCGACTTCACGCCGGGCAACCGCTACGCGGACTACAACCCCGCCACCGACAAGGCGGCCGAATACGGTCTCGCGGCGCTGGTCGCCGGCGGCGTCGCCTCCAAGCTTGGCCTGTTCGGCAAACTGCTGGCCCTGCTGCTCGCCTTCAAGAAGCTGATCTTCATCGCCCTCGGCACGGCGGGCGTGGCGGCGTGGAACTTTTTCCGCGGCAAGCGCAACGACAAAGTCGATCTCAGCAAGTGATGCGGCGGCCCGTCCACGCCCCGGCGTGGCAAGGCCGTTGCCGGACTGGCTACCCGGTTTTTCGCGTGCAAAAGATGTGTATAAGTAAATGGCAATAGCCCCTATAATCGCTGCTGCCATTCATCTAGCGCGACAAAAGGGACGAATCCGTGAATCAAACTCTGGGCCAGAAGCTGTTCCGTACCAAACCTGCCGGTAGCACGACCAACCCCCCACCCGGGCATGCAGGAACGGGTCTGGCGCGCACCATGGGATTGTTCCCGCTGACCATGATCGGCGTGGGCGCCACCATCGGCACCGGCATCTTCTTCACCATGGTCGAGGCGGTGCCCAAGGCCGGACCCTCGGTCGTGCTGTCGTTCCTGCTGGCCGCGCTCACCGCCGGCCTGACCGCGCTGTGCTACGCAGAACTGTCGTTCCGCATTCCGGCGTCCGGCTCGTCCTATTCGTTTGCCTACGCCACGGTGGGCGAATTCGCCGCCTTCATCATGGCCGGCTGCCTGCTGCTCGAATACGGGCTGGCGGCCAGTGCCACCGCCATCGGCTGGTCAGCCTATCTGAACAACTTCCTCACCAATGCCTTCGGCTGGCAGATACCGGAAATGCTGCGAACGCCGATGTTCGTCTCCGGGGAGCACGGCATGGAAATCCGGGCCGGGCACATCAATCTGCCGCCGATTTTGCTGGTGATCATGTGCGGCTTGCTGCTGATCCGCGGCACCAAGGAATCGGCCACGACCAATGCGATCATGGTGCTGGTCAAGCTGGCGATCTTGGTGTTCTTCGTGGTGATCGCGTTTTCCGGCTTCGACATCAACAACTTCACGCCATTCTTCAACACCGATAACAGCAAGGGCTTCGCCGGCATGGCCGGCGTGACAGCCGCCGCCGGCACGGTGTTCTTCTCGTTCATCGGCCTCGACACGGTGGCCACGGCCGGCGAAGAAGTGCGCAACCCGACCCGCAACGTGCCGATCGGCATCCTGGCGGCGCTCGGCATCGTCACCGTGTTCTATATGCTGGTGGCGATTGCCGCCCTCGGCGCCCAGCCGGCCCAGATGTTTCACGGCCAGGAAGCGGGTCTGGCGGTGATTTTGCAGAACGTCACCGGCAAGACCTGGCCGGCGCTGGTGCTCTCCGCCGGCGCCGTCATTTCCGTATTCAGCGTGACCCTGGTGACGATCTACGGCCAGACCCGGATCCTGTACGCGATCAGCAAGGATGGCCTGATTCCGAAAACGTTCCAGAAAGTCAGCCCGCGCACCCAGTCGCCGGTCAGCAATACCCTGATCGTATGCCTGGTGGTGGGGCTGGTGGCCGGCTTCGTCGACTCGACCTATTTGTGGGACATGGTCAGCATGGGTACCTTGACGGCGTTCATCGTGGTGTCGGTGGCGGTGCCGGTGATGCGCAAGAAGATGGGCGAATCGCTGGTCAAGGGTTTCCGCGTGCCGTTCGGTCCATATCTGGTGCCTGGCCTGAGCGTCGCCGCCTGCCTGTACATCATGAAGGATTTGTCCAAGACCACATTCACCGTCTTCGCGATCTGGATGGGCGTGGCGGTGCTGACTTACTTCGCGTACAGCATCCGCCACTCGCGGCTGAACGACAGCGCGGCCTGACGGCTGGCCTTGCCCGCTTTTCGCGTGTGACACCGATCAGGAGCGGCAAGGCGAATGTTTAATCCAGTTCAAGCGATTGAAGATGCCGCATGCGCGGCCGATTCGCAAGTTCGTGTAAGCCTTCTTGAACAGGCGATAGAATTTCTTTCGACGCAAGGCGATGCGGGATCTGCTGAAGTGCAACACGCAATCGGGTACGCATGGTATCAGCATCCTGCGGATACGGAATTACGCAACGAAAATGTAGTTCATCATTTGCGTAATGCCTTGCGGATTAATCCCGATCACAAATATGCACTTCTCTATCTTGGTCATCATTACTATGATCGACGGCAATTCGTACAGGCCCTCGATATATTACTGACATTTCGAGATAGGGAATTTTCCGCATTCGATCAAGCCTGGCGCGATGCCAAAGTGGCAGAATTGATTCTGTGCTGCAGGTTGCAAATCGGCGATGAGAAAAATCTCAGAGAAGCGGCACATCGGTTCTGCGAAGCGATGACATGCTGAACTGTCACAGCCCAAGTAGCCCCAGCTGCCAAATGGAAGGGCCGCTTGGAACGGCTGGGCAAATCTGACAGACCGAAACGTTGATGCCTGGCTCAACTGGCCGCTTCCACATTCCCCTTCATGCCAGCCCCCTTCATTGTGGCGGGAGCTGGTACGACCGTCATTTTTAGCGGAGCAGCAGGATGCTATCGCCCCTGTAACGTAGCGAGCGAAGCCGGGTCCGGCTGCTAGAGCGCCAGACGCACGGCAGCCCGATCCAGCACGCGCACCACCATCGCTATCGCGTGCGGCACCATCTTTTTGGCCACGCCACGCCGCACCGCATGATCGGTCGACGACATCACCGCGCCCCCATATTTGTACGAATACGTGCCGCCTTGCGTGAGCAACGGCCGGATGTCGGTGGCGTTACTGGCCAGCGGCGTGAAGTCGTTCAGCGCCGCCAGCACCAGCGCCGGATCGTTCAGCTTTTCGGTATCGTAATGGTCGCCGATCCAGCCTTCCCAGCCCGAATGGTTGTGGCCGAGCACGTTGAAGGTATGGTGCGGCTGCAGCAGGTCGGTCGAATGCAGTGCGAACCCCAGCGACTGCGCCGACGGCGCCTGCAGGAAGCGCGTCCAGAAATGCTGTGCCAGATTGTCGAGCGGCTGGAATGGGAAATGCTGGTAATCCTGGTACATGCTCGCGGTCGAATAGCCGCCCTGGCGGTAGCGCGCTTCCGTGATGCCGAAGGTGTTGTACTTGCTGGCGTCGCCGAACCAGCCACCGAGCCCGCCGGTGCCATCGTCCAGGTAATCGTTGACCAGCCAGGCCGCCGCCAGCTTGTCGATGTCGCCCGGATTGCCCTGCTTGGCGTAGTGGTAGCCGCCGAAGTCGTTGCCGTGCACGTCGGCGCCGGCCGTATGGTTCTGGAAGTGCCAGAACGAGGTGTAGCGCGCCAGCCCGGAACCCAAGCCCCACAGCGGCGAACCTTGGCAGTTGCCGGTGGTCGCGCCGCAGATGTAGGTGTCCTCGAAATAGTCGACGTCGTGCGCGCCCTGGCCGACGGCGGCGGCGAACTGCTCGATCGTGTAGCCGGCCCGCGTCACGCCCGCCACCAAGGTCGCGTAGCGGGTCTGGTCCGGATGCGCCTTCATGAATTCGACGGCGTCGAGCACGATGCGGCGGTGCGTTTCGGTATTCCACGCCTTGGCCGGCAGGCATGCGAACAGGGCGAATGCGACGGGGGCGAGCTTGAATACTGCTTTCATCTGGTCTCCTTTTTTATGATGTATGCGGACAGCGCAAACGCGATGCCCGGCCGGCTTGCTGCATTACCACGACCGCGCATGCGGCCGCGCTCATTTCCCCAGTGCGGGATGATCCTTCAACAGCTGCGCGCGCATGTTTTCCAGCCCGCGCGCCTTGTCTTCCGCCTTGGCGATCTTGTCGGCGGCGATGCCCATGGAACGCCCGCGCGCGATGTCGTCGCGCAGGCGCGGCAGCTCCTCGTCGACCGCCTTGACGTAAGCGGCCATCACCTGCGCGTTCTGGCGCGCTTCAAATGCCTGATAGGCCTTCGGGTCGGCCAGTTCCTCGGCTGTGGGGCGCACCCGCGCCGGCACATCGAGCGCAATCGGCGGCGCTTCCGGGTCGCCGTAGACGCGGGTCTGCGCCAGGCTTTGCGCCGCCGGCAGCGGTGCCTCATCAGCCGGCGCGGCCTTGGTGTCCGGTGGCCAGGCGTCCAGCCAGGGCCGGCCGGCAACCGCCGCGCGCGTGCTGACGGTGGCGTCCGCCGTTCCAGCTTCGGACGGCGCCTCATTCTCCGGCCACACCAGCCAGATTGCGCTCCCAACCAGCGCCGCGCCGACCAGCAACTGCAGTGCCGGCCTCATGGCGCACCCGCGGCGCCGCGCGCCTGTTCATCGAGCAGCTTGCGGTTGACGGCGACCGTGGCCGCGCGCACCAGCTTGCTGCGCGCGGCGGCGAATTCGGTCCGCGCACGCTCATGGGCGATGGCCTTGCGCGCCATGTAGCGCACCGTTTCCGAGTCGGGCGGGTGGAAGCCCTCCACCCGTTTTTCGACCAGCAGGATGTCCCAGGTGGCCGTCGCTCCAGGCCCCACCGGCGCGCGGAACGGGCTCGACACCTTGCCCTCCGGTTGCAGCAGCGCCAGCGCCGACAGCCAGTCCGGCTCGTCGGTCTGCAGCACCCAGCCCAGGTCGCCGCCACCGGCTGCGTTGGGCGCTGTCGAATGGCGCCGCGCCAGCAGGCCGAAGTCCTTGCCGGCCGCCGCCTCGGCCGCAATCCGCGTCGCCAGCGCTTCGCTGTTGACGCGGATGTGGCGCGCGCGCACCTTCTCGGTACGCCGGAATTGCTCCTTGTGCGCCGTGTAGAACGCGCCGATCTCGGCCTGCGTGACCTGGCGCGCCAGCGCCGTTTGGAGCGGGCTGTGCGCTTCAGCGCCGTCGGCCAGTCCGTACTGGCGCATGGCGCCGCGCACCGCTTCCTGCTCGCTTAGCGCCTGGCGCAGGTCGGCCAGCGCCTGCGCGCCGAACTGGCGGTCCGCCCAGTCCAGCACGAACAGCCCGGCCATGCGCAGGCGCGCCTGTTGATAGATGAAGTCGAGCTTGCGGTTGAAGAAGTCCATGCGGCCCTGCACGTTCTGGCGCTGGTACACGTCCCCCAGCGTCAGGGTCACCGGCGGCGCGCTGCCCAGGCGATAGCGCAGCAGTGGGGTCTTGGCGGCCAGCGCGGCCTGCTCCGCACTGAAGTCGTAACCGAGCCGCAGCGCGCGCGGTGCGCCGAACAGGCGGTCGAGCTGCTTTGGTTCCAGCGGGAAGGTGGCTTCGATGGCGCCGGCAAGAGTGCCGCCGGGCAGGCCGCGCAGGGTCGCTTCCAGTTCCTTGGCGTACATGCTGCGCAGCAGGCCGACCAGGCGGTCGTCCACCCCCACCTCGGGTGCGAAGCCGACCGTGCTGGCGGGATAGAGCTGGGCGGCGCTGAAGCGCGCGCGCGACCAGTCCGCTTGCAGGCGGTCGGCCACGATGTCGGCCAGCACCGCCTCGGCGGACGGGCGGCCGGGTTGGTCGCGTGCCTGGTGCTGCAATGCGCGCAAGGTGAGCGCGTGTACGGGCGCGCCGTTGATGTGCGCGGCGACGGCGGCATCGTCGGGCGCGGCATGGGCGGGACCAAGGGTGCTTGCGAGGACGAGCAGGGCGGCCAGTAGGCGTGGTGTGGGAGCGATGATTGTCATGTCGGTTGTCGTTGTTCTCAGGCGAGGATGGCCACGCCGTGGTCGGTGCGGTCGGTAAGGATTTCAAAGGCGGCGCCGTGACGCGAACTGAACGTGCGCGGCGGCTGCCCGTGCAGGGTCAGGGTCAGCGTGCACGACGCCAGTTTGGAATTGAGGCAGGTTTTGACGCCGCCCGGAGGATTTGGATAATGCAAGCCGGCAAACGCTTCGCGCGGCGCGTCGATGCGGATCTGCACGCGCACGCCGGCGGCGCGAGCGTCGATATCCCAGCCGAAACCGTCGATGCGCGCGCGCGTGCGCAAGGCTTGCGTGATGCTGTTGAGCGAGATTTCCAGCGCGCCGATGCGCAGTACCACCAGGCTCATCTGCGGCGACCAGACCGGTCCGAATTTCAGGCGCGCCGTCGAGCATTCGAGGAACACCTCGGGCGCATCGTCGAAGCCGGCCACCTGGCCCCAGCAGTAGGTATCGGTATGGCGGCTGCCCCAGTTGTGATTCTGGCTGCCGCGCCACTGCTGCACGGCCACCGCTTCGCCATCGACCTCCAGCTCGCCTGCAAACAGCGCGCCCGGCGCCCCCACCAGCACCTTCGATTGCGGAAAGCGGCCCGCGTACAGCGAGGCCGGCATCAGCAGCAGCGGTGCGTGCGGCGCGTCGTAGCCTAGCGCCCATGCGATCCGGTGCGCGGGCGTGGCGGCGCTGCCCGCCAGGCCGCTGGCGCTGAGCTGCGAATGGCCGATCAGCAAGTCCGGCGCGCCCGGGCCGATCGTGCAGTCGCCCAGCGCGAACTGGTTCTTCACCGCCACAATGCGGCGCCGTTCGCGATCGAAGAACACAGCCCAGATTTCGCCCACGGCCTGTTGCGGCTGCCCCGCCGGGCAGAAAAAAGTGTAGCGGATCCAGAAGGCGCGCGCGCGGCCGGGCTCGTTGGCTCTGAGGAAATAGCTTTCGTAATGGCCGGCGCGGCTGCCCGGTACGAAGCGGCAGCGGTTGGCGTCGGCCGGCGTCATCACGCGTGCGGCTCCGCGCCGATGGATTCATGCGCCAGCCGCAGCGGACGAAACACCTGCGCCATGCGTTGGCGGAACACCAGCGGCGGGTAGCCGGTCCAGCCGCGAAAGGCGCGGCACAGCGACGATTGCTCCTCGAAGCCGACCGCCGCCCCCAGCTGCGCCAGCGGCGCGTCGCCGCGCAGCACGCCGATCAGCGCCTGCTGCGCGCGCGCGGCGTTGAGCAGCTGGCGAAAGCTGGCGCCCTCGCGCTGCAGGGCCCGTTGCAATGCGCGCGGCCCCAGGCCGAGGGCGGCGGCGGTGCGCGCTTCGTCGGCTTCGGCCAGCGGCACGCTGGAGGCGAACAGGGCGCCCACCGCGCGTGTCACGACCGCCCCCTCGCGCGCGCTGGTGCGTGCGCAATGGCCCAGCCAGGTGCCGAGCGCCGCATTGAGCGCGGGGTCGGCAAAGCGCGGCGTGGCGTCGAGCAGCTCCGTGGCAATCGTCACGCCGTAGCAGCAGGTTTCAAAATGCAGCGGGCAGGCGAAGGCATCTTCGTACTCTGCTAGCTGCGCGATGGGGCGGTGGCGCAGCGACACATGCGCCACATCGGCCTGCCCGCCCAGCAGATAACGGCCGAACGAGACCCAGCCGGCCAGGATGCCCTCGATCACGGCCGGCGCCACCGCCTGCGCCGGCTGCCATACCACGTGCACGCGTTCGCCCCGGCGCAGCACGCGCGCGCGTCCCAGGGTGCTGGTGATCGATTCGAGTTCGGTCAGGTGGCCGATGGCGCAGCGCAAAGTCGGCGCGCTGGCGGCGGCGATGCCCAGCATGCCGAAGCCGGCCGCACCCACGCGCGTGCCGAAGCGCAAGCCAAGCGCCGGGTCGTCCAGCTCGCGCGCGCCGCCCGTCATCAGCCCGGCAAACGCGCTGCCGCACAGGCGCGGCCCAGGGCTTGCCACGCCTGCATCGCGCGGCAAGCCCTGCTCGGCCAGGAACGCCCCCAGCGCATCGGCGTACAGGGTCGATACGCTGGGCGCGGCGCGTGTCAGCATCGGTTCAGACCGCCCACGGGAACAGCACCTTGGCCAGGTTGCCGAACACGGTCTTGAGGAACAGGATTTTCACCGCCAGCTCCTCGTACCACGGCGTGGCGATGGTGTTGAACGACCATGAAAAATTCCACAAGGTGGCCGGCTTCCACCACTCGAAGTGCAGTTCCGAGGTCCAGGCATCGCCCTTGAGCAAGTCCGGCACGCTCGGCTGGGCCTGGCCTTGCGCCTGAAACACGCCGCGCAGGGTGGTCATGTCGTCCAGCATGTCGAGCCCGGCATTGTTGTAGACGTGCTTGATGCCGACAAACTGCACCGCCGCGCCCTTGAAGCGGTAGGTCAGCACCCGTCCCGGCGCCGCGCCCGGGGCTGGCGCCAGGATTTGCAAGCTGCCGTTGACGCTGCCGGCCGGCACGCGGTCGAGCACCAGTTCGCCGCTCAGCTTGGCGGCGTGCTGGGGATTGGTGCGCCAGGCATCGATATCGTCGATGACGACCTTGAAATACACGCTCACGGAGCGGTACTCGCCCTGGTGATAGGCGTAGCCGTGCATTTCCTCGGAAAATGCGATGCCCCGTGCCCAGCCCAGGCAGGGCAGCAGCGCGAGACCGGTCAGCAGCAACAGTTTGTGCAGGAACGTCGTCATGGTCAGCCTCATTGGGAAAAGCGTTCGGCGGCGCGCTCGGCCAGCGCGGCGATGGTGAGCAAGGGATTGGCCCCCAGCGATGCCGGCGCGATGGCGCCGTCGATCACGCGCAGGCCCGGGTAGACCGCTTGCGCTGTCTGCCCACCGCCACGCGGATTGAACACCCGGCCGTCGGCGTCGACCACGCCATCCTCGACCCTATCGGCCATCGGGCAGCCGCCCAGGGGATGCACGGTGGTCATGGCGCCGCCGAACAGCGGACTGCTGCGCGGACTATCGGCGTAGCGCCCGCCGAATGCTTGCGCATGCAGCGCCATTTCGGCCCGCATGCGCTGCCCGAAGGGTTCTTTTGAAATGCCCGGCCACAGCACGCGCGCATTACCGTTGGCGTCGAGCTCCACCTTGCCCGAGGCGCTGTCGTGGCCGATGCCGAGGTACACCATGCTGTGGTTGAGGGCGCCGTCGGTGCCGCGTTTGGCGACGTCGCGCGCGATGCGCTGCAGGGCTGGAAAGTCGCTGCCGCCGGGCGCGGCCAGCGGCATGGCCAGGCGCAGGGCGTCGACCAGGGCGCTGGGGATGGCCGCATCCTGGATCAGGTAGCGCTGCGCCACCGGGGTGCCGGCGGCGCGATAGTCGGCCATGCTGGTGATGGTCGGTCCCACGCGCTTGAGGCCGAACGGCGCGGGGGCGGCGCCGAAGCCCATCACATTGGTCTGGACGCGTGTGTTGTAGGCCAGCCCCAGCAGGTCGCCATTGGTTGAAAAGCGGGTACCGAGCGCGGGCGACAGGGCCAGCCCGCGCGCCTGCGAGCGCAGCAGGATCTGGGTGCTGCCGAGGGATCCGGCGGCCAGGATCACGCTGGCGGCGACCACCGAGCCGGACACGGCGGGGCCGCTGTCCGGGCGCGCCAGGTAATGCACGCGCCAGCGCCCGTCAGGCAGGCGCTCGATCCAGTCGACCTCGATGCGCGCGAAAATCTGGGCGCCGCCGCTGCGGGCCAGCGGCAGGTAATTGACGTCGAGGCTGTTCTTGGCGCCGACGCGGCAACCGGTGACGCAATCGCCGCAATGGGTGCAGGCCGCCTGCCACACGCCCTGGGCATTCGGCTGGCCCTGGTAGCGGCGCAGGTTGACGGCGATCGGCAGCGCGCGCGGCTGTACCTGCGCGCCCTGGCGCTTGCGCGCAGCCGTGGTGGACAGGTGGAACCAGCTCTTGCGCAGGGCGTCCGCCTCGGTGACGGTGTCGGCGCCCAGCATCGTGCGCACGCGCGCCTCGTACGTATCCATGGCGCCGCTGGCGTAGGCGTTCTGGATCGCCTGCGGCCAGCGCCCGAAAATATCGCGGTCGGGTGCCAGCACCACGCTCGAATTGATCAGCGAGGTGCCGCCGACGCCATTGCCGCTCAACACATCGATGGTGCCGCCGGCGCGGTAATCGAACAGGCCGAGCGGTGCGGAGGCGGTGCGAAATTGTGCCAGGGTATCGACGAGGCCGGTGGCAAAGGCGTCCGGCGACCATTCCTTGCCCCGTTCGAGCACGGCCAGCGAGCGGCCCGGCGCCAGGCGCGCCGCCATCACCGCGCCGCCGTAGCCGGAGCCGATCACCAGCACATCGTAGACGGGCGCCAGCTGGCCGGGAGCGCGGCTGAGCGGGGTGCGGGGAGGGGCTGTGGCGGCCCGGGCTGGGGATGGCGCCAGGCTGGCGCCTGCGACCAGGCTGCCTAGTGCTGCCATAAAATGACGCCGCTTGATGCTGTCCGACATGGTGGCTCCTCCGTGGGATGGAGCAGCCAATGTAAAGGAGCATATGTACAGCGTCTTGTCCGAATGCGACAGGCGATGGTGGAGTTACGCCAAAACCGCCCATCGGTAAGCGATCGGAAATCGCCGCCCGGCGGCGGCGAGTCGCCTTACGCGGCGCTGACGAGGCGTTCGACCACCGGTTCGAGCGCGGCCGGACGGCAACCGAACGCGGCCAGGCGGCCTTGCGCTTGCGGCGCCAGCTCGAGGTCGTACGGCAAGCGGCCCGCGACCACCCAGAGTTTGTCCGCCGGCATGGCTGCCAGCAGGCGGCGTTGCCCCTCGACCAGCATCGCATTGTAGGTCTGCACCACGATCTGCTGCGCGCCGGCGGCAAACGCAATCGCCTCGGCCACTTCGGCATCGAGCGCTTCAGCCGACATCGCATACTCGCGCACGTCGAACCCGGCCTTCTGCAGCGCCGGCAGCATCGAACTGCGCGCTTCGTTGTTGCGTCCGTTGGCCACTTCATCGACTTCGCTGCGCGAACGCACCTCGACCGTGATCAGGCTCAGCGGCAGGCTTGGGTCGAGCGGGCGGAAGTCGCCCTGCACGCACAGCGCCGCCTTTTGCACTTTTTTCGCCAGCGCAATCGATTCGGCCGTCATCAGGCCGCCTGGCGTGGCCGCGCGCTCGCGCCAGCCGCCCACCGCGCGCGCCTGCTTCAGGCGCCGCACGCGCGCCAGGGCATCGCCGATGCGCTGCGCGTCGATGTCGCCTTGGGCCACGGCGGCCGTCACGGCCGCCAACGCCGCGCGCTGCTGGTCTTCGCGGTGCGAGATCAGCACGATGTCGACGCCCGCCTGCAAGGTCGCCACTGCGCCCGCCGCCACGCCCACGCCGTCGGCAATCGCGCCCATTTCCAGGCAGTCGGAAATGATCACGCCTTCATAGCCCATCTCTTCGCGCAGCAGCCCGGTCAGCACAGCCTTCGACAGCGTGGCCGGCACCGACGGATCCGGTTCGATGGCGGGAAAGGCCACGTGCGCCGTCATGATCGCATCCACGCCGCCGGCAATGGCGGCCCGGAACGGCACCAGCTCGACCGCGCGCAGGCGCTCCAGATCGTGCGGCACCAGCGCCATCGAGTAATGCGAGTCCACGGCGGTGTCGCCATGGCCGGGAAAGTGCTTGGCCGTGACGATGACGCCGGCTTCCTGCTGGCCGCGCAGGGCCGCCATGCCGTAGCGCACCACGGTGTCGGCATCTTCGCCGTAGGCACGCACGCCGATGATGGGGTTCAGACGGTTGTTGTTCACGTCGAGAACGGGAGCGAGCATCATGTTGATGCCGATCTGGCGCATCTCGTCGCCATTGATGAAATTGATCTGCCGGCATTCTTCCACCGACCCGGCCGCCTGGAAGGCCATGGCCGCGGGAATCGGCGTGACGCCCTGTTCGATGCGCATCACCATGCCGCCTTCCTGGTCGAGCGCGATCAGCAGGGGCTCGTCGCTGACTTCGGCGTTGATTTCCTGCAGCTTCTGGCACAGCGCGGATACTTGCGCCGGCGTGTGGACATTGCGCCGGAACAGGATCACGCCGCCGATGCGGCGTTCGCGGATCAGGCCGATAATATGGTCATTCGGTTCCAGGGCGTCGAAGCCGACCATGAATAACTGTCCGATGTTGTTCTGCATGTCTGATTGCATCTTGTGATTCCTCGCTATCCGTAAAAAACGTTACTCCGTGTCCTGCCATGGGCGCAGGCCCAGCAGTTGTTCGCCCAGGGCGCTCAATTGCGCGCGCTGGTATCTGGTCTGTTCCCATCGGCGCGGATCGCCATGCAGGCTGTATCCGGCCGGCGCTTCCCGCTCGCGCCAGGAATGGATGCGCCATTGTTTCAATGCCTCGTCGTGCTCCTGCGCCGGCATCATCGATATATATTGCGCCATCCGGACCTTATCCGCCGACACATTCTGGCGGATGCCGTGGCACAGGCGGCTGTTGAAAATGAGCAGATCGCCTTTTTTCAACAGCACCGGCACGTGCGGCAGGCTTGAGACGTCCGGCCGGTACCAGTCCCAATCGGCCGGCTGGGTGCGGCGCCAGGCATCGAAATCCTGGAACAGCGAGGGTACGCAGACAAAACCGCCCACTTCGATATCGGTCTGGTCGCTGATCGACAGCACGCCCTGCACATTCTGCGGCGCGCTCTCCGGGTCGTAATCCCAGTGCATGAAGCTCTTGAATTCGAATCCCGGCTCGGGCGGCAGGTTCAGGTTGATGCGGTCGATCGATACCCACAGCTTGTGCGTGCCCCAGATATCGACAAAGGCGTCATACACCCGCGGCATCTGGCGCGTGTCCCACAGATACTGGTGGTTGTATAACTCTATCATCCCCGCATTGAAGCTCAGCTCTGTTTTTCGCAGGCGCGATTTCTCGGGCGGATACCAGCTGCCTGGATTGTCCGGGTCGAGTTCCTCGAATTCCCAGATCAGCTGCTCCAGCCGCTCCAGCTGCTTCGGCTCGACCGCGTTGGGAATGACGATGTAGCCGTTCTTTATCCAGAAATCCCAGTCCTGTTCCGACAGCACGCGCAGCGGCGCGCCATTCGAACGGTCGTTCAGGCGCGCCGCCGTCCGCGCCACGGTCGACTGATTGCGCGTGTCGACGCTGTGTTTGCCGATTGTCTCGATACTGCCGTTCATCGTGCTCCTCCAGGTAGTGCCAATTCCATGAAATGCAGCCGGTCGAAAAACAGCTCGGCGGCGTAATCGAATACCGCGCGCGAGCGGAAACCCTTGTTCAGGTAAATGCCCATGGCGGCGCTGTTTTCCCATACCGCCAGCACGATGCGGGGGCTGCCTTTGTCGCGTGCCAGTGCGCCGATATCGGCCAGCATGACATTGAACAGCCCACGCCCGCGGAAGCGCTCCTCGACCGCCAGGCTGGCCACGAACAGGTCGTCCTCCCGCGCGTGGGTGGCGATAAAGGCGTCGTAGGCGGCATCCATGGCGTGCATCTCGTCGCGGTAATACGACACCGTCTCGATTTTCCCGAATTCGCCGATGGTGGCGGCCGTGTAAAAGCCGTTGAACCGGCCGGCGGCATCGAACAGGCCGACCGAATGGGCGATGTATGGATCGATATTCTGGCGCCGCTGCAACGCCACCAGCGGCAGGCGCAGGCGATTGCCGAACGAGCAGTATTCGAGATAGCTGGTCGCGAACAGCAGCGCCGCCATGCGGTCACGGTGTGCGTCCGGGATCAGCGGCCCTTGCACGAAGACGGGCGTTTCAGCGTTCATTGGCATGGGCGCTGTGGATGCGTGTGGCGGTGGCGTGGACGCTGGCGTACCTGCGCTCGCGCCGCGTATCGGCTCCGCGCGTCTTGCGCCAGAAGTTCCCGCGCCGGATCTGGTCGGCGTTGATTGCCATCAGATAGGCGCTGAACAAGGCGTTGACCCGGTCCAGCTTGGGGTCTTGCGAGAGGAAAGAGTAGTAATGGCAGCCCTCGGCCCAGGCGCGCAGTTGCGCCGCGTAAGCCATGCGCGGCAATTCCGTGGTGGTCAACACCTGGGCCACGCCGGCCAGATCGCGGATGTCGGGCAGGGTCCAGTGACGCTGTTCCAGCGCGTCGATGCAGCGCTCGTAGCTGTGCTGTTCGGCACCCGTGAGCGGCACCGGGGCGCGGGTGAGCGCATCGACGCTCAAACGCATGCCATGCAGGCCGCTGACGATGTTTTCGGTCGCGTCGTCATGCAATACCCCGTGGCGCGCGGCGAGGTCGTGGTAAGCCGTCAGCGAGCGTCCGATCGTGCCTTGCCAGACGCCGTAGGTGGCGCTGTGCAGGGCCGCGGTCCAGGCGGCGCTGTGGGCGGTTTTGTCGGGCACGCCGGGTCCCATGGCGGCCAGATTCGCGTCGATGTGCGCGATCAGCTGGGCCATCGCGGGCGTGGCTTTGCGCGCAATCAGCACGCCATTTTCGTCGTTGAACAGATTCATCCAGCAGACGAAACTGGCGTCGATATGGCCGCTGTCGCGGTTCACGGCAAAGCTGACGTAATCGGGGACTTCGGGCTTGCACAGAAAGAGCGTGGCGGCGCGATAGGGCAGGGTGTCCGCATCGAGATACATACCGCCGCAGCGGTGCAGGATCAGCAGCCGGAAATAATCGGCCAGGTTGACGAAATAGCGCTTGCGGTGCAATTGCGCCAGCAGCGGCGCGATATCGGCACCATGTTCTTGCGCCAGCGCCTGCAGCGAATGCACCGTCAACAGGCGCGCCCCGCACAGATAGGTGCCGATCACGTGCTGCGCGCCCGGCGCGGGATGAAAGCACGGGTCGCCGCGCAATTGCTCGGCGTCCCAGACCCACAGCATCAGGCGGTACGGGCCGGCGTCGAGCGGGCCGATGTCGTCGAGTGCGCAATCCCACTGGCGGATCGATTCGCGGGCCAGGTCCGGCAGCGCGCCGCCGAGCCAGATCCGGTGCATGATCATTTCGTCCGCACCGAGCGGCTGGGTCGGGACGGCGAGCAGCGACGAAATCCGGCGCGCATCGAACTGGGCGGCATGGCGGCGCACGAAATGGCGCAGTTCGCGCAAATGGCCGTAATAGGCCGATGCGGATGCCTGCAGGCGGGCCCGCGCATCGGCGCCGCCATGCGCATCCTGCCGGCAGAACGCTTCCCACTGTTTGTACGCCAGGAATTCGGCCTTCAGATCCTTGATCAGCACTTCATATTCCACGTCGATGTTCATGCTGCCTCCGTTCCGTGTCCGCTTGCTTACTCGGCCTGGGGCGATTGCGCCAGGGCCGGTTCCTGTTGGTCGTGGTTTCTCGCAAAGCGCATCAGGCAGGCGCCGATTGCCAGTCCCAATGGCACGTTAAACAGCGCATACGAGGCGAGCGAATAATCGAATCGGGCGCACACCAGGTTATAGATTTCGACGCCGGCGGCGATATACACGCAATAGAGCAGGCTCATCGCAGAAGAGGTCAGGTTCATCGATACGCCGGTGGCGGTCAGCGACAGGCGGATCAGGGCGCCGTTGAACAGGCCGAAGCCGGCCGAGAAAATGAACATGCAGACGATGAACAGGTGTCCGTGCTGATGCACCAGAGCCGCGCCCAGCATGCCGATGACGGCCAGTCCCGCGCCCTGGCGAATCAGGCGCGTGAGCGAAAAGCCGTCGCCGAGTTTTTGAATCGCCATGGTGCTGATGATGAATCCGGAGAAAATCACGAGCTGGTACAGGATATAGGTGCCGTATGACTTGCCCATGTGTTCCATGATGATCAGGGGCGACAGGCCGATCCAGGCCGTCAGCGGCGTGATCGCCATGGCCGCGATCAGGATTCCCGACATGAATTTCTTGTTGCGCACGATGGTCAGGTAGCTGGCGCGGATCGAGGCCAGGTCGGCTTTGGGCTTGATTGTTTCGGCGCGCGGCATGAAGGTGAACAGGCCGAGCCAGGCGATGGTGCCGAGCACAAAACCGATTCCGAAGATGGCTTCCCATGGCGCCACGGTGATCACGGCACTGCCAACCACCGGCCCGATCAGCGGGGCGAACACGGTGGTATTGGACAGCATGGCGGTCAGCTTGACGGCGTCGGCATCGTCGAACAGTTCGTGAATGGCGGCGTAGCCGATGAAAATGAAGCACGACCCCATGCCCTGGAAGAAGCGGGCGGTCAGGAACTGAGCGATGGTGGCGGAAAAGGGCACGAACAAGGTCGCCACCAGATACAGCGCCACGCCCGCCAGCATGACTTTGCGCTTGCCGATGCGGTCGGCGATGGGGCCGAGGAAGATCTGCAGCATGCTGCCGCCGAGGATGAACAAGCTCAGCGACAGGCCGATATTGCGGTTCGACGCCTGGAACTCGCGCACGACTTGCGGCATGGCCGGCATGATCATGTCGTTCGACAAGTAGACGGTCAGCTCATAGAGGATGAAAAACAGGGAAAAGTAGAGCAGATGCGGGCGTTTTTCAAACATATTTTCCACCTGAAAAAATCTTCCGAAAGTCCTATGGCCGAGATCCGAACACCTACAACCGGGGTCAGAGCTCTAATTAGCAATAACAAACCGCCGCCTTGGTACCGGAGCGACGCTTGTGAGGCTAGCGATACCTCGGAGAAACTTGAGCGCGCCTGCACGCGGACAGACATCTTTAAAAACGTGCACAACCGGCGTCTGACCCTAATGGCGTTAAATTAAGCTCCGTCATTCCCGCCTGCGCGGGAATGACGGAGCTAAGTTTTCGGGCAACAATGGCTTAACTTAACGGCATTCGTAACTGCATTCGGGTCTGACCCCGGTTGGGAAATGTGGTCTTAGATTGGAATGTATAGTAACTCGACTGGTCGTAGATTGGTATTAATAAATTGTAGAAATTTGTCATCGGGAGGCAGCTTGCCGCGCGGTCGCGGGCGGGACGGACGAAAAAAATGCCCGCGTCCCGGAGGAGGCAGGCATTCTTGATGGAACCAGCGCTGGGGGCGCCCGCGAACAGGCGGCCCCAGGCATGGATCTTATTCCACGTTCATTTCTTTGAGCAGGTTGTCGGCTTTGTCGACATGCTTCATGTTCCACAGCATGTAACGCACGTCGACCTGGATGTCGCGCGTGTTGGCTTTGTTGAAGTCCCAGTCCGAAATGATCGAGTCCAAGGTGCCGTCGAACGCCAGACCGATGAACTCGGCCTTGCTGTTCAGTGCAGCCGAACCGGAATTGCCGCCGGTGATGTCCAAGGTCGCCAGGTAGTTCACCGGTACGCTCTTGAGCTTCGGATCGACATACTTGCCGAAGTCCTTGGCCTTGATCGCCGCCAGTTGCGCCGCAGGGGCGTTGAACTCGCCTTCGCCAGTCGCTTTCGCCACCACGCCCTTGACGGTCGTGAACGCGGACCAGGAACCGGTGCCGTCGGCACCATGTTCGCGGCCAGCAATCTTGCCGAACGTGACGCGCAGGGTGCTGTTGGCGTCAGGATAGACCGGCTGGCCCTTGCTGGTCATGTAGGCGATCTTGGCCTTCATGTAGTTGGCGTAGGCTTGCTGGATCTTGCCTGCCAGCTCTTCTTCCTCGGCTTCGCTCTTCATGCCGGCGTCGTACATGGCCACGGCAGCCTTGATGAAGCTGTCGCTGCTGGCCTTGAAGTCGGCTGGGGTCTTGCCGATCCATGCCGCGCGCTCAGCCGCGGTGCCCAGCTTGGAGCCGGCGTACATGGTGTCGAGCACGGTCTTGAGCTGGGCTTCGCTCATGCCGTCGGTGATGCCGGCGGCGGCGTCGAAGTTGGCATTGCGCTCGGCTTTTGGCTGGGCAGCATATTTCTTCAGGCTGTTCAGGACCAGCGCCTTGTCGACTTTTTCGTCGTAGGTGCGCTCGATCCCCGCCACGGCCGCTTTCAGTGCCGGCAAGTCGCGTTCCTGGTAGCCCGACTTGCGCTCGACGTTCGGCTTGGTGTTTTCGTTCGCCAAGCGGTACAGGCGGCGTGCCACCGTCAGCAGGCGCGGTGCGGACGAGTTCAGGAAGAAGTCGCGCTTGGTTTCGGCATCGCGCTGGGCAATCAGTTTCTCGACCTGCTCGATGTCGGCCGCGAATTCTTTCTGGCGCGCCGGGTTGGCGTTGACCCAGGCTTTCATGTCCGCATGTTCTTTGGTCTTGCGTGCCAGGAAGTCGCTGCCTTCGTAGCTGGTCAGCATGCCCTTGCGGTTCTTGTAGTAGTTGTTGACGTTGGCGACCTGGCCCGCATATTTCAACTTGGCATCTTCGTTGGTCTTGGTTTCGCGTTCGATGATGGCCAGCGTTTCAGCCGACGCTTTCACGAATGCCGGATAGCTCCAGTCGAAGGTGAACGCCACTTCCGATGGCAGGCGGTGACGGTTGGTGCGGCCGGGATAGCCCAGCGCCATGATGAAGTCGCCTTCTTTCACGCCTTCCTTGGCGATCTTGAGGTGCGATGTCGGCACGTACGGCACGTTGTCCTTGGAGAAGTCGGCAGCCTTGCCATCCTTGCTCACGTAGGCGCGGTAGAAGCCGTAGTCGCCGGTGTGGCGCGGCCACATCCAGTTGTCGGTGTCGCCGCCGAACTTGCCCACGCCAGACGGTGGCGCGTGCACCAGGCGCACGTCGCGGATTTCCAGCTGCTTGATCAGGTAAAACTCGAGCCCGCCGTAGTAGCTGGCAACGGTGCAGCGGTGGCCGGCGTCTTTTTCGCATTCGGCAACCATCGACTTCATGTTCTTTTCCATCGCGTCGACGCGGGCCTTGCCGGCCAGCTTGGCGACTTCGGGAGTGATGATCTTGTTGCTGACGTTGGCAACGTCCTTGGTGACGTAGATGCGGCTGCCCGGCGCGGCCGGCAGTTCGTCCGCATGGGTCTTGGCCAGGAAGCCGTTGGCCAGCAGGTCGCGCTCCGGCGTCGAGTTGACGGCCACGCTGTTGTACACGCAGTGGTGATTGGTCGCTACCAGGCCCAGCGGCGAGACGAACGATGCGGAGCAGCCGCCCAGGCTGACAATCGCATTCATCGGGAATTCGGTGAGCTTGGTCAGGCTGGCCGGATCGAGCTTGAGGCCGGCGGCCTTGAGTTGCTTGGCTACTTGTGGCAGCTGCTGCGGCATCCACATGCCTTCGTCGGCGTGCGCGACGGTGCTGAGGATGGCTAGCGTTAGGAAGGTCTTTTTCATTCGCATTTCGTCTCGTTTTGGTCAATCGGAACAGTCTTGGCTCGCTGAGCGCCCTAGAGTATCCGTATCGCCAAAATAATAGTCAATCAAATTCTGATTGAACCCCGGCCGCGCGGGCCGGGGCATGCGCCGCTTGCGCGCTCCTTTTCTACAGCTGGTCGCCCACCAGCGAGGCCAGTTCGCCCGCCACTTTCTCGGTCCACGGACGCTGCTGCCATGCCTGCAGGCTGATCGGGCGGGCGCGGGTCCAGTCCTTGTCGAAGATGGCCACCTGTTCGGTGGCGAAGGCGCTATCGATGATGTTCAGGTTGGCTTCGTCGTTGAGGCTGAACGAGCGGTTGTCGAAATTGGTCGATCCGACCGAGACCATCAGCGAATCGACCACCAGCGCCTTGACGTGGAACATGGTCGGCTGGTACTCGGCGATCTCGATGCCCGCTTCGAGCAGGGCGCCCCAGCGCTCGCGCGAGGCGATGCGCACCAGGTCCGAGTCGATGTCCTCGCCGGGCGTGATGATCCTGACCTTGACCCCGCGCTTGGCGGCCGCAACCAGGGCGTTAATGGTCAGTTCGTCCGGCACGAAGTAGGAGCTCGACAGGTGGATGGTGTCGCGCGCAGCGGTAATGGCCATCAGGTACATCAGCAGCATGCTTTCGCTGCCTCCGCTGGGCGAGCTGCTGAACATCTGAGCCGCGTGGCCGCCTTGCGGCTTGAGCGGAGGGAAATAACGCGTGCCGTCGAGGACGGTGCCGGTGGCCTTGGTCCAGTTGTCGGCGAATACCGCCTGCATCTGCCCGACGACCGGGCCTTCGACGCGGAAGTGGGTGTCGCGCCAGTGCTTCTTGTCCTGGCCCGATCCGCGCCACTGGTCGGCAATGCCGACGCCGCCGGTAAAGCCGATGCTGCCATCGACCACCAGCACCTTGCGGTGGGTGCGGTTGTTCAGGCGCGTGAATTTCCACCAGACCGGCTTGTGGTAGCGCTGCACCTCGACGCCGGCCTGCTTCATCTTGTCCAGCGCGGCGGTATCCATTTTCATGCTGCCGATGAAGTCGAGCATGACGTGCACCTTGACGCCGGCGCTGGCGCGCTCGATCAGCGCGTCGGTAAATTCCTGGCCGATCGATTCGGACCAATAAATATAGGTTTCCAGGGTGATCGTGTGCTTCGCTTCGCGAATGGCCTTGAGCATGGCAGGAAAAATCTGGTCGCCATTGAGCAGGACGTCGACATGATTTCCTTCGAGAATTGGCGGACCCAGCAGCACGCCCATGGAGCGCCGGAACTGCGGGTCGTCGGTGTCGTACAGGCGGTGCAGCTGCCGCTCTATTTTCTTCTCGCTCGGCATGAAATTGAAAACCAAGAACACTCCCAGCAAGGTAAGCGCACAGCTGATCAATGCTACATAAAGGGGTTTCTTGGTCATCGGATATTCCAGGCAAAAAAAAACCAACGCACGAATGCGTTGGTCATGGGAGCAGCTGCATTTAGCGTACTTTACCGCGGCGCAGCAGGTTGACGATGGCCAGCAGGATCACGGCGCCCAGGAAGGACACGAGCAGCGACGACATGCTGAAGTCATCCATATTGATGGTGCCCGCGCCGAACAGGGGAGAGAGCAGCCAGCCGCCCAGGAAGGCGCCGACGATACCGACGATGACGTTGAGGATCATGCCTTGTTGGGCGTCCGTTTTCATGACCAGGCTTGCCAGCCAACCCAGGATGCCGCCAACGATGATCCAGATGATGAATAACATGGTAATTCCTCCAGTTAGTTAAATGATTTATCCCGGCCCCCGTGTTATCGCCGGGCCATGGAAAAAGAATAATTCGCACGATTTGAACGGTCGGTGCGGCAACGAACGTAATGGACGATTCAACATCTTTCTGATGAAACGTAGCGACAAGGCAGCGCTGCCGCCGTGCTTCCTCATCCATGGCAGCGCCGTGCTCCGGCGGCCCTTGTTTCACTTCGCCCAGGCCGCCCACCACTTACGTGGTCGCCCTGCCACTCACATGCTCCGCCCGCCACCCACGTGGCTCCCCGCCCACCCCCGTCGTCCCCGCGCCAAGGCGGCACTCGGCGGCGCCCCAGGTTCGTGCCGTCGTCGCCATGGGCACCAGAAACCGGGTCCCGTCCTGTGCGCGAAGTGCTGCGCGCGAATAAAAGGCCGGCGCTGATACAGGAACGCGCGATAGCGTGCGCGCCAGCCAGGCAGCGCGCCCCTATCCATCACGACTGTGCCAGCGTCGCAACAGCCGGTCTTGATGTGCCTCGCCTTCCGCATCGCACCATTTTTCAATGCCGCTTGGAAACACCGTTTTTGAGTGCGGCAACGTACGGAAGCATTGTTCAGTCGGGCTTATCGTTTCGTCACTGGCATTGATTTCCAGGTTTGCATGCGAGCCCCGCACATCAAAAATTCGAAAGGAAATTGAAATGAGCAATTACGACACCACGACCCAAAAAGATTCCCGTATGGTCACCGGCCTGTTCCGTGATCGCGACAGTGCAGAGCGGGCTTACACCTCCCTCTCCGACCGCGGCTACAGCAAGGACGACGTCACGCTGATGATGTCGGACGACACCCGCAAAACCTATTTCAACGATACCGATACTGAACTCGGCAGCAAAGCGGCTGAAGGCGCAGGCGTTGGCGCCGGCATCGGCGGCACCATCGGCGCTGTATTGGCTGGCATCGCCGCCGTCGGCACCACCCTGGTCCTGCCTGGCATTGGCCTGGTTGTCGCCGGTCCTATCGCAGCGGCCCTGGCCGGTGCTGGCGCTGGCGGCATCGCCGGCGGCCTGGTCGGCGCACTGATCGGCGCCGGCATCCCTGAAGAACGCGTCGTGCACTATGAAGAAGGCATCAAGAACGGCGGCATCCTGATGGGTGTGAACCCACGCAACGATGAGGATGCAAGCCACATCGAGCGCAGCTGGACTGAAAACAAAGGCGAGCACATCATCGGTACCGGCGTTGGCGCTGGCGCTGGTGCACTGACCGGTGCCGGTATCGGCGCCGCGGCCGGCCCGATCGGCATGGCGGCAGGTGCGGCAATCGGCGGTATCGCCGGCGGCCTGGCCGGCAAGGGTGCAGCCGAAGTCATCAACCCGAAAGCGGGCGATGAGCTGCACGAGCACCACTTTGCCAAGGGCATGGGCGCCGGTAGCGGCGCGGCGATGGGCGCAGCCGCTGGTGCGGTTGGTGGTCCGGTCGGCATGGCGGCAGGCGCGGCAATCGGCGCGATGGCGGGCGGCATGGCCGGTAAAGCGGCTGGCCAGCTGGTCAATCCTGAAGAAGAGTCGGCTTACTGGCGCAGTTCGTACCAGACCGCTCCGTACTATTCGCCGGGCTACACCTATGACGACTACGGTCCTGCCTACGAACTCGGCTACAACAGCCGCGGCCGTTATGCCGGCACCAACTTCGATTCGGTAGAGAACAACCTGTCGGATGAATGGGAAACCGTCAAAGGCAAGTCGCGCCTGAACTGGCAGCAAGCCAAGTCGGCCACCCGCGCGGCGTGGGATAAAGTCGAGCGCGCCATGCCGGGCGACTTCGACCGCGATGGCCGCTAAGCCGGGCTGCGCAATCTAGTGAGCACCTAAAAAAAGCCTCGCTTCCCGTCAAGGAAGCGAGGCTTTTCCGCGTCTGGAGCAACGCTGCTTAGTTCTTCACCGCTTCGACCTGGATCTGCAGTTTGACTTCCGGTGCGAACGGTGGCACGGCGTAGCTGATGCCGAAATCGGTGCGCTTGAATTCAGCCGATGCATCGGCGCCGCACACTTCCTTCTTGTGCATCGGGTGAATGATGCACTTGAACTTGTTGATGGTCAGCGTCACAGGCTTGCTCACGCCGTGCAGGGTCAGGGTGCCGTCGACCGAAATCGGGGTTTCGCCCTTGAAGGTGATCGACTTCGAGGTGTAGGTAATGTCCTTGAACTTGGCGACGTCGAACATGTCTTCGTTCTTGGCGTGCTTGTTCAGTTTATCGTTACCGAAATCGAGCGAATCGGCATCGATCTTGATGTCGATCGAACCGGTTTTCGCGGCGCGGTCGAGCACGACGGTGCCTTCGGTTTTGGTGAACTTGCCGCGCAGAATGGAAATGCCCATGTGGTCGGCTTCAAAGCTCGGGAAGGTATGGGTCGGGTCGATCTTGTAGGTGTCGGCGGCGAAGGCGGCGGTGGCGGTCGCGGTGGCGAGCATGGCAACGATCAGGTGCTTGATTTTCATGGGTGTCCCTTGAGTGAAATGTGCAATGTTAAAAGCGTGCGTATGAGTGAGGGTAGTGCGTTTACTGCGCCGCGCTGACGCGGAATTTGATGACGACTTCATCGGCCACCATGCTCGTGTCTTTCCACTCGCCGTCGCCGATGTTGTAAGTAAGGCGCTTGATGGGCAGCGCGCCATCGAAAGTATGCTTGCCGGCCTCGGTTTTCACCGTCAGCGGAAAGCTGACATCGGTCGTCTTGCCCTTGATCGACAGCTTGCCGGCGACCGTCATCTTGCCCGGGCCGGCCGCCTTGATTCCCGAAGAGACAAACGTCGCTTTAGGAAACTGTGCGGAGTTGAACCAGTCCTTCTTGGCTACTTCCTTGTTCATCAGCGGATCGCCCAGGTCCAGGCTGGTCGTGTCGATCTCGACACTGGCCTTGGCGGCGTCCGGCTTGGCCGCGTCGTAATCGATGCTGGCCGTAAATCTGGTGAACTTCGCTTCGACCGGCACGTTCATTTGCTTGAACGAGGCCGACACCATGCTTTTGGCCGGGTCGGTCTTGAGCGGCACCGCACTGGCGACCAGCGCCACGGCGAGCAGGGAGGCAAGCAAAGTGCCTTTGGTAAGATTCATACAATCTCCTTGGGATGAATTGGGTGACTCAGGGCAGCATGCGCTTGAGCACGCCGTCGCGGTCGATGAACTGGTGTTTCAGGGCGGCCGCCACGTGCATGGCGACGGCACCGGCCATTGCCATGTTGAGCCAGTAATGCACGCCTTTGAGCACCGGTTTCAGTTCCGGATCGGCAGCGATGATGATGGGCAGCTCGAACAGGCCGAAGTAGACCACCGGAATGCCGGCCGAGAGGGTGTACAGGTAGCCCGACAGCGGCACCGCGAACATCAGCAGGTACAGCATGCCGTGCAAGCCGTGGGCGGCGCCTTTTTGCCAGCCGGGCATGCTGGCCGGATAGGCGGGCGCGGCGTGGGTCAGGCGCCACAGCAGGCGCAGGGCGGCCAGCGCCAGCACGGTCACGCCGGCCCATTTATGCCAGGAATAGTAGCGCAGCTTGGTGGGCGTGAAGCCCGGAATGTCGGTCATCACCAGGCCCATGGTGAAGGCGCCCACGATCAGCACGGCGATCAGCCAGTGAAAAATAATCGCGGTCAGGGTGTAGCGTTCCTGCATTGGACCTGCTCCTGGAAATAGTACGTATTAGGACTAATATACCAAATAAACAGCATCGCCGCTTGCGAAGGGCAGATTACCATAGTGCGCGGGCTGTGCAGCGGGTTGAATATTGTAAAATTGCCCGAGACCCAGTTCATCACCGAACCCGGGAACGACCGCTGCATCGCTGAGCTTGGAACGTCATGACTACGACTTTTTCGCGCTGGACCGCATTCGGGCCGCTGCTGTTGCTGGCCTTGCCGGCGTCGGCGCAGCTATCCTCCGTAGCGGCCGCCACCATGGCCGACATGTCGATCGAGGAACTGGCCAATATCCAGGTCACATCGGTGTCCAAAAAGCCCGAGCGCCTCGCCGCCGCCGCCGCCTCGGTGTTCGTGATCACGGCCGACGACATCCGCCGCTCGGGCGTGGCCAGCGTGCCCGAAGCGCTGCGCCTGGCGCCAAATTTGCAGGTGGCGCAGAGCAGCGGCTACGGCTACGCCATCAGCGCGCGCGGCTTTAACAGCAGCCGCAACACCGTTCCCAACAAACTGCTGGTGCTGATCGACGGCCGCTCGGTGTATTCGCCCTTCTTTTCCGGCGTGACCTGGGATGCCCAGCAAGTCATGCTCGAAGACATAGAACGGATCGAAGTCATCAGCGGGCCCGGCGGTACCTTGTGGGGCGTGAATGCCGTCAACGGCGTCATCAACATCACCACGCGCGCCGCCAGCGCAACCCAGGGCAGCCTGGTGGCGCTGCAGGCCGGCCAGCGCGGCAAGCATGTTGCGGTGCGCCAGGGCGGGGGCGGCGACTGGCGCCTGCACGCCAGCTATGTCAAGGAAGGCCACACGGAACTGGCCAGCGGTGCGCCGGTCAACGATGCGCGCCACCAATGGCAGGCCGGCATGCGGCGCGACTGGGGCAGCGGCGCCAACCTGTTCAGCGTGGTCGGCAACGCCTATCGCGGCGCGCTCGACCAGCCGGAACCGGGTGCGATCTCCACCGGCACCAAGCTCGACCTGGGCACGGTCGGCTCATCCGGCGCCAGCCTGACGGCGCGCTGGACCCATGCCCTGGCCGGCGGCGGCAGCCTGATGTTGCAGGGCTACATCGACCATAGCGAGCGCGACGTGCCGCCGACGTATGCCGAACGCATCCAGGTGGCCGACCTGCAATTCCAGCACAGCCTGCCTGCCAGCAGCATCGGGCAACTGGTATGGGGCGCGAATTTCCGCCACACCTGGGACGCGGTGACCAACAGCAAGACCGTGGCGTTTTTGCCTGCCAAGGTCAACCAGAACTGGTCGAGCCTGTTCGCACAGGATGAGCTCGCCTTGCGCGAGGACCTGCGCCTGATCCTGGGTGCGCGGGTCGAGCGCAACGACTACACCGGCGCGGAATTCCTTCCCAGCCTGCGCCTGGCCTGGCAGGTGGCGCCGCACAATGCGCTGTGGAGTGGCCTCTCGCGCACGGTACGCGCGCCGTCGCGGCTCGACGCCGCCACCTTCGTTCCCGGCAACGCCCCGTATTTCCTGCGCGGCGGGCCGCAGGTGCGTTCCGAAGTGGCGAAAGTATTCGAGCTTGGCTACCGCGGCCAGCCGCTGCCGCAACTGTCGTACTCGGCCACCGCGTTCCACAACCGCTACGATCATTTGCGCACCCAGGAATATAACGTGCAGGGTGGCTTCCTGACCTTCGACAGCAAAATGGAAGGCAAGTCGAGCGGCATCGAAATGTGGGGCAGCTGCCAGGCCGCGCCGTACTGGCGCCTGAACGCGGGCTGGATGGCGCTGCACCAGCGCTTTTCGCTCAAGCCGGGCAGCAACGACGCGCCCGCGCCGCTCACCAGCGGACGCGACCCGTCGCACACGGCGCAGCTGCGTTCCACCTTCACCCTGTCCGCTGACAAGGAGCTTGAACTGGCCGTGCGCAAGGTGGCGTCGCTCAAGAGCGACAAGGTGCCCGGCTACCGCGCGCTGGACGCGCGTTTCGGCTGGCGCTTGCGCCCCAATGTGGAACTGTCGCTGTCCGGGCATAACCTGAACGGCGCGCATGCCGAGTACGGGCCGCTGGCCACGCGCGCGGAAGTGCCGCGTGAAATCGCGCTCAAGCTGGTGTGGCGTAATTGAAAAAAAAAGTGGTGCCGCCGCCAGCCACGGCGCCGGCCGATCCCACGCAGTGGTCGGACAAAAGCCAGGGCACCGTGGCGGCGTCGTTTCGTAAGCACTACACCGACCATGCGTACCGGTGCCGCGCGTGCCGCAAGGATGCGCTATTCAGCGCAGCCGAGCAAAAGATTGCATACGAGGTCAGGAAGACCCACATCAATGTGCAGCGCAAGTTGTGCGAGGCATGCTGGCGCGAGTGCCATGTAGTGGAGAACAAGATCGCCGCCTGCGAGGCGCAGTGGGCGCAGTCGAAACCGGCGCTGGCGCGCGATGCGGTGTTCTTGTCGACCTGGCGCGCGTTGCTGCTGGCGCACCAGCGTTACGGCGCCAGGGAGAATGGCGCGGCTAAAACCATGCTGCAAAAGTTGCTCGACCAGGCGGCCGACGTGAACTGACCCGGGAAGGCCGGATTGATGTCCGACTTTCCCGGGCCAGTTCACGGCGCGCGCCGACGGCTTACTTGGCGCGGTTGGCGATTTCGTTGCCCAGGAAGCCGCCACCGATCGCACCGGCTACCGTGGCAAGCTTTTTGCCCCGGCCGCCGCCAATCTGGTTACCGAGCAGGCCGCCGATGACAGCCCCCGCACCGATGCCCACGTAGTTAGGCTGGCTGGCTTGCTGCGCGGGCTGCGCAGGCTGCGCGCGGTAGTTCGGCGCCTGCTGCTGCGCCACCCGGGTCTGCTGCGGCGCGCGGCGCGGCGTGTGGACCACTTTCTTCACGACCGGCTTCTCGTACTCCACTTCCGGCGCTGGCCGCGGCTGCACGGCTTGCGGCGAATACTTTGCCACCAGCATCTGTGCGTCGGCCAGTTGCTGCGCCGTCGGGGTCGGCTGCGCCGCCAGCTGTGGCGCCGTCGGGGATGGCAGCGCTGCAAGCGCCTGGGGTGCTGTCAGTTGCTGCGGCGCCGTGGCCACCGCGCTGGTGTCGGCCTTGGAGCTTGGAAGCAGGCCAGTGATGGCCGCGGTGCCCGCCACGCTGAGCGCGATGACCGACAACGCTGCGGTCGCCATCAGGGGGTGGATACGCGAGGCTGTGTTGATCTGTTCCATGGTAGTGCTCCTGTTCGTTTAATCTTGAGTAAAAGATTAACGCAGCGCATCCTCGGCGCCTAGCCCCCAACCCGTATCAGTCGTAAGTGAATGTAAAACGGGCCCGCAGGCCCGTTTTGACGATTGTGGTGCGGACGATGCTGAAAAACGACTCAGACCGCCTTGGCCAGCTTGGCCGCAATGCCCACGTAGTTCGACGGCGTCATGGCCAGCAACAAGTCCTTCGCTTCCTGCGGAATCGCCAGGGTCAGCACGAACTCGCGCAGCGCATCCTTGGAAATGCCCTTGCCGCGCGTCAGTTCCTTGAGCTGCTCGTACGGGTTGGCAATCCCATAGCGGCGCATCACGGTCTGCACCGGCTCGGCCAGCACTTCCCAGTTCGCATCCAGATCCTGCTCCAGGCGCGCCGCGTTCACCTCCAGCTTGTTCAGGCCGCGCAGGCAGCTGTCGTACGCCAGCAGCGCGTAACCGAAGCCGACGCCGATATTGCGCAGCACGGTCGAGTCGGTCAAGTCGCGCTGCATGCGCGAGACCGGCAGCTTTTCCGCCATGTGCTTGAGCACAGCATTGGCCAGCCCCAGGTTGCCCTCGGAATTTTCAAAGTCGATCGGATTGACCTTGTGCGGCATGGTCGACGAACCGATCTCGCCCGCCTTGGTCGTCTGCTTGAAGTAACCGAGCGAAATGTAGGCCCAGATATCGCGGTTCAGATCGAGCAGGATGGTGTTGGTGCGCGCGATCGCATCGAACAGCTCGGCCATGTAATCGTGCGGCTCGATCTGGATCGTGTACGGATTGAAGGTCAAGCCCAGGCGCTGTTCGATCACGTTCTTCGAGAACGTTTCCCAGTCAAAATCGGGATAGGCCGACAGGTGGGCGTTGTAGTTGCCGACCGCGCCGTTCATCTTGCCCAGGATTTCAACGTCGGCAATGCGCTTGATCGCGCGTTTCAGGCGCGCAACCACGTTCGCCATTTCCTTGCCCAGGGTGGTCGGGCTGGCCGTCTGGCCGTGCGTGCGCGAAAGCATCGGCAGATCGGCGTTGGCATGCGCGATCTGGGTCAGCTTGCTGACCAGGCCCTGCAGCGCCGGCAGCATCACGCCGTCGCGCGCGGCCTTGAGCATCATCCCGTGCGAGGTGTTGTTGATGTCTTCCGAGGTGCATGCAAAGTGAATGAATTCGGTCGCCGCAACCAGTTCCGGCACATCCTTGACCTGTTTCTTGAGCCAGTACTCGACCGCCTTGACGTCATGGTTGGTAACCGCTTCCTCTTGCTTGATGGCGGCCGCGTCGCCTTCGCTGAAGTCGCTGGCCAGCTTGTCGAGCAGGGCGCTCGCTTCAGCCGAGAACGGCTTGAGCTCGGCGAAACCGGCTTGCGACAGCGCCTGCAGCCAGGAAATCTCCACCTTCACGCGATGGTGCATGAAGCCGGCTTCGGACAGGATCGGACGCAGTTTGTCGGTCTTGGCGGCGTAGCGGCCATCCAGCGGGGACAGGGCCGACAGCGTGGAGTAAGGAGCGGTAGAGGTCATGGGAGAGGGCGCTTATGGAGGAATGGATGAGCTGTGTGCATTGCTGCAAAGACCGACATTTTACCACCGGCGGCCTTGTCAAGCCTATGTTGCAAGCGTGTCCGGGCGCCGCTTTGGGGGCCATCGCACGCCGGGCGCGATGCTATACTGTCGGTCAATCGTTCACTCTAAGCATCTATGAAACTCATCGGTTCCACCGCCAGTCCGTTTGTCCGCAAGGTTCGTGTCGTCATGGCCGAGAAAAAGCTCGACTATGATCTCGAACTCGAGAACGTCTGGACGGCCGAAACGAAGATTCATCTGTCCAATCCGCTGGGCAAGGTGCCCTGCCTGATCATGGAAGATGGCAGCTCGATGTACGATTCGCGCGTCATTGTCGAGTACATCGACACCCTCACGCCGGTATGCAAGCTGCTCCCGCCGAACGGACGCGACCGCTCCGACATCAAGGTCTGGGAAGCGCTGGCCGACGGCGTGCTCGATGCCGCCGTCCTGGTGCGCCTGGAAAAAACCCTGCGTCCGGAAGAGCAGCAGAGCGCCGCCTGGATCGAACGCCAGATGGGCAAGGTGCACGCGGGCCTGGCCATCATGTCGGCCAACCTGGGCGAGTCGCCTTTCTGCAAGGGCAACCACTACACCCTGGCCGACGTCGCCGTCGGCTGCGCGCTCGGCTGGATCGCTTTCCGCTTCCCCGAGATCGACTGGCGTACCGACTACCCCAACCTGGCCAAGCTGTTCGACAAGCTCTCCGAGCGCCCATCGTTCAAAGACACGGTGCCGTTCTAAACGCACTGCGCGGCAATGGGTACTTCTCCACCGGACGACGACGCTGCAGGCAGCGCCGCGCAAAAGCGTTTGCAGATGGCCGACATCGCGCGCCTTGCCGGCGTGTCGAAAGCGACCGTGTCGCGCGCGCTCAACCGCAGCCCGCTGGTCAACGAGGAAACCCGCACCCGCATCCTCGAGCTGGCCAGTTCTCTCAAGTACACCATCAATATCGGCGCGCAGAACCTGCGGCTCAAGCAGAACCGCACGGTCGGCGTGGTCGTTCCCTACGATTCGGCGACGCGCCAGCATTTGTCCGATCCTTTTTTCCTGAGCATGCTCGGCAGCCTGGCCGATGCGCTGACCGAGCGCGGTTTCGACATGCTGCTCTCGCGCGTGGACGCCGAGCAGCTCGACGCGGCCGCCATGCCTTTCGATACCGGGCGCGTGATCGGCATTATCCTGATCGGCCAGTGGCGCCATCACGACCAGCTCAACCAGCTGGCGGCGCGCCATGTGCCGATCGTGGTGTGGGGGGCGCAACTGCCGCAGCAGCTCTACACCACGGTCGGCGGCGACAACGTCAGCGGCGGCATGCTGGCCACCGAGCACCTGATCGCGGCGGGCCGCAAGCGCATCGCGTTTTTCGGCGATATCAACCTGCCTGAAGTCGCGCAGCGCTACAGCGGCTATTGCAACGCACTGGCCAGGCATGGCCTGCCGCTCGATCCGCAACTGCGGGTGTCGGTGTCGTTCCTGCCCGAGGGCGGCGAGCAGGCGGTGCGCGAGATCGAGCGCCGCGCCGTGCCCTACGATGCGGCGTTCGCCTGCAGCGACTTGCTGGCCATGACCGCGATTAACACCCTGCGCGCGCTCGGCAAGCAGGTGCCCGATGACGTCGCGGTGGTCGGTTATGACGACATCGAACTGTCCACCTACTTCCATCCACCGCTGACCACGATCCGCCAGCCGATCCGCGCCGCCGGCCAGGCGCTGGTGGGGGCGCTGCTGGCGCTCGTCGAGAGCCAGCCGGCGGGCTCGCTGCAGTTGCCGACCGAGCTGATCGTCCGCGCAACGTCCACCTGATTTTCCGGTTCAAGTAAGTTTTCAACGCTTTCCCGAACAGAATGTAATCGATTGCACTTTTCCACGATCCTGTGGAAAAAAAGCCTCATGGGCAGGTAGTGGATTGTTATGCAATCGATTGCATTAAAAAATTGCCTGAGTCATAATCTGCTCGCACACACCAATAAGCGCCGCTCGACGGCGCACCCCCTACCGGAGGAGACTATGACAATCCAGACCACCCGCATGGCCACGGCCGTGTCCATCGCGCTGCTTCACATCGGCGCCGCCGCCCAGCAAACCCCGTCCGCCGAGGCGAGCGCCACCGACGGCCTGAACATGGAGCGCGTCGTCGTCACCGGCACCAGCGGCGGCGCGTCGAAAATGAAGTCGAGCGTCTCGGTGAGCACGATGGAGCTCGACGCCGTCCTCAAGACCGCGCCCACCAGCGCCGCCGACGTGCTGCGCTCGATCCCGGGCGTGCGCTCGGAGTCGTCCGGCGGCGAAGGCAATGCCAACATTTCGGTGCGCGGCGTGCCGGTCTCGGCCGGCGGCGCGCGCTACGTGCAGATCCAGGAAGACGGCTTGCCGGTGCTGCAATCGGGCGACTTCAACTTCATTACGCCCGACAGCTACGTCAAGATCGATGGCAGCCTCGATCACCTGGAAGTGGTGCGCGGCGGCTCCGCATCGACCCTGGCCAGCAACGCGCCGGGCGGCATCATCAATTTCATCAGCAAGACCGGGGTCGAGAAGGGCGGCAGCGTCGGCCTGACCAAGGGCCTCGATTACGACACCACGCGGGTCGACTTCGACTACGGCGCGCCCTTGTCGGACAAGACGCGCTTCTTCGTGGGCGGCTTTTACCGGTACGGCGAGGGGATCCGCAAGACCGGCATGAACAGCGAACAGGGTGGCCAGATCCGCGCCAACGTCACCCATGAGATGGATCAGGGTTTCATCCGGTTCTCGTTCAAGCACCTGAACGACAAGACGCCGGCCGGCCTGCCGGTGCCGGTCCAGGTGAGCGGCAAGGTCATCTCCGCCATCCCCGGCATCGACCCGCGCGACGCGAGCTTCTATTCGCCGCACTGGGTGCGCGACGTCACGCTCGCCAAGGACAACGGCCAGGTATCGAGCGATGTGAACGATGGCCTGGCGGTCAAGAGTACCGCCATCGGGATCGAAGCGCAGTTCAGGCTGGGCGACGGCTGGAGCGTGAGCGAGAAACTGCGCTGGTCGGACAACACGGGCCGCTTCATCGGCGTCTTCGCGGGCAATAACGGCAGCATCGGCGAGTACACCTTCGCCACCGGGCCGCATGCCGGCAAGGCGTACAGCGGCCGTGCCTTTTCCGCGGTGGTATTCAATACGTCGATCGACGACGCCGGCGCCGTGTTCAACGACACCCGGCTGTCGAAGACCTTTACGCCGGGCCAGGGCACCAGGCTGACTGCCACCGCCGGTCTGTACCTGTCGGTGCAAAACCTCGGGCTGACCTGGAACTTCAACGAATACCTGATGCAGGCCAGCGGCGACCAGCCGGCGCTGCTGCGCACCGCCAGCGCCACGCCCGGCCTGGTCGGACCGGCGTTCGGCGCCTGCTGTTCGCGCGCGGTCGACATGCAATACAAGCTGACCTCTCCTTACGTGAACCTGGGCCTCGAGCGCGGCGCACTCAATGTCGATGCCAGCCTGCGGCGCGACATGCAAAGCGCCAGCGGCAGCGCCAACATCGCCACCGGCGCCGCGCGCTACGACCCGGCCACGGCGCAGCAGGTCGACTATGACGTCGCGCGCACCTCGTATTCGGTGGGCGGCAACTACAAGCTGGCCACCGGTCTGGCCGTGTTCGCGCGCGCCAGCGACGGCGTCGCCTTCAATGCCGACCGCATCCTGTTCGGCTCTCCGCTGGACGGCAGCGCGCCGATCAGCATCAACACGGTCAAGCAGCTCGAAGGCGGCGTCAAATGGCGCAAGGGCGGCATCAGCACCTTCGCCACCGTCTTCCAGGCCAGGACGCGCGAATCGAATTACGAGGCGACGACGCAGCGCAGTACCGCCAACAGCTACGACGCCAAGGGCGTCGAGCTGGAAGCGGCCTACAACGGCGGCGCGTTGCGCGTGGCCGGCGGCCTGACCTACACGCATGCCAAGATCACCGCCACCGCGCCCGGCGGCGAAGCCGTCATCGGCAATACCCCGCGGCGCCAGGCCAAGGTGGTGTACCAGCTCACGCCGAGCTATGTCATGGGGGACGCCAGCTTCGGCGTGAGCGCGATCGGCACCGGAAAATCGTGGGCCGACGACGCCCACACCATCATCATGCCGGCCTACGCGGTCGTGCATGGCTTCTTCAATTACCAGTTGGGCGAGCGTACCCAGCTCGCGCTGAGCGCGAACAACCTGTTCAACAAGATCGGCTACACCGAAGTCGAAGGCGACGGCCATGCCGCCCGTTCGATCAGCGGCCGTGCGATCAAGGCCAGCATCAGGTACGCATTCTAAGCCCCGCCGCGGCCGGCGCGTCCACCCTTGCGCCGGCCGCGGCTTTTTTTTTGGCCACCATGACCACTTTCTCACCGCAGCAGCGCATGCTCGACGCGCTGCCTCTTCACCTGCGCGAGCAGGCGGCGCAGCGCTACGCCCGGCACGCGCCGGTATTGCTGGACCGCCTGCAGCGGCTGTACGGCCACCGCGCCGATTTTCACGCGTGGTACGCGGACCTGATGGGCGCCGTCGGCGCGCTGCACGGCGCGCGTTCGCCCGAACTGCTGGCGCTCGACGCCCGGCGCGCCGCCGATCCCGCCTGGTTCGCCGGCCAGCACATGCTCGGCTACAGCGCCTACGTGCAGCAGTTCGGCGGCAGTCTGCGCGGCGTCATCGGGCGCATCGCGCACCTGCGCGAGATGGGTGTGACTTATCTGCACCTGCTGCCCTTCCTGCGCCCGCGCGCCGGCGAGAGCGACGGCGGCTTCGCGGTGGCCAGCTTCGACGAGGTCGATCCGGCCCTCGGCACCGGGGCCGACCTGCTGGCCCTGACGGCGGCGCTGCGCGACGCCGGTATCAGCCTGTGCTCCGACCTGGTGCTCAATCACGTGGCCGACGATCATGCCTGGGCGCTCGGCGCCAAAGAGGGCGACGTGGCGCTGCGCGATTACTTCCATGTCTTCCCCGACCGCGAACAGCCGGACCGCTACGAACAGACGGTGGGCCAGATTTTTCCCGAGGCGGCGCCCGGCAACTTCACCTGGGTCGATGCGATGCAGGGCTGGGTGTGGACCACGTTCTATCCGTTTCAATGGGACCTGAACTACGCCAATCCGCAAGTGCTGTCGGCGATGGTCCAGAGCCTGCTGCGCCTTGCCAACCGCGGCGTGGAGGTGTTCCGGCTCGATTCGACCGCCTTCCTGTGGAAGCGCGAGGGCAGCGACTGCATGAACCAGCCGGAGGCGCACCAACTGCTGCAGGTGCTGCGCGCGATCGTGGAAATCGCCGCGCCCGGCGTGCTGCTCAAGGCCGAAGCCATCGTGCCCACGCGCGAGCTGCCCGCCTACTTCGGCGCTGCGGGCGGCGCGGCGCGCGAGTGCCACCTGGCCTACCACAGCACCCTGATGGCGGCCGGCTGGGCCGCGCTGGCCGAACAGGACGCCGGCCTGCTGCGCGCCGTTGCCGCCGCCACGCCGGCGCTGCCGCCGGCCGCCAGCTGGCTGACCTATGTGCGCTGCCACGACGACATCGGCTGGAACGTGCTGCGCGCCGAGGCGGGCGCGCCGCGGCTGGCCGCCATCGCCGATTTTTACCGGGGCGGCGACAGCGCCAGCTTCGCCGCCGGCGTGGCGTTCCAGACCAGCGCCGGGCGCGCCGTGCATGGCACCAACGGCAGCGCCGCCGCGCTGGCGGGCCTGGAGACGGCCCAGGGCGCGGAGCAGGAGGCATACGCGCTGCGGCGCCTGATGCTGCTGCATGGCCTGGCGCTGGCTTTCGGCGGCTTGCCGATGCTGTACATGGGCGATGAACTGGGCATGCAAAACGATCACACGTATCTCGGCGACGCCGGGCGCGCGCGCGACACGCGCTGGGTGCAGCGCGCACCGTTCGACCAGCTGCGTTACGCGCAGCGCCACGATCGATCGAGTCCGGCCGGGCGCGTGTTCGGCACCCTGTGCGCGCTGCTCGAACGGCGGCGCGGCTTGCCGATGCTGGCCGCCGGTGCGCCGCGCGCGCTGCTCGAGACGCCATACCCCGCCTTGCTGGCGCTCACGCGCGGCGAGCGCTTTCTGAGCCTGTCGAATTTTTCGGCGCAGCCGCTCTCGTTCAGCCTGTCCGCCATCGGCGCGGGGCAGTGGCCGGGCGCGGGCGACGCCATCGCGCTGGCGCCGTGGGACATGCTGTGGCTGGAACGCCCCGCGTAATATGATCATTAACGATGGATCAAGTTGAAGGAAGGCCGCAGACATGGATATGGTGACAGGACCGATCGTGGTGTTCGGAGAGGCGCTGGTCGACGATTTTCTTACCGAGCAGGTGGTGGGCGGCGCGCCCTTCAACGTGGCGCGCAACCTGGCGGCGTTCGGCAGCGCGCCGTTGATGGTCACGCGCATCGGCGACGACCCGGCCGGCGTGCTGCTGCGCGCGCAGTTCGAGCAGTTCGGCCTGGCGCAGCAGGGCTTGCAGTTCGACGCCACCGAGCCGACCGGACGCGTGCTGGTCGAACGTGGCGATGACGGTCATCGTTTCACCATCTTGCCCGACCAGGCCTACGACCGCATCGACAGCGCCGCCGCGCTGGCCGCCGCCGGCACGCCATCGACCGTCTATTTCGGCACGCTGGCGCAGCGCCACCCGACCTCGCGCGGGGCGCTGCGCGCGCTGCTGCGCGCCAGCGACGCATTGCGCTACCTGGACCTGAATGTGCGCAAAGGCCAGGTCAGCGAGCGCTGCGTGTTCGAGTCGCTGCACGAGGCCGACATCGTCAAGGTCAACGAAGAGGAGCTGCAAGACCTGTTCAGCTGGTACACCCACACGCGCCACGACACCGGCGACATGGGCAGCAGCGGCGTGCGTGGCGCATGCGCGGCCTTGATCCGCATCTTCTCGCTCGAAGCCCTGATCGTCACGCTCGGGCCGCGCGGCTCGGTGTACTTCGGCGCCGGCGGCGCCACCCTGGTCCATGCCGATACCGTCAAGCCGGCGCGCATGGTCGACACGGTCGGTGCCGGCGACGCCTTTTCGGCGCTCTTTTTGCTGGGGCGCGAGCGCGGCTGGCCGCTCGAGCTCACGCTGGCGCGCGCCAACGAGTTTGCCGGCGCCGTCTGCGCCATCCCCGGCGCGGTGCCGGCCGGGCGCGCCTTTTACGCGCCCTACATCGCGCGCTGGCTTGCCGACTGATCCCACGAAAGAGCACCATGTCGACCACCAAACCCACCTTGTCGTTCTGGCAGATCGTGAACATGAACGTCGGATTTTTCGGCATCCAGTTCAGCTTCGGCCTGCAGCAAAGCAGCATGAGCCCGATCTACAACTACCTCGGCGCCGACGAGGCCAGCCTGCCCTACCTGTGGCTGGCCGGCCCGGTGACGGGCCTGATCGTCCAGCCCATCGTGGGCGCCATGAGCGACCGCACCGTCACGCGCTGGGGGCGGCGTACGCCATACTTCCTGCTCGGCGCGATCCTGTGCAGCATCGGCCTGCTGTTCATGCCGTTCAGTCCCACCCTGTGGATGGCCGCCAGCCTGCTGTGGATCCTCGACGCGGCCAACAACGTGACGATGGAGCCGTACCGCGCTTTCGTGAGCGACAAGCTCGATCCCGCGCAGCATTCGCTGGGCTTCATGACCCAGAGCGCGTTCACGGGACTGGGGCAGACCCTGGCCTACCTGACACCGTCGCTGCTGGTGCTGGCGGGGATGAACAAGGATGCCGTCAACGCCAGCCAGATCCCGCACATCGTCATCGCCGCCTTTTTGATCGGCGCGGTGCTGTCGATCACGTCGGTGCTGTGGACACTGAAGACCACCAGGGAGCATCCCCTGAGTGCGCGCGAAGTGGCGGCGATCCGCGCCCAGCCGCAGGGCTTCACGCACACCCTGCGCGAGATCGGCAGCGCGATGCGCGAGATGCCGCCGACGATGAAGCAGCTGGCGCTGGTCAAGCTGTTCCAGTGGTACGCGATGTTCTGCTACTGGCAATACATCACGCTGTCGCTGGCCACCACCCTCTACGGCACCACCGATCCGGCCTCGCAGGGCTTTCGCGACGCCGGGCTGCTCAATGGCCAGATCGGCGCGTTCTATAACTTCGTTGCCTTTGTCGGGGCCTTTGCGCTGGTGCCGTACACGCGCCGCCACGGACCGAAGGTCATGCATTGCCTGTGCCTGGCGCTGGCCGGCATTGGCATGCTGGCGATTCCGCAGATCCGCTCGCCCGCGCTGCTGCTGATACCGATGGTGGGTATCGGCCTGGCCTGGGCCAGCATCATGGGCAACCCGTACATCATGCTGGCCGGGAGCATTCCGCCGGAGCGCACCGGTGTCTACATGGGCATCTTTAACATGTTCATCGTGATCCCGATGATCATCCAGATTATCACGCTGCCGCTGTACTACCGCAGTTGGCTTGGCGGCAATCCCGAGAACGTTATAATGCTTGCCGGCGCCCTCATGCTGTGCGCGGCGGCAGCTGTGCTGCGCGTAAAGGTCGATCAACCGCGGCGCGCCGATGCGCCGCCCGCGCCGTCCGCGCTCGCCGGCTCGAAGCCATAGGCGTTCCGGGCGCCGCAATGCGCAAGGAATGCAGAGTATGACAACCGTGGTGTATGGCGAGGCCCTGGTCGACGACTTTTCGAGCGAACAGGTGGTGGGCGGCGCGCCGTTCAACGTGGCGCGCCACATGGCGGCGTTCATGTCGCCGCAGCTGGCGATCACGCGCATCGGCAACGACCGTAACGGCGCCGTGGTGCGCGCCGAGTTCGAGCGCTTCGCCATGTCCGACGCCGGCCTGCAGCTCGATCAGATGGAAGAAACCGGGCGCGTGGCGGTCGAGCGCCATGTGCGCGGTCACCGCTTCGTGATCCTGCCGGGCCAGGCCTACGATTACATCAATCCCGAACAGGCGCTGGCCGCGATGGAGTCGGTGGATGCGTCGGCGATCTATTTCGGCACCCTGGCGCAGCGCTGTCCGCGCTCGCGCGACACCTTGTATGCGCTGCTCGATGCCAGCAACGCCACGCGTTACCTCGACCTGAACCTGCGCGAAGGCCAGTTCGACGAGCGCTGCGTGTTCCACTCGCTGCACGCGGCCGATATCGCCAAGGTCAACGAGGAAGAGCTGCAGTCGCTGTTTGCGTGGTACGTCGATATCCATCCATCCTCGCCGCCGCTGGAAGGCGACGAGGTACGCGCCGCCTGCGCGCTGCTGGTGCAGTTGTTCGCACTGGAAGCGCTGATCGTCACGCTGGGGCACCGCGGCTCGGTGTACTTCGGCGCCGACGGCACGGTACTGGTCCATCGCGATAATCCGCTGCCGCCGTTCGTGATCGATACGGTGGGGGCGGGCGATGCGTTTTCGGCGATGTTTTTGCTGGGCCGCGTGCGCGGCTGGGAACTTGGCACGACGCTGGGGCGCGCCAACGAGTTTGCCGGCGCGGTGTGCGCGATCCCCGGTGCGGTACCGAGGAGTCTTGCCTTTTACGACAAGTGGGTGGCGCGCTGGCGCGCCGGGTGAGGGAGCGCGCACCGTTACGCTAAAACCGCCGCCCCCGCGCCAAGGCCGCCGAGGGCCGCCTTGGCGCGGGGGCGGCGGATATGGCGGGTGATTAAGCGTGCTCGCCCATCTGGCTTTGCAGGTAGTTCTGGATGCCGACCTTGACGATCAGGTCCAGCTGCGTTTCGAGCCAGTCGATGTGTTCTTCGGTGTCTTCCAGGATCATCAGGAACAGGTCGCGCGTGACGTAGTCGCCGGCCAGTTCGGAAGCGGCGATGCCTTCCTTGACCGTGGCATGCGCCGCTTGCTCAAGTTTCAGGTCGCATTCGATCATTTCCTGGGTCGATTCGCCGATCAGCAGCTTGTGCAGCGCTTGCAGGTTCGGCAAGCCGTCGAGCATCAGAATGCGGTCGATCAGCTTGTCGGCGTGCTTCATCTCGCCGATCGATTCTTCGTATTCCTTCTTGGCCAGCTTTTCCAGACCCCAGTGGCGGTACATGCGCGCATGCAGGAAGTACTGGTTGATCGCGGACAGCTCGTTGGTCAGTTGTGCGTTGAGCAGCCGGATGATGTTCTTGTCGCCCTTCATGGGAGGCTTTCTTTAATGATGGAGAGTATGTCCATCATAGCAAAAAATGAGCCACAACGACGAAAAGCCCCTCGCGGAGCCTTCGTTTTGTTGCTCCCGCACCGATCAGCTGGCGAGCTGGAAGGTCAGCGGGACGATGACGTAGACCGAGACCGGATGGCCATCTTCCACGTGTGGCTTGAATACGGCGCGCAGGGCGGCCTGGCGGCCCGCTTCGTCGAGGCGCGCGGAACCGGACGAGGTTTGCACCTTGACCTGGTCCGGCATGCCTTTTTCATTGACCAGGATGAGCAGCACGACCTTGCCCTGTTCGCCCATGCGCTTGGACATGGTCGGGTACACCGGCTGCGGCGGCTGGATATATTCGACGCCCGAGGTGATCGTTTTCGGGCCGGGTGCCGGCGGGGCCGGCGGCGCCGCCACGGCCACGGGCGCGGCTGGCGCTTCGCTCACGGCAGGGGCCGACGGCGGCGAGGCGGTAATGGTATTCTGGACCGCCACCTGTACTACCGGCGTCGGCGGTACGATGACCTGCGGCGGCGGACGCACCTTGGCGATCGACACGGTTTTCGGCGCGGCGGGCGCGGCCGGCTTGGGTGGCGGCGGCGGGGCGACAAAGGTCACCATCACCGCGTGCGGAATGGCCACGTCGACCATGCGGTGCAGCAGCCCGCTCGAAATCAGGTAGAACAGCACGGCGTGAATGGCGACCACGGCGGCGATAGGGCCGAACTTGGCGCGCAGCTTCGCCACCACGGCAGTGGGATCGCCCATGCCGGGTTCGGTGGAAAAGGTCATTGCGCTCATAGGTATGCTCAGGCTGTTTGCGCCGAGCGGAAGGAGAGCTCGGTGGCGTGGATTTTGCTGTCGAGGTGTTCGTTCAGCACTTGTTTGGCGCAGCTGGCGCATTTGCCGCAGCAAGTGGCCACGCCCAGGTCGCGGCGCAGCTCGGCCATCGACGAGAGGCCGAGATCGACCGCCTGACGAATTTCGCGGTCGGAAATGTTATTGCAAACACAGACGATCATCGAAGCACCTTCCTTTGACTAGGCTTTGCGTTGGCTCAGCGGAAAATCTTGCCGCTTTCACTATAATGAGAATCATTATCATTAAGATTTGTATTCTGTCGGAACTCCAGATCGTTTGCAAGTGGTTTTCTCAAAAAAGGGCCAACTCCAAATAGAAATAAGTCGCATTTACGTTTATGATGCTAGTATCCAACACGATGTAGCGCGAATTCCACTTATCTTAGTGAAGTGACAATATGACTCTTGCCCCCACCCTGATCACGCTCGATGCCCTCGTTCCCGGCCAGAGCGGCACCGTGATCCATATCGCGCCGTGCGCGGCGGACGCGGGCGGCGGTGTCGACGTGTCGCGCCGGCTGATGGAGCTCGGCTTCGTGCCGGGCGAACGCATCCGCATGCTCAAGCGCCTGCCGGGCGGCGATCCGGTGGCGGTCAAGGTGGGCGATTCCACCTTCGCGCTGCGCCGCTTCGAGGCGTCGCTGGTCTCGATCAAACCGGAATAACGGAACAACGGAAATAACAATGGGTGCTGTAGAACCACAAGTCCAGGCAGTGACGCGCACGCCGCTCATTGCGCTGTTGGGCAACCCGAACTGCGGCAAGACTGCCCTGTTCAACCGCCTCACCGGCGCGCGCCAGAAGGTCGCCAATTACGCCGGCGTGACCATCGAGCGCAAGGAGGGCAGTTTCACCTCGCCCGCCGGGCGTGCCTATAGAGTACTGGACCTGCCGGGCGCGTACAGCCTGTCGGCCACCACCCCCGACGAAGCCATCACGCGCGACGTGGTCGGCGGCCTGCGCGCGGGCGAACAGGCGCCCGACGCCGTCGTCTGCGTGGTCAACGCCACCAACCTGCGCCTGAACCTGCGCCTGGTCCTCGAAATCAAGCGTCTCGGCCTGCCGATGGTGCTGGCGCTGAACATGGTCGACGTGGCCAACAAGCGCGGCATCAAGATCGACAGCGCCAGGCTGGCGCGCGAACTGGGCATGCCCGTGGTCGAAACCGTGGCCGTGCAGAGCGGCGGCGAACAGGCCCTGCTCAAGGCGCTCGACCTGATGCCGCAGACGAGCACCGTCAAGGCCGCGCCGCTGTCGGTGATCGATGCCGTGCCGGTCGAAGAAACCCAGCGCGAAGTGCGCCGCATATTAGAGGCGTGCGTCAGCTACGCCAACGATACCGGCAACCTGTCCGAGAAAATCGACGACGTGGTGCTCCATCCCGTGTTCGGCCCGATCCTGCTGGCCGCGCTGATGTTCCTGGTGTTCCAGGCCGTGTTCAGCTGGGCCGCGGTGCCGATGGAATTGATCAGCGGCGGCGTCGAAGCGATCGGCGCCTGGGTCGGCGGCCTGATGGGCGAAGGCGTGCTGCGCAGCCTGCTGGTCGAGGGCATTCTCGGCGGCGTTGGCAGCGTGCTGGTGTTCCTGCCGCAGATTCTGATTTTGTTCTTCTTCATCCTGGTGCTGGAAGACTGCGGTTACCTGCCGCGCGCCGCCTTCCTGCTCGACCGCATCATGGGCGGCGTGGGCTTGTCGGGACGCGCCTTCATTCCGCTGCTGTCGAGCTTTGCCTGCGCCATTCCGGGCGTGATGGCCGCGCGCACCATCCAGAACCCGCGCGACCGCCTGGTGACGATCATGATCGCGCCGCTGATGACGTGTTCCGCGCGCCTGCCGGTGTACGCACTGATCATCGCCGCCTTCATCCCCAACCGCGACGTCGGTGGCGGCTGGATCAACCTGCAAGGGCTGGTGCTGTTCATCCTGTACTTTGCCGGCATCTTCAGCGCCATGGCGGTGGCCTGGGTGATCAAGCGCTTCATGGGCGCGAACACCCATCAGCCGCTGATGCTCGAACTGCCGAGCTACCACTGGCCGCACCTGCGCAACCTGGCGATGGGCCTGTGGGAACGCGCCAAGATCTTCCTGGTCCGCGTCGGTACCGTGATCCTGGCGCTGATGGTGCTGCTGTGGTTCCTGTCGAGCTTCCCCGGCGCGCCGGAAGGCGCGACCCAGCCGCCGATCTATTACAGCATCGCCGGCATGCTGGGCCGCGCGCTGGCCGTGGTGTTCGAGCCGATCGGTTTCGGCTGGCAGATCTGCATCGCGCTGGTGCCGGGCATGGCCGCGCGCGAAGTGGCCGTGGGCGCTCTGGGCACCGTGTACGCGCTGTCGCAGACCGGCGACGAACTGGCCACCACGCTCGCGCCCATCATTTCGCAGTCGTGGTCGATGCCGACCGCGCTGTCGCTGCTGGCCTGGTATGTGTTCGCGCCGCAGTGCATCGCCACCCTGTCCGTGGTGCGCCGCGAAACGGGCAGCGCGCGGTACGCGTTCATCATGGCCGGCTATATGTTCGCGCTGGCGTATGCCGCCTCTTTCATCACTTACCGGGTCGCGATCGCGATGGGAGCCTGACATGCTGGAGAACCTGATCGTTGCAGTTATCGTCGCCGCGGCCGCATGGTATGCGGCGTCGAAATACCTGCCGGCCACGTTGCGGGCCAGGCTGTTCGGCAAGAAGAAGGCATCGGCCGGCTGCGGCAGCGGGTGCAGCAGCTGCGGTTCGTGCGAGGATGCGCCGGCGACGCCACGCATCGATGCGTCAGGGCCACCGTCACAGCGCGTGATCCAGCTCCATCTGAAGTGAGCACGTTCGCCGGGATGCCCCCCATTTATCCCGGTGAACCTCTGATGACTTGTCGCCCATTATCGCGGTCGCGGTTTCCGTGCCTGGGGCGGCTCGGCGTCACCTCCGGCGCGAGCTTTCCCCTGGCGTGATCTTGTAGATCGTCATGTCGGTGGCCACGTAGATTTCGCCGCGCGGCCCCAGTGCCATCTCGGTCAGGTCGTATTGAACCGGACGATTCTGTCGCGGCAGCAGTCCGGTATTGTCAAAACGGAAGTACGTGCTCATCTTGCCATCGGTATCGACCTGCAGGATGCGGGTATTGTCGGTCAGAAAAATGCGGCCTCGCGCATCGACCGCGACCGCGCTGATCTTGCACGACACCGCCCGCGTGACGTTCACAGCGGCCCTGCACGCGGTGTTCGCGCCGCCTGCGCACATGCTGCCGCCAGGCGCGTCCGGGGCGGCAAGTGAACAATCGCCGCCGTGCGTTGCTACCGGTACGGCACGCTCATCGGGCGTGATGCGGTAGACGCCATGCTGGCTGTGCGCCACCACCACGCCGCCGTCCGGATGGGTCGCCATACTGCGGCTTAGCCCCAGCGTGCCGGGCGCGTGCTTGTGCGCGCTGCCGGGAACCGGGAGGCGTATCCGTTTTCCCGTGCCGGAGATTTTGTAGGTGTCATCGTCACCCTGCACGTACAACTGGCCTGCGCGGTCGCTGGCGATGGCAGCGATGTTGATGTACTGGTCGGTGATGCTTTGGTACTCCATGGCGGCGTCGGCATGCGCGAGCCGCGTTACCGTACCATCCGGCGTAATCTTCTTGATGCGTGGGTACCGGATACAACCGTGGTCATCATTGCTGTGATCGGCGACATAGATGTTTCCTTGCCCGTCGGCGCTCAGGGCGTGTGGGATGATCAGGTTGACGCGCTTGAGCGGATCGTCGCTGCGCACGACCTCGCGAATGAATTCGCTGCGTCGCGCGCCGGCGCTCATGACATACACGCGATCCTCGCGTCTTGAACTGACATACAGCGTGCCGCGCGCATCGACGGTCATGCCGTCGATGATGTCCTTGCCATCCTCGATCACTTCCTGCTGCGCCGCCGGCACTGCCCGGCTGCGTTGTTCAGACTGGGCTGCCATGGCAGCCCAGCGCGGCATCTGGCAGGCCGCAGTGGCGATAGCGGCGGCCACCAGCGCCAGGCTCAGGGAAATGCTGCGGCGCTCGCTCGGCTCTGCTGTCATGGAGCTTCCTGTTTCGGCGCAGTCAAATCGATTGGGGTCAGATAGCCGTATTTTCCGGGCACCACGTCGTAGGTGCGCCGGTACGGCGGGTAACCGGTCGCATTGATCGTCAATTCATACCTGCCTTCCTTCAAGCCGACAAACGAAAAAAACGATTTGAACAGGTAATCCTGGCCCGCCACATAGGCTTCGAGGGTGCGGTCCCTGGTGTCCGGGCTTGGTGCGATCTCGCGCCGGTCGGTTCCGTTGGTGAGCACGATGGACTCGATCTGGATGTCGCGGCGGCCCGCGCGAAAGCTGCCGGCCGGATTGTCGGCGGGCGTGACGTCGGCACCGATATAGCCGGACAGCACGCCCTGTGGCGTCAGCTCGAAGCGCAGGGCGGGGATGCCGCCGGTGCCGATGGTGACCTGCGTGCTGGCTGGCGTGGTCTTGAACGCGCGCGCCATCAGGCCGACGTTGTAGACGCCCGGTGGAAAAGGCCCCAGTTCGCGTCCGCTGTCGCGCGTACTGACCGGTAAAACAATCCGCTCGCGCGTCGCATCGCGCGTGGCATCGACGGGCGTGAGCACCAGCACCGGTGCCGATGCCGGCGTCTCGTCCGGCCGCGCGTAGGAGAACGCCACGCGCAAATTGCCCTTGCCCGCCGACCGGCCGTCGCCATCGCGCTGGTCGGCCGCCTTGAGCAGCGCGGCGTATTGGGCGAATACCTGGGGCGAGGACAGGATGCCGACGTGGTCTTCATCGTAGCCAAACACGCGCCGGGCTTCGGACTGGGCGTCCGAGCGCAATTGGCTCGACAGGGTGATGGTGCCGTCATTGCTGGCCGGGCGCAGCAGGCTGTAACGGCCGCCGTGGCCGAACATCAGGTAATAATCAAGCTCGCGCGGGAGCGGCTTTCGGAACAGCGTCTGCACGTAGCGCCCGCCGGCCCGCACATCGTTCCACGACGGGATGACGGCCGGCGAGTACGCCACGCCCTGGTCGGCCAGCGCATCGCCGCCCCACGGCGTCGACAAGGTGACGAACAGTTTGGCGGCCGGGAACTGGTCGCCGTAGTCGGCCAGGAACGAGCGCACCACCAGCCCGCCCATGCTGTGCGCGGTCAGGTAGAGCCGGTCGAAATGGTGGCGCCGCTGCAGGTTACTCAGTTTCCAGTACAGCAGGTAGGACATGGAATCGAGCGAGGAACCGGACGGGTAGTAGAAAATCCATGGCTGGTAGCGGCTGCGGTCCAGGTGCTTGAGGAAGTAGCTCCAGTCCTGCGGCGAGCCGGCCGCGCCGTGCACGAACAGCACCGGCGTCTTGCGCGCATCGTACTCCTCCAGGAAGTAGATATTGCCGCCGACCTCCTTGAAAAAATCGACCGGCGCCCAGTAGCCGCGCCGCCCCGATTCGGCCGACATCAGCGGGTCGTCCAGCCTGGCGATGGCGCCAGCCTGGGTACTGTGCGTTTTTGCCGATGCGCGCGCGGCGACGGAGGTGCCGCGCGGGACGGCACTTTGCGCAGTGGCCGATATCACGACATCGAGGCTCACCAGCGAGCCCGTTCCCGTGGCCCGCACCGGGGCCGCCCCGTATTCGCCGACCGGCTCGCCGGCGTCCAGCGTCAGGTTGCCGTTGGCGTCGCCGAAGGCAAACAGGGCGTAGTCGCCCTTTTGCACAATCAGCTCGTAGCCGCCGGCTTCATGCAGCACGGTGTAGTGCGCGATCTCCAGCCGGCCATTGCGCCGGGTGTATGCGGCGACGACGACCGGTTTGTCCCATGCATCCGCGCTGGAGACATGGCCCGCCAGCACCGTGGACGAATAAAAGGTCTTCGTTTCTTCCTTGAGCTTGACCAGCGAGCACGCGCTCAGGCAGAAACAAAGAAGTGCCAACACCAACCCGTATCGATTTCGCAAGAGACGCCTATTCAACGTAAGCCAAAGGTACTCCCTTATACACAACTATTGGAAGTCCCGGTAGGGCCGGGCCCCGCTTCATTTCGCCGCCGGCACCACCGGCAGTTCGACCGCGCTTTCCATGCCCGGCGCGTGGAACACCTTGTGCGTGGCCTTGCGGTAGTCGCCCGGCTTGGCGAAGAAAATATTCGGCACGAAGGTTTGCGGATTGCGCTCGTACAGCGGGAACCAGCTCGATTGCACCTGCACCATGATCCGGTGCCCCTTGAGGAACACGTGATCGGCATTGGGCAGGGCGAAGCGGTAGCGTTCCACCTTGTTCGGTGTGATCGCGGTCGGCTTGTCCAGGCCCGTGCGGTAGCGCCCTCGGAAGATATCCATCGCGATGCCCAGCTGGTAGCCGCCCAGTTCCGGCTGCGATGCCACTTCGTCCGGATAGACGTCGATCAGTTTGACGACCCAGTCGGCGTCGCTGCCGGTGGTGGCGGCGAACAGGTTGACCATCGGCTGGCCGGAAATCTGCAGGGGCGCGTCGAGCTTGTCCGACACGTAGGTGAGTACGTCCGGGCGGTCCGAGAACGAGCGCTGGTCGCTGGCCAGCCATGGCTTCCAGACCGCGCTGTCGTACATGCGCACCGGACGCGGGATGAAGGGCACTGGCTTGGCAGGGTCGGACACGTAGTCGTCGGCCTGGGCCGCGCCCGTGCCGGCGGCCGGCTTGTCGAAGTCCAGGCGCGCGCCCGCTTTCAGGTAGACCGGTTTCATGACTTCGGTGAGCGGCCACTTGTCCAGGCGCTGCCATTTGTTGGTGCCGGTGAGGTACGACAGTACCGGCGGCGTGTCGGCTTTCGGTGCGTCGTCGCGCAGGTACTGGTTAAAGAAGGGCAGCATCACGTCGCGCCGGAATTCGGCGGCGGTGTCGCCGGTGAAGCGGATCGGGCCCAGGTTGGAGCCGTCGTAATTGACGCCGCTGTGGCGCCACGGGCCGACCACCAGGTGGTTCATGGTGTTGGTGGTGTCGAGCTTTTCGGTGGCGGCGTAGGCGGCGTACGGGCCGTAGATGTCTTCCTGGTCCCAGCGCCCCACCACGTGCATGGTCGGCACCTTGAGCGGGCGCGCGCCGAGGATGCGGTCGAGCGCCTGGTTCTGCCAGAAGCTGTCGTAGGCCGGATGCTCGAAGACCTTCTTGGTGAAGGTGAGCTGGTCGATGCCGAAGCGCTTGGCGTAGTCGGACGTGGAACCGGCGCGCAGCGCGAATTCGTAGTCGTCGTACACGCCGGTGGCGATGGTGGGCCCGCTGCCGCGCGCGCCCGTCTGGCCGGCGAAGTAGGAGAGGTTATTGAGGCGGAAGGCGCCGTTGTGGAACCAGTCGTCGCCGCGCCAGCCATCGACCATGGCGCTCATCGGCACCGCGGCCTTGAGCGCCGGGTGCGGATCGGTCAGCGCCATGAGCACCGTAAAGCCCTCGTACGAGGAGCCGACCATGCCGACCTTGCCATTACTTTGCGGGACATTCTTGACCAGCCAGTCGATCGTGTCCCAGGCGTCGGTCGCATGGTCGACGGCGCTGTCGTTGAGCGGGCCGCGCAGGGGGCGCGTCATCACGTAGTCGCCTTCCGAGCCGTACTTGCCGCGCACATCCTGGTACACCCGGATGTAGCCGTTGGCGATGTAGCCGTCGTCGCCCTCGGCCAGCATCGAGGCCATGTGCGGGCTGACGTTGCGCTCGGTGCGCTTGGCCGCGTTGTACGGCGTGCGCGAGAGGATCAGCGGCGCGCGCGCGGCACCCTTGGGAATGACGATCACGGTGTGCAGCTTGACGCCGTCGCGCATCGGAATCATCACGACGCGCTTGACGTAATCGGCGCCGTTATCGGGCACTTCAAACTTGGTGGCGGCGATGTCGGGCGCCATCGGCGCGGTCTGGGCGGCGGCCAGCGGCGGCACGGACAGGAGAATCAGGGATAGGGCGGACAGGCGGATGGTGCTTTGGCGCGGCATTCATGTCTCCAGGGTTGTCTGATCGTCATTGCGATCTTTATTGCAATATTGCTTGATAGTACCCAATGAAACACGCATATGCAATCCGCATGGGACGACATTTGCAGCGAATGGAAAATTCAGTGTCGTTGTGACAAACCGCGCTTTTTCAGCCGGATAATCCGTGTATCCTCGCTGCCCCGCGCTTGCATTTCCCTTATCGCGGGCGTACCGGATAACCGTGGAATACGCCGGTTTTGATGAACGTGGTCTTGCTGCTTGTGGCATTGTCGTCCACCGGTGCGCCCTGCCGATTGGCTGGATATGCCGGAGCGGGAACCATCGCCACAGCCGGCGTCGGCGGGGGGGCGCCCGCCGTCAAGCCCTTTGGCGGCCGCGCGATGGCGCGCATGTCGATGGTTCCCGGTACTGCCAGGTCCACGTAGGGATACACATCGACCATCGGGAACCGGTTTCCTGTGTCATGGGCCAGCGTATTAAACACTGCGGGGCGTGCCATGGCCCCAGCGGGCAGGGTCAGTACGACGTCCTTCGGCAGGCGCGCCACCGTCGCGGTATTCGGAATGTAATACACCGATGTCGACGGCGGCCCTCCGATCAGCCCTGTCGCCGACTGTACCGGCGCGTAGCCGTTGCCACGTTTCGCCACGACCAGCATGATCTCGCCGCCAAAGAAGTCCTTGTCGAACGTGAACGGCGTTTCCAGGGCCAGGCTGCCCTCCAGGCCCGCGCCGCCGGCGATCGGGGTCAGATAGACATGGGTAATGGTTGACGGCGGCATCATGAAGTCGGCGATATTCGCCGGACCCAGCGTCGAGGTGGTGCGCAGGTCGATATACGGCGCCGTTTCGGGTTGATAGCAGGCGCTCGTGGAACATAGCACCAGGCCGCCCAACCGGATCTGCCGTTCCGCCACATTCAAGTTGGAGAAAGCACTGACCTTGACGCGTACGCGCTTCGGTCGTTCATCGACGTCCATAAAACGCGGCACGCGAGTGGCGTAATGCGGTAGGCGCTGCGCGGCAAATGCCGGGGCCAGTGCCAACGCGGCTAGACAGATACATCTCCGGACGGTCATGATGGCGATGGCTCTTTGATTAAGCTTAACTGAAAGTCAATAGTAGCTGAATCAATTTTGCCGGGCAAGCAGTTTAGGCCGGGTTGGTCATCATGCCAGCGGATGAAATGATTCGGCCTGCGCAATCGGCCAGTACAGCCCGAAGACCGGCGGCAGGCGTTCGAGCTGGTTCGGATCGAGCAGTTCGCCCTCGGTCAGATACGGCAGCAGGGCCGAAGCCAGCTTGACCTGGTTGGGCGAGACGCGCCGCACCAGGTGGTGGGGTTTAAGCTCGTTGGGATGGGTCAGGCCGGCGGCGGCGATCAGCTGCGCCAGCGCCTTCATCGTGTTCTGGTGGAAGTTGGCCACGCGCGCCGTTTTGTCGGGCACGTCGAGCGCCTTCTGGCGCTGATCGTCCTGGGTCGCCACCCCGGTCGGACAGCGGTCGGTGTGGCAGCTTTGCGACTGCACGCAGCCCAGCGCGAACATGAAGCCGCGCGCCGAATTGCACCAGTCGGCGCCCAGCGCGATGGTGCGCGCGATGTCGAAGGCGGTGATGATCTTGCCCGAGGCGCCGATCTTGATCTTGTCGCGCAGGCGCGCGCCGACCAGCGTGTTATGCACCAGCAGCAGCGCTTCCTGCAGCGGCGTGCCGACGTGGTCCGAAAATTCGACGGGCGCCGCGCCCGTGCCGCCTTCGCCGCCATCGACCACGATAAAGTCGGGCACGATGCCGGTGACCAGCATGGCCTTGACGATGCCGAAGAACTCCCACGGGTGGCCGATCGCCAGCTTGAAACCGGTCGGCTTGCCGCCCGAGAGCGTGCGCAGGCGCTCGATAAAGTGCAGCATTTCGATGGGCGTGGAGAAGGCCGAATGGCTGGCCGGCGACAGGCAGTCCACGCCCACCGTGACGCCGCGCGCGGCCGCGATTTCGATGGTCACCTTGGCGCCCGGCAGAATGCCGCCCTGGCCCGGCTTGGCGCCCTGCGACATTTTGAGTTCGATCATCTTCACCTGCGGCTGGGTGGCGTTGGCGGCGAAGTTCGCCTCCGAGAAGCTGCCGTCCGGGTTGCGGCAGCCGAAGTAGCCGGAGCCGATCTCCCAGACCAGGTCGCCGCCGTTCTGGCGGTGATAGCGGCTGATGCTGCCCTCGCCGGTGTCGTGCATGAAGCCGCCCAGGCGCGCGCCGCCGTTGAGTGCCAGGATCGCGTTGGCCGACAGCGAACCGAAACTCATCGCCGAGATATTGAAGACGCTGGCGCTGTAAGGCTGCGCCCGCGGGCACGAGGGGTGGTTGCCGATCTCGATGCGAAAGTGGTAGTCGCTCATGGGCGCCGGCGCCATCGAATGGTTGATCCATTCGTAGCCCGGCTCATAGACATCGAGCTGGGTGCCGAACGGGCGTTTGTCGGTTTCCATCTTGGCGCGCTGGTAGACGATGCTGCGCTGGTTGCGCGAGAACGGCTTGGCGTCGGTATCGTCTTCTAGGAAGTACTGGCGGATCTCGGGCCGGATCGACTCGAAGAAAAAGCGGAAATGCGCGAGGATCGGGTAATTGCGGCGCAGCGCGCGCCGGGTCTGGGCCAGGTCGGCGATGCCCACCGCACTGAGGGCGCCGCTGAGCGCCGCCAGCCACCATCCGGGGCCTTCGCCCTGCAGCGCGAGGGCGAGCGACCAGGCGAAGACGATCAGCGAGATCAGGAACGGCAGGTAGCGCGGCGAGGCGAAACTCATTGGTGACTCCATGGTCAATAGGCAGCAACAATGCTAAGCTAGCGCCGATTCCATACCGGCGAAAGAACCCAATGATCATTGTCCACCATTTGAATAATTCGCGCTCCCAGCGTATTTTGTGGCTGCTTGAAGAATTGGGACTGGAGTACGAGATCAGGAAGTACCAGCGCGACGCCAAGACCATGCTGGCGCCGCCCGAGCTGCGCGCGGTGCACCCGCTGGGAAAGTCGCCCGTGATTACCGATGGCGAGAACACGGTGGCCGAATCGGGCGCCATCATCGAATACCTGCTCGAACGCTATGGCAATGGCCGATTCGTGCCCGCCGCCGGCACGCCGGACAAGCTGCGCTACACCTACTTCATGCACTACGCCGAGGGTTCGGCCATGACGCCGCTGCTGATGAAGCTCGTGTTCGACCGCGTTGAAAAGAGCCCGATGCCGTTCTTCGCCAAGCCGATCGCGCGCGGCATCGCGCAAAAGGTCAAGAGCACCTTTATCGTGCCGCAGATCGTGCAGCATCTGACCTACCTTGAAGCCGAACTGGCCAAATCAAGCTGGTTCGCCGGCCAGGAGTTCAGCGGTGCCGACATCCAGATCAGCTTCGTGCTGGAGGCGGCCGCCTCGCGCGGCGGCCTGGGCGACAAGTATCCCAAGCTGATGGATTTTTTGAACCGCATCCATGCGCGTGCGGCCTACCAGCGCGCGCTCGAGCGCGGCGGCCTGTACGAACTGCTCAAGTAAGGCCGTGGGCAAACTGCTTGCGATCGACGGACTCAATATCGTGCGGCGCGTGTACGAGGCCAGTCCGGAGCCCGATTCGGCCGAGAAGGCTGACATCGCGCTGCGCCACGCGCTGTCGTCGTTCCGCAAGCTGCTCGCCACGCATGCGCCGACCCACGTGCTGGCGGCATTCGACTTCGGCGGCCCGACCTGGCGCCACGAGCTGTATCCGCGCTACCGCGAGCAGCGCGCGCCGATGCCATCCTTCCTGCGCGACGCGCTTCCCGGGTTTCATGCGAAGCTGGCGGGGGAGGGCCTGCACGTGCTCATGCTCCCCGGGGTCGAAGCGGACGATGTGATCGGCACCGGGGTGCTGCGCTGGCTGGCCGAAGGGCGCGGCGACGCCATTGTGGCCAGCACCGACAAGGACTTGCACGGCCTGATTGCGCAAGGGGCGCTGGTGTGGGACCATTTCAAGGGCGAGTGGCACGATGATGCGTGGGTGCGCAAAAAATTCGGCGTCGCGCCCGAGCTGCTGGTCGACTTGCTGGCGCTGATGGGCGACGTGACCGACGGCGTGCCGGGGGTGTCCAAGGTCGGCATGAAGACCGCGGCCAAGCTGCTCAACGCGTACGGCAATCTCGACGCGGTGATGGCCGGCGCCGGCATTCTCAAGACCCCGGTGGGCGAGCGCCTGCGCGCCGAACGCGAGGTCCTGTATTTGTCGCGCCAGCTGGTGCAGCTCAAGACCGACGTGCGCCTGGGCGTGACCTGGAACATGCTGGCATTCGATACGTTCTGACGAAAAGGAAAAGACGCGATGTTAAGAGCAGTGATCGTCGATGGAAATGCGATTTCGCGCGGCTTGTTGAGCAGCGTGTTGACGGAGGGCGGCTACAACGTGGTCGGCGACACGCATACGGGGCTCAAGGGTTACCTGATGGTGCAGAAGTACCATCCCCAGATCGTGTGCGTGGCGTTGGAGCAGGTGGAGGATGGCGGCGAGATCGTCGAGCAGATCCGCGCGCACCAGCCCAAGACGCTGATCTTCTTGGTCTCGGGCACGCTCGATGCGCCCACCGTGCAGGCGGCGGTGGCGCGCGGGGTGCAGGGGTTTATCGTCAAGCCGTTCAAGGCCGACGCGGTGCTCAACACCATCCGCAACACCGTGCTGGCCGTGATTAAAAAGCAGAAGGCTCCGCAGGCGCAATGACTCCTATGTATCCGGAGCTGAGCAGCTGGTCCGACCTGCCGCGCCTGAACGCGGACCAATTTTTCGCGATCTTCCCCCTCGCCGGACAGGCATGCGAGGCCGACGAGAGCGAATTTTATGACGGCGATGTCGACGACCTCGAATTCATCGTCATCAACGGCAACGTCAGCATCTCGCGCGAGCAGCTCGACGAGATGGCGGCGGTCCTCGACGACGACTGGACGCTGCGCATTGCCGTCGACGGCCACGCGCAGGTCGATGGCGGGGCGGACCCCTTGTTCGCCGTCAAAGGCGACTTGCACTGCAGCTGGCTGGGGATTGACAGAAGCTGGGACAGCTACTCGGTGCACGGGCGCGTGTACGCCAGGGATTGCGTGTTCGTCAGTGCCTCCGATGAGGGATGGATGCGCACCTTGCCGGCGACCCGCATCGATACGCCTTTTCTTTTTCTATGGAACTACAAACCGGACACCATCGACCTGAACCCGGATGCCGTCATGTTCGTCCTCGGTTTCGAATGGTGGGGCAGCACGCTGCCGAACCGCTGCTACGCGCACAAAGATATCGTGTACGTGCTCGACAGCCGCTTCCTGACGCCCTTCACCTGCGAATACACTGAAGAAGCCGTCATCGACAGCGGCGCCATCCTGCGCGCCCTGGCCGCTGGCGAGAGCATCTACCGCGCCGGTTTCAATGTGCGCTGCGAACAGGCGACCGACGCCGCCTGGGCGGCAATGAAGGAGGGCGAGCACCGGCTGGCGTATTTTCATTACAAGCAGGCGGTGGCCATCTGGCCCGATTCCTATCCGGCCCGCGCGGGCATGGCCGACGCCATGCGCGCGGAAAGCGCCTACGCACAGGCGTTCGATCTGTACCTGGAAGCGAGCAAGCGCTTCCCGCCGGAGCAAACCGGCTTGGTGAACGACGCGCTCAACATGGCCGCCCGCATTGCCCTGCGCCTGGGCTGGCTGGACCGTGCACACGCGCTGGCGACGCAGTCGATCGACTTCACGCGCGCCTCGGAATGGAACGATAAATTGCTGACCGATGCCTGGTGGATTCGCGGCGAGACCTGCATTGCGCAGGGCGACATGGCGGCGGCGCAGCGCGACCTGGAGCAGTCGCTGCGCTTCGACCAGGGCGCGCCCCAGCCCAACTGGCTGATGGGCCAGTTATGCTTCCGGCGCGGCGACCTCGAACAGGCGCGTGCCTTCCACGCCAAGGCCGCGCGGCGCTGGAGCGGGACCGCCTATTACGATGTGGCGGACACTTACATCGAGGGCTTCAATCCGGTCAGCGTCGACTGGGACCAGCTCGATCCGGCGACCGTGCTGCCGGCGTGAACGACTGCGCGCGCCTTACCCGGCGGTCGACCCCGCGATAATCCCGCCGCCCAGGCACACGTCGCCGTCATACAGCACGGCCGACTGCCCGGGCGTGACCGCCCACTGCGGATCGGTGAACCCCAGGCCGAAATTGCCCATGCCGTCGGGCGTGAGCACGCATGGCACGTCGGCCTGGCGGTAACGCGTCTTGGCCGACATGGAGCGCGCCTCGGGCGCCTTGCCCGCCACCCAGCTGGCCTGGTCGGCGTGCAGGGTCCCCGACAACAGCCACGGGTGGTTATGCCCCTGCACGATGTACAGGGTGTTGTTCTCGATATCCTTGCGCGCCACGTACCAGGCATCGCTCGAGCCATCGTCGTTCTTGTACTTCTTCATGCCGCCCACGCCGATGCCCTTGCGCTGGCCCAGGGTGTAGAACGACAGCCCCACATGCTCGCCCACCACGGTGCCGTCGTCGGTCTTCATCGGCCCCGGCTTGTACGACAGGTAGCGGTTCAAGAAGTCGCGGAACGGACGCTCGCCGATGAAGCAGATGCCGGTCGAATCCTTCTTGGCGGCGTTGGGCAGCGCCAGCTTTTCGGCGATCTTGCGCACTTCGGTCTTGGGGATTTCGCCCAGCGGGAACAGGGTGCGCGACAGCTGCGCCTGGTTCAGGCGGTGCAGGAAGTAGCTCTGGTCCTTGGTGTGGTCGAACGCCTTGAGCAGCTCGAAGCTGCCGGCGTTCTGGCGCACGCGCGCGTAGTGCCCGGTCGCGATCAGGTCCGCGCCCAGGTGCATCGCATGGTCGAGGAAGGCCTTGAACTTGATCTCGGCGTTGCACAGCACATCCGGATTCGGGGTGCGCCCGGCCTGGTATTCGCGCAGGAAGTCGGCGAACACGCGGTCCTTGTATTCGGCCGCGAAATTGACCGCCTCGATATCGACGCCCACCACGTCGGCCACGCTGGCCGCGTCGATCCAGTCCTGGCGCGTCGAGCAGTATTCGGAATCGTCGTCGTCTTCCCAGTTTTTCATGAACAGGCCGACCACGTCGTAGCCCTGTTCCTTGAGCATCCACGCCGCGACCGAGGAGTCGACTCCGCCCGACATGCCGATCACGACTTTTTTCTTCGTCATTGCATTACATCCGTCTTAGGTTAATCCACCCTCGAACACCGAGGCGTGGGTGTGCAGCATTTCCAGAGGCATGCGCCGGCCGGCCAGGTAGTCGTCCACGCACTGCAGCATCAGCGGGCTGCGGTGGCGCTCCTGGCAAGCCGCCATTTCGTCGCGCGTCATCCACAAGGTGCGGATGATGCCGTCGTCGAGCGGCTGGTCATGCTCGGCGCCGGCCTCGCCGCAAAAGGTGAAGCGCAGGTACGTCACGTCGGTGCCGCGCCGCTTGGAGGTGTAGCGCGACATGTACACGCCCACCAGCGCCTGCGGCGTGAAGTCGTACGCCGTCTCTTCCAGCACTTCGCGCACCACCGCCTGGGCCAGCGTTTCGAGCGGGTCGAGGTGGCCCGCCGGCTGGTTCAGGCGGATGCCTTCGCTGGTCTCTTCTTCAATCAGGAGGAACTGGCCATCACGCTCGATGATGGCGGCAACGGTAACGGAGGGTTTCCAGATATGCGGCATGCGTGTCCTTCAAAATGAGCCGTCATTTTACCTTCATGCAGCATCGGTTGCCGATCCGCCATCGAACACAAGACTAAATCGGGGAACAAGGTATTGATCTGATACAAGAAAACGTTGGATTTTGCGCAGTGCGCAGTGCAACCGGTTTGGATGTGGAGGACTTCGTCTAGAAAAAACGGATGGTCGTGCTATTTTGAGGTTTGCGTGTACTATCGTGAGCAGTTTATTAATTCTATGGAGGCGTCATGAGAATAGGCATACCGACCGAAACGCGGTCGGGTGAAACGCGTGTTGCTGCAACACCCGAGACGGTCAAGAAGCTCGCCGCCAAGCACCAGGTAGTGGTCCAGGCGGGCGCCGGCCTGATGGCCTCCGTCACCGATGAAGCATATGCCGCGGCCGGCGCCACGATCGGCACGGCGCCCGACGCTTTCGGCTGCGACGTGGTGCTCAAGGTGCGCGCACCGAACGCCGATGAACGCCCCCTCATGAAACCCGATGCCGTGTTGATCGGCATGCTCAACCCTTTTGATACCGATAATATCGCCGCCATGGCCGGCGCGCGCCTGCGCGCCTTTGCGCTCGAAGCGGTGCCGCGCATCACGCGCGCCCAGTCGATGGACGTGCTGTCCTCGCAGGCCAACATCGCCGGCTACAAGGCGGTGATGATGGCGGCGAACACCTACCAGCGCTTCATGCCGATGCTGATGACCGCGGCCGGTACCGTCAAGGCGGCGCGTGTGCTGATCATGGGCGTGGGCGTGGCCGGCCTGCAGGCCATCGCCACCGCCAAGCGCCTGGGCGCCGTGATCGAGGCGTCCGACGTGCGCCCGCCCGTCAAGGAGCAGGTCGAGTCGCTCGGCGCCAAGTTCATCGACGTGCCGTACCTGACCGAGGAAGAAAAGGAAATCGCCAAGGGTTCGGGCGGCTATGCGCGCTCGATGCCGGCCGACTGGATGCGGCGCCAGGGCGAACTGGTACACGAACGCGCCAAGCTGGCCGACATCATCATCACCACCGCGCTCATTCCCGGCCGCGCCGCGCCGGTGCTCATTTCCGAAGAGACGGTCAAGGCCATGAAGCCCGGTTCCGTGATCGTCGACCTGGCCGTGTCGCAGGGCGGCAACTGCCCGCTGTCTGAACTGAACAAGACCGTCACCAAACACGGTGTGCATATCATCGGCGAGCCTGACCTGGCTACCCTGGTGGCGGCCGATGCCTCGGCCCTGTATGCGCGCAATGTGCTCGATTTCCTCAAGCTGATCATCGACAAGGATGAGCAGCTGGTGATCGACCGCGAAGACGAGATCCTCAAGGCCACGCTGGTGTGCGCCGACGGCGCGGTGCTGCGCAAATAGCGCCTGGAGTACAGCGGCGCCACAAGAATAAAGCAAGAAATAAAGCAAACCATGGGGGGCGGGCCGCGGCCCGTTGTCACATCAACGTAAAGAGGGAGGCAACATGGAAGTCAGTCACACCATCATCAATCTCATCATCTTCGTGCTGGCCATTTACGTCGGCTACCACGTCGTCTGGACCGTCACACCCGCACTGCACACGCCCCTGATGGCGGTCACCAACGCGATTTCGGCGATCATCATCGTCGGCGCCATGCTGGCCGCTGGCCTGACCACGGGAATCGTGGGCCAGGTGGCCGGCACGGTGGCCGTGGCGCTGGCGGCAGTCAATGTGTTCGGCGGCTTCATGGTCACCCAGCGCATGCTCGAAATGTTCCGCAAGAAGGAACCGAAGGCAGCCAAGACGGGAGACCACGCATGAGTTACATCAGCATGAACCTGGTGACGATGTTCTACCTGATCGCGTCGGTGTGCTTCATCCAGGCGCTCAAGGGCTTGTCGTCGCCGTCGACCGCGCGTACCGGGAATGCCTTCGGCATGTGCGGCATGGCCATTGCCACCATCACCACCGTGGCGCTGATCTTCAAGCTGCAGGCCCAGGCTGCCACCACCGGGGGCCTGGGCTTTAGCCTGGTGCTGCTCGGCGTGGTGGTCGGCGGCGGCATCGGCGCGTTTGCCGCCAAAAAGGTCGAGATGACCAAGATGCCGGAACTGGTCGCGGCGATGCACTCGCTGATCGGGCTGGCGGCGGTGTGCATCGCGGTGGCCGTGGTGGCCGAGCCGTGGGTGTTCCAGATCACTACCCCGGGCGTGGCGCTGCCGTTCGGGAACCGCCTGGAACTGTTCATCGGTACCTTCGTCGGTGCGGTGACGTTCTCGGGTTCCGTGATCGCCTTCGGCAAGCTGTCGGGCAAATACAAGTTCCGCCTGTTCCAGGGCGCGCCGGTCAGCTTTCCCGGCCAGCACATGCTCAACCTCGGTATCGCCATCGCCCTGATCGCGCTCGGCCTGGTGTTTTGCTTCGCGCCCGGGGTGGAGCCGGCATGGACGCCGTTCATCATCATGGCGGTGCTGGCGTTCCTCCTGGGCGTGCTGATCATCATTCCGATCGGCGGCGCCGACATGCCGGTGGTGGTGTCGATGTTGAACAGCTATTCCGGCTGGGCGGCGGCGGGCATCGGGTTTTCGCTGAATAACTCGATGCTGATCATCGCAGGTTCGCTGGTCGGTTCGTCCGGCGCGATCCTGTCGTACATCATGTGCAAGGCGATGAACCGCTCGTTCTTCAATGTGATCCTGGGCGGCTTCGGCGGCGACCCGGCGGCGGCGGCGGCGGGCGGGGCGCAGGAACAGCGTCCGGTCAAGTCGGGTTCCGCCGACGATGCGGCTTTCATCATGAGCAATGCCGAAACCGTGATCATCGTGCCGGGCTATGGCCTGGCGGTGGCGCGCGCCCAGCATTCGCTCAAGGAGCTGGTCGAGAAGCTGACCCACAAGGGCGTGATCGTCAAGTATGCGATCCATCCGGTCGCGGGCCGCATGCCGGGCCACATGAACGTGCTGCTGGCCGAAGCCGAGGTGCCGTACGACCAGGTGTTCGAGATGGAGGATATCAACGGCGAATTCGGCCAGACCGACGTGGTGCTGGTGCTGGGCGCGAACGACGTGGTCAATCCGGCGGCCAAGGATCCCAAGTCGCCGATCGCCGGCATGCCGATCCTGGAGGCGTACAAGGCCAAGAGCATCATCGTCAACAAGCGCTCGATGGCGTCCGGGTATGCGGGTCTGGATAACGACCTGTTTTACCAGGCCAATACCATGATGGTGTTTGGCGACGCCAAGAAGGTGATTGAGGCGATGGTCAAGGCAGTCGACTAACCATCGCCCTTATAAGCAAAAAACGCGCCACTCGATGAGTAGGCGCGTTTTTTTGCTTTATAGGGCCATTGCGCCTTTACGTCAGCCAGTACCGCACATGCGGTCTCGCGAGCGCTGGCGGGACGATGCGACGTCAAAGGCGCGACTTCGGCTGCACACGGCTAATTAGTGTCATATCGACAACATTCTGGTTGAAATTCATCTGAAGCCATGTCTCTACGTCTGCCTGCGCTCGCCTTGGTGCGTTCCGCCCAGAATAGTGAAATCGCCGGCAGCCACCGTACACCGAGCAAACTATTGTCGGTAAGACAATTAGTTGCAATGAGTATTCATTCTGCGACGAAAACAACACATAGCCCAATTGCGAAACTGACCGTAATGATTCTCGTGTGAAATTTTTTTTCAGCTATTTTTTCTAGGTAGAATAGTGCATGGCCAACGATAGTGAGGGTAAATGTTGCACACACTGCATCGCTTGATGGGGCTGCCGCAGAAATCTTTTTCCCCCTCGGCAGAGCGCAGGCTAGCCTTGCTGGGGGGTGTTATGTTGCATATGTTCAACATTTTTACACAATATGAGTTGACAATATGCACGTGTAAGTTGACAATAAGATAAATAAAGTATTTCCAGCTCACTAAATAATTATCTGTGACATTGTTGCGAAACCCTTGCTTTGAAGAAACATTTTTAGCTGGAAATGCAGTGATGTGAGTGATTTGGAGAGTATTCAGAGTTTGTCCGTAGGGTCGAATGACGCGGATCACAACAAGTGGTGTCACACAGGCAGATGGGCGAATGATCGATTTTGTGTTTCTCGCGCAACAGTGTGCGCCTGGCGTTCACGTTGACACGATGCAGCGGATAGTGCGCGTCGAGTCCTCGTTTAATCCCTATGCCATCGGCGTTGTTGGTGGACGGCTGGATCGCCAGCCGCGCAGTAGCGGCGAGGCGCTTGCCACTGCGCAGTGGCTTGAGAAGAAGGGCTACAATTTCAGCATGGGCCTGGCACAGGTGAACAAGCGCAATCTGGCCAAGTACGGGCTGACGCTGGCAACCGCCTTCGATCCATGCAGGAACCTGAGTGCAGGAAGCGCAATCCTTGCGGAATGTTATCAGCGCGCCGGCAAGACAGGCCGCAGTGAACAGGATGCGTTGCGCGCGGCCTTCAGCTGCTATTACTCAGGTAATTTCATCAGCGGATTCCGGCTGGGGTATGTATTGAAAGTGGTGAGCGCGAGCGGCAACGGTAAGGCTGCATTACCACGAATCCTGGTCAATCAAACGCGCGCGGCCGCAACAGTGAGCCGCGCCGTAGTGGCGCGCAGCGGAAGCGCGGTTCGCATGGCCAAGGAGGCTGGGTTGCCAGGCGTCCAGGCGCCGGTGCTCTCCTCTCAGTCGGAGAGCGCATTTCTGTTTTGAAGCAGCGACAGGTAGTACTGAAATTGCGGCACAGGAGTAATTTTAATCAACCAACTATTAAGCTCAAGCGTGGAGGAAATAATTTTATCAGGCCAACCTATTCGTCTTCCGCACGAGAATAACGTTTCAGCAATCCCCCAATCCTTAAGTTTGAAAGAAATTTCGATGAAAAACAAGTTCGCCCAACTCCAAAACTTCAGCAACATGCGTAAAACCACTGCAGCCCGTCTGGGTATCCTTGCGATCTCGGTGATGTCGTCACCTGCTTATGCACAGATTGCTAAAGTAAATACCGTGATGACCGGTGTGGAAAACGTACTCAAAGGCGTTTCCATCACCTGTTTCACGCTTGCCCTGATGTTCGCCGGTTTCAAAATGGCGTTTCAGCACGCAAAATGGTCGGAAATCAGCAATATCGTCATCGGCGGCATCATTGTTGGCGGCGCGTCTGCTATTGCCGCCTGGCTGATCAACTAAGTCATGTCCGGCTTTCGCGATCCCATATTTCGCGGGTGTACGCGGCCCGCGATGTTTGCGGGCGTGCCGATGCTTCCGTTTTTGTTGATAACCGGCGTGTTCATGGTACTGACGGTATGGACGTTTTATCTGGTGAGCGGGTATGTCTCGCTCTTCATCATAATGGCCTACATTCCGATCTTCGTTACCATGCGCGCCGTCACAAAAAAAGACGATCAACGGCTGCGCCAAATGATGATGCGCGCAAAAATGCGAGTACGCCAGCAAGCCGGTCGCCAGATCTGGGGCGCCATATCCTTTTCACCGATACGGTATAAACGCCGGAAATAAGCATGAACATGAGATCGAAAGAAGCTGTACACGCGGCGGCAGGTGCCCAAGTGCCCTCCGCCGACTATATCCCGTTCGGAACGCATATAGCGCCCAACATCATCAAGCTGAAAAAGTCCGGCGATTATATTGCGATCTGGCGACTGGAAGGAATCTCTTTCGAAACTGCGGATGTGGATTTCATCCATACGCGCAAGGATGGACTGAACAGCTTCTTGCTCGCCATGGGTGGTGGGCAGTATTCAATCTGGTCGCACAAGATCCGGCGCCGGGTACGCGAGCGTCTTGACGGCCACTACGAAGACGCTTTCGCGCGGGAATTCAACGACCGCTACAACGCGAGTTTCGATGCGCGCGATCCGCATACCGGCCAGCTGCTGCATAAGCAGATGGCGACTGAGCTGTACATTACGATGATCTTCCGTCCGGCGGCATCGCGCGGTGTGCAGCTGTTCAATAAGCTGACGGCGCGTTCAGCGGCCGACATCCTGGCGAGGGAAACCGAAAACCTCGATATCGTGGATGACATGGCGAAACAGGTAACGTCGAGCTTGCGCCGGTATGAGCCACAACGGCTCACGACCTTTACGCGCGACGGCACGGTGTTTTCCGAAATGGGCGCTTTCCTCGGCTTTTTGACGAATGGTGTATGGGAAGACGTGCCGATGCAGCGGGCCTCCATGGCGGAGTACCTGCCGACGTCGCGTCTCATGTTTGGCGACAAGAACGGGATGCTGGAAATATGGCACCCGTTGGAGCACAAATACGCCGGGTTTCTCGATTTCCAGGACTATCCTAAGTTCTCCGAACCCGGCATGAACAATGCCATTTTGTACGGTGACTACGAGTATATTGAAACGCAGAGTTTTTCGATTCTGAACAAGCGTGATGCAATGACGGCGCTGGAGCGCCAGAAAGGGCAGCTCCAATCGTCCGAAGACGTTTCGGACCGCGAGATCCATGAAATGGACGAGGCGATGGAGTCGTGCAACAGCGGCACCATCGCGATGGGTGAGTACCACTACACCTTGGCGGTCTTCGGCGATACGCTCGGCGACGTTGCAAAGAATATTCAGGAGGCCCGCACCGCATTGCAGGACGGCCCCGGTTTCAAAATGGCGGTCATCGATGCCATTCCCGAGTGCGCGTGGTTTGCGCAGTTGCCTGGCAACTGGGATCTGCGTCCGCGCGAAGCATCGATCACGAGCCTGAATTTCGCGAGCCTGAGCCCGTTTCATAATTTCGCGCGCGGCAAGCGTAACGGCAATCCGTGGGGTGAAGCGCTTGCCTTGATGCGCACACCGAGTGGACAGCCGTATTACCTGAACCACCATGTCTCGCCCGAGGATAAGGATTCCACCGACGAGAAAAAGCCGGGCAATACATCCGTGATCGGTACCACGGGCGTGGGCAAGACGACCCTGGTCATGGGGCTGATGCTGTTCGCGCTGAAATACAAGGGCTTGCGCGGCGTGTTTTTCGACAAGGACCGTGGCGCCGAAATCGGCATCCGGCGCCTGGGTGGAAAATACTATGCGCTGAAACGCGGCGAGCCTACCGGCTTTAACCCGTTCCAGCTGCCGCTGACCGAGACGAATATCGAATTCTGCGAGAAGCTGGTGCGCCTGCTGGCCGGACCGGCGTCGCAGGACGTCAGGTCGGCCGAAGATGCGGAAATCAGCCATGCGGTCCGGACCGTGATGAGCGACAAGGTGTCGTTCGAATTACGCCGGCTGTCGGGCGTGTGGCAGAACATGAAGGTGACCCAGGGCGGCAACAGCCTGCGCGACCGGCTCAAGAAATGGACCGGGAATAATCCGCGCGGCTGGGCGTTCGACAATCCGCGCGACACGCAGGATTTTAGTAACACCAGTATCCAGATCTATGGCTACGACTACACCGAATTCCTGGACGACGAGGAGCTGCGCACGCCAATGATGGCGTACCTGCTGCACGTTACCGAGTCGCTGATTACCGGCGATCCTTTCATCTATTGGATGGAAGAGTTCTGGAAGCCGCTGATGGACGAGTACTTCACGGATTTTGCGCTGAACAAGCAAAAGACGATCCGGAAGCAGAATGGATTGGGTGTGTTTCTGACGCAATCGCCGTCCGATGTCTTGCAGCACAGGATCGGCAAGACCATGGTCGAGCAGTCGGTCACCAAGATTTTCCTTCCAAATCCGGCAGCGGATTACAAGGATTATGTGGAAGGATTCAAGGTTACCGAGCAGGAGTTCAATATTATCAAGAACCTGGGCGAAGATAGCCGCTTGTTCCTGGTCAAGCAAGGCCACCGTTCAGCAGTGGTCAGGTTCGATCTGGGCGGGATGCCGGATATTCTCAATATCATTTCCGGTTCGACCGATAACGTCGAGCTGCTCGACCAGATCCGCGAGGAAGTGGGAGACGATCCCAAGGTCTGGGAACCGCTGTTCCATCAACGCATTGCAGCGCGTCGTGCGCAGATTAAAAACAAATGAGGAGTGTGACCATGTCGAAATCAAGACTGACCCTGGCGGTATCGTTTTTATCCATCTTCGCGTTGGGTGGGTGCGACAATAAAGGGGAAAATGATGGCAATACCGGAACGAAGAGCGCCATTGATACATTTGAATATAAGCACGATCCGAATAAGTACAAGAACAAAGCAGAAAAGGTGACGACGACACCAGCGGAAGCTGACACGCGATCGATTGGCAAGGCACTGCCGAAAAACGGGAATGCAGGCATCGAGAGCGCAATCGATACGTTCGAGTATAAACACGATCCCAACAAGTACAAAAACCCGCCATCGGCGGTTAAAGCGAATGCGTCTTCCGCAAAGTCGGCAACAGATTCGGCGGCCGGCGCGACGACAGCTTCATCGAAAAATGCCAAGGATTAAAATATGGGCATCGCAACGAAGCTAGAAGCGTCGATCGACGGTCTGGTAAAAACCTTTATAACCGATACGAGCCAGAACCTATCCGGCGTACTGGCACCACTGGCAGTTACCGGCGCGTGCATCTACCTTTTACTCATGGGGTACTCCATCATGCGGGGCGACGCTAAGGAGTCGGTCCAGACTGTCCTGTGGAAGTGTTTTCGGATAGCGTTGATATCGGGACTAGTATTCGGTGCCGGTGAATATCAGGGAATGGTTGTGGCCGCGGTGCAAGGCTTGCAGGACGGGCTTATCGAGGCAATTTCTGGTGAAGCGACCATGGGTAGCCTCATCGATAATATGATGATGCCGTTCGCAATACTTGGAAAGTCGCTTCTGGAATCGGCAATCACCGGCTATATTCCTGCGTGGGGTTATTTGGCGGCTTTCGTGCTCGTTTCTCTCGCCCAAGCCGCGTTGTTCGTCATCGGTATCGGCTACTATTTGCTGGCAAAGATTTCACTTGCGCTTGTATTGGGAGTTGGACCGATATTTATTTTATGCGCAATGTTTCCGGCAACGCAAAAATATACCGAGAACTGGATTGGCCAGGCGATGAATTATGTTCTCTTGAATGTTCTCGTGGCTGCCTGCATTGCAATGACGACCGGGTTTGTGAGTGACTATGCTGCAGATGTTACCCTTAAGAAAGATGAGGTTAATACCGTCTTTTCAGCAATGGCGTTGTTTATTGCTTGTGCCTCGCTCGCGGTCGTCATGCTTAATTTACCTCAGCTGGCCAGTGCTTTGGCGGGCGGCGCGAGCATCTCGGGCATTGGACGCGAAATTGCGAGTGCGGCCATGAGCGGCGGAAAATACATGGCGGGTAAAATGAAGGCGCCACCGCCACCACCACCACCACTACCACCAACGGGCGGGTCAATAGCTGGACAAGGCGGCGCAGGTGGCGGACAAGGGGGGGGCGCGCAACCGCTCTACCAAAGAGAAACCATAGAAAACATTCAAAATTCAGCCTAAGGAAATACACATGAAACGCATAATCATATCGGCTACATTTGCATCTCTGGGTCTGGCAAGCAGTGCCGCGCACGCAACCGGCGTACCCGTTGTCGACGTCGCCAATCTGGCCAATTCGGCTCAACAAGTACTGGCTTGGGCAGAGCAATATAAACAAATGGTATCGCAATATGAACAGATGAAAGAGCAGTACAAAGCCGTAACCGGAGACCGCGGTTTCGGCGGCATGGCGAAAGATAATTCGCCGTTCAAGGACATCGTTCCGATGGATATCGCTGATGTCTACGGCTCCGTCCTGGCCGGCGGGGGATTGACCGACAAAGCAGCGGAAATTCGCGGGGCATCTATGGAATACGATTGCCAGGAGCGCTCAGGAAAGGACCAGTCTACCTGCAAGGCGATGTTGGATACCAATGCGCAAACACAGGCGTATGAGGCCAAGGCACTGGACGTACTGAACAAACGCATGATTCAAATCAACACCCTTCGTGAAGGGATCAGTTCGGCAAAGGATCCAAAGGCCATTGCAGAACTGCAGGCCCGAATCGCAATCGAGGGCGCGCAAGTCACCAATGATAGCAACCGCATTGCGATTATGAACGCCATGGCTCAGACCCAGCAACGTGCGGCGCAACAGGTACTGAAGGAACGAGAAATGAAAAATATGTCGCGCACGAATAGCGCTATCGACACCTTCGTCTATACGCCGAAAAGTAAATAATCATCGATTCACATCAGGAAACTCAACGATGTCAAATAATGCACCAGTAAAAGCGGCTGACGAAGCCGCTTTTTATAAAGAAGCGGGCGGTTGGGAAGCTGACAGGCTGGCCATGCTTCATAAATCGGAACGGCGTGCCTGGCGCATTGCTGGCGGTGCATCGCTGCTCGCCTTGGCGGCAGTGATCGGTCTCTCCACGCTGGCACCGTTCCGAAGGACTGTCCCCTATCTCTTTGGTGTAGATAAAGCCACGGGTAACGTGGAGTACGTCGGGGCGGTGGATGATCGTGCGGTAACCGGATATCAGGAATTGCTCGATAAACACTGGGCGGCCAGATATGTGGTGGCCAGGGAGTCTTACAACTACAAGTTGCTGCAGTCCGACTACGACGCGGTATTGGGTTTGAGCGACGATAACGTTGGCAAGGATTTCGCCCGTTTGTACGAGGGACCGAACGCGCGCGACAAGAAATACGGTGCCAGCATGGAAATGAGAGTTGCAGTGATCAGCGTACAGCGATCACAAAACTCTGTGGGCACCGTGGCGGTCGTTCGCTTTAGCAAGACAACGAGGCGGGTTGAAGGTGATGTCGTAGATCCGCCGCAGTACTTTGTTGCCACTTTAGCTTATGAGTATAAGCCAAGCATGTTTGGTAAAGAGCAGGATCTTATTGCCAACCCCTTGGGCTATAAGGTGACAAGTTATCGTGCCGACTCTGAACTGGCTCCGGTTATTGTCCCGCCAGCCGGTGCGCCAGCCGGTGCGCCAGCTGCGGCTCCTGCTCCCGTACCTGCCGCTGAGTCGCCGGTAATCCCAACCCCAGCCGCTCCTCCAGCTCCTGTGGAACAGGTTCCGGCCGTGAATGCTACTGGCCAATAGAGAACTCGCATGAAAATCATAATAGCAATGCTGCTTGCGGCAGCTCAGTGTTCGGCCCTAGCCGCCGAGTTGCCTGCCCCTGGCCAACATGACCCGCGGGTGCGCTACATCACCTATAAAAAGGATGAAGTCACCGTTATCTATGCGCGGCGCGGTACGGTCACGCGGATTGTGCTGGGTGACGACGAGAAGATCATCAAGGATGGCGCGGCAACTGGCTTCCCCTCGGACTGCTCAAAAGCGGACCTGGAGTGGTGCGTGCGTGCCGATGTAGGCGCCAACCAGATCTGGCTCAAGCCGAAGGACAATGCGACCTATAACAACCTGGAATTAAAGACCGACAAGCGCGACTACAGTTTCGACTTGCGCTTGTTGAGCGACACGCCTACCGGGTCTGCGAAAAAGCTGGCAAACCGGCGCGGTCTGGAAAACGAGCCGATGTTCCGCGTGATTTTCCGCTATCCGATGCCTCTGCCGTCGATGGCCGCCATGCTCGCGATGGCCAATACGTCCGCAACGCCGGTGGTTAACGAGAAAGCGCAGTTGGAAGACCGGTTGGCGTTGGCGGCGGTAAAGCCGGCCAACTGGCGCTATTCGATGCAGGTGTTAAAGGGCTCCCAGGACATCGCTCCGGCGATGGTGTTCGACGACGGCCGCTTCACCTATTTCCGTTTTCCCGCCAATCGGGAAGTACCGACGATCTACCACGTTTCGCCGTCCGGCGAGGAATCGCGTATCAGCTACCACGTGGACGACAAGGATGATGAACTCGTTGTGGTCGAACGCATGGGCCGGCGCTTCGTGCTGCGCCTTGGCGAAGCAGTCGTCGGAATCTGGAACGACGCCTTCGATCCGAATGGTGTTCCTCCCCAAAATGGAACGACGGTTGACGGCGTTTCACGCGTCATTCGTGAAGGAAAGTAAAAAATGGCAGATAACGACGTAAACAGCAGTGCACCGACTCCGCCCGAGGCGAGGGGAATTGTGTCTGTAAACAGCCGCGGCGGTTCTTCCAGCGGCATCATGGGTAAAGTCATTTTTGTGATGGTCTTGCTCGCGGTTCTGGTGATTGGTAGTCTGATCGCTTTTAACAATTACAGGGCATCCCAAAAAGCAGCGGCAGGGCTGGCCGATCAAAACTCAAAAAACGAAAACAAGCCGGCATTGGTTGGGCAGCGTCGGAAGTTCGACACCGACCCGCCGCTGTTGCCTAGCGGCGCGGACACTCCGAAAAAAGCGACTGCCAGCTTGCCGATCATTCCTGGGCAGGGATGTGCAGATGGCAGCCCGGGCCAGATCCTGCTCGGCCCCGACGGCCAGCCCATGATGGCGCCAGCAGGCCAGCCCATGCGGGTGTGTGCGAATGGCCAGGTAGTTGTTCCGGGGCTCGCAGCACGGCCTGGCGAGGCACCGATCGGCGTTGTCGGGCAGGGCGGCGGACAAGTAGGCGGACCGCCACCTCCGAGCCGCTATGCGGGCGACGTTATCGTACCCGCAAGCAGCGGCGGCGGCGGCGGGGCATTGTCACCCAACGACCCCAACAATCCGTTCGTCAAGGCGGTCCTGGCTAACATGCAAGGGGGCGGGGCGCAAGGTGGAATGGGTCCGGCGAGATCGATGGGACCACCACTCTCGCCGCCAGCGCAAGAGCCCGTCGGTTCCCCGCCGAGCCAGCAAGGCGCGATCGGCAATTTGCTGCAGTCGTCGCAGACACCGACGATCAGTGCCGGCATGCTCGGCGACCGCAACATGATCCTGCCGAAAGGGCGCACGATCGACTGCAATTTGTCGACCCGCGTGATCAGTGAAGTGTCAGGGATGGCTACCTGCGTCTTCTCGTCGAACGTCTACAGCGACAATGGCCGCGTGGTGTTGGCGGAGCGCGGTTCGGAAGCGACCGGCGAGTATACGGCGCAAATGACGCAGGGGCAGCGCCGCCTCTTTATTCTGTGGACGCGAATCAAGACGCCGCGTGGGGTGACGGTGAACATCAATTCGCCGGCCTCGGATTCGCTCGGCACCTCGGGCGTTGACGGCTTTATCGAACACCGCTGGATGGAGCGCATTGGCGCAGCCTTCCTGCTGTCGCTGGTGCAGGACGCGATTTCCTATCAAACCGCGAAGGCGACCAGCGGCGGTGCCGCAGGTGGCGTGACCGTCATGGAGAAATCGACCCAGACCGGCAAATCCATCGCCGAGCGGGTACTGGAGAGCACCATCAACATCAAGCCGACCCTGTACAAGAACCAGGGCGACAGGGCCTCGATCTTCGTTGCACGCGATGTCGATTTCGGGAGCGTATATGCACTTCGAGCCAATTGATCTGCTCGCCAATGATGCGATGGTACGGGAGTTGTTCCGCCCCCTCGTTGATTTCCTGTCGATTCCGGGCGCCACCGAGATTGCCATCAACCGTCCCCACGAAGTATTCGTGGAGGCCGGTCCGGTGTGGAAGCGGTATGACGCCCCGTCGCTGACGTTCGAGCAATGCGTCTCGCTCGCGCACGCCGTGGCGTCGTACACCGAACAGCATATCGGGGCCAGCGCGCCCCTGCTGTCGGCGATGCTGCCCGGCGGGGAGCGGATCCAGATCATCTTCCCGCCAGCGGTCGAACGCGAGACGGTATCGATGACGATCCGTATTCCGGATTTTTCCACGCGCACCTTTGACGAGTACGAAAAGCAGGGTTTTTTCAGCAAATACCGGTGGCCGCGCCCGGTCGAACTGGAAGAACGGCGGCGTGATCTCAAGCAGGTTGACCTCAAGCTGATCGAGCATTTGGAAAACAACCGGCTCGGCGACTTTCTGCGCCTGGCGGTCAAGGCGAAGAAGAACATCGCCGTGGTCGGCGACACCGGTTCCGGCAAGACCACGTTCATGAAAGCGGTCTGCCAGTACATTCCGAAAGATGAGCGTTTGATCACCATCGAGGACGTGCGCGAACTGTTCCTGCCGCACCATGCGAACCGCGTGCACCTGCTCTATTCCAAGGGCGGGCAGGGCGCCGCCAAGGTGACGCCGGCCGATCTGATTGCCAGCAATATGCGGATGAAGCCGGACCGCGTCCTGCTGGCCGAGTTGCGCGGCGGCGAAGCGTTCGACTTCCTGAAACTGCTCACGACCGGCCACAGCGGCTCGATCACCAGCTTCCACGCAGAGTCGTGCGCGCTGGCGGCCGAGCGCTATGTCTTCATGTCCAAGGAACATGAGCAGGCGGCCATCTATGACGCGGCCGCGCTCAAGCGTCTGGTGGCGCTGACCATCGACATCATCATTCACGTCGAGGTCGAGAAGATCTACGACGACGCCGGCGAGCCGGTGCGCAAGGACCGCTACATTTCGGAAATCCATTACGACCCCGTCGCCAAGCTGGCTACCCAGTTCGGCGCCGCGCAACTGCATCACGCCTGAAAGCAAGCCATGAACGGAAAAAAGGGCGTCATTATCGGCGTCGTACTTGTGTATATCATCGTTGGTTTTTTTGCGGCCCAGTATGTTGCGGGCGGAGCTTATTTCGTCGTGAATAAGACGATGCCGGCAGATATCGCCATCGATACCTGGATGCGCTACTGGGAAGCCTATGGCGACGATCCCGTGCAGCGCAAGAAGCTGACGATGGCAGCCGGCATCGGCGGCATTCTGGTGTATCTGGTGCCACTGGTGGTGGTACTGCTGGCCACGCGCGGCCAATCGCGCTCGCTGCACGGCGACGCGCGCTGGGCATCGGCCCGTGAAATCAGAAAGGCAGGCCTGTTATGAGCGGCATCATCGTTGGCAAGTACGAGGGCCAGTACCTGATTTTCCCGGGCCAGCAATTCGTGCTGGTGGCGGCGCCTACCCGTTCGGGAAAAGGCGTGGCGATCGTGATTCCGAATTTGCTCAATTATGAGGATTCTGTCGTCGTGCTCGATCTGAAGATGGAAAACTACAGGCTCACTTCGCTGTTCCGTGAACGTAACGGACAAAAGGTATTCCTGTTCGCTCCGTTCGCCGAAGACTGCATCACGCACCGCTGGAACATGCTCGATACGGTCTCGCGCAGCCGCAATACGCGCGTTGGCGACGTGCTGGCCGTCGGCCAGTCCCTGTACCCGAGCGATTGCGACCCGAAAGACAAATTCTGGAACGATAACGCACGCAATCTGTTCCTGGCATTTGTGCTGTACCTGATGGAATCGCCCGAATTGCCTTGCACCTTCGGTGAAGTATTCCGCCAGTCGTCCGGCCGCGGTCGCCCGATCAAGGAGTACGTCGAAGGTATCATCAAGGAGCGCGAAGATGCCGGCAAGCCGCTCAGCGGCGAATGCCTGGACGCCTTCGGCCGCTTTCTGGCCGCGCCTGAAAACACCCTCGGCAATATTCTGTCGACCTTCAATGCGCCGCTGCTCATTTTTGCCAATCCGATGGTCGATGCGGCCACCAGCGCGTCCGATTTCGATATCAACCAGGTGCGCAAGCAGCGCATGTCGATCTATATCGGGATCCAGCCGGGCCAGCTGGCCGATGCGTCGCTGCTGATCAATATGTTCTTCTCGCAGCTGATCAATTTGAATACCAAGGAACTGCCCGAGGATAACCCGTCGCTGCGCTATGCCTGCCTTTGCGTGCTGGACGAATTCACCTCGATCGGCAAGGTCAACATCATCGCCAAGGCCAACTCCTTCATCGCCGGCTATAACGTGCGGCTGCTGACGATCGTGCAGAGTATCGCCCAGCTCGAAGGCGTGTACGGCGAACAGGATACGCGTACCCTGGTCACCAACCATGGCCTGCAGATCATGTATCCGCCGCGCGAGCAAAAAGATGCCAACGACTACAGCGAGATGCTCGGTTACTTTACCGAAAAAACGGTATCCAAAGGGAACAGCAATTCAGGCGGGTTCTCGGCCGGCAGCGTGACCCGGAGCGAGAACACGTCGGAAAACCGGCGCGCCTTGATGTTGCCGCAGGAATTGAAAGAAATGCCTCAGGATGAAGAATTCATCCTGATGGAAAACACGAAGCCGATCCGCTGTCACAAGGCCCGTTATTTCAACGACCATGTGTTTATCGACCGCCTGAAATCGGTCAGCCCGTCGCTCGCTGCGCTCGACGGTGTCGGTTGGCGCGCGTATGCGCGCAAGTTCGGCCTGCATTCGATGGCAAAAGTACTGCCTACCTCGTCCCAGCTCAAGCACGCGGCGTTTATTCGCAAGGAAATGAGTTCGGCGGTCCCCTTCGTCGACGTGGATTTGCACAAGGCAAAGATGGAAGGCCGGATGCGCCCGCTCGAAGAAGGTGAGCCGGTCGATGCCGCGACCTTGGCCATCAATGTCGCCGCCTTGCCCGCCATCGACAATCCGGCCGATCCCTCGCAAAAGCAGGTTGGGGCGCTGGTCGAGGCTTTCTTCTCGGAGCTGGAGTGGGGGGCGGAGGAACATGACGAGCCGGCGCCGGCCGTCGCCGAGGTATCAGGTGGATGGATCGAGAAGGGCCACAATGTCGCTTCCGTGGCGTTGCCTGCCATGGCCGGAGCCGACTCTGACGAGACGTAGCGCTGCCTGCCCGTCGCCGTCGATGGCGGTCGGCATGGCATTACTGTACTTCGTTGCTTGACCAATAAATGCACAAAGGAAAATTCGATATGTATGAAAGAATCATTGCACTGGCCGCTGTTGCCGCGCTAACCGCGTGCAGTTCCGCGCCCCAGCCAGTCATGCCTAACGGCAGGGACCGGACGCCGATCAACAGTCAGGTCAAGATCGAGGAATACCGCGCGCGCGTGGCCGAGGAAACGACCGACCGCAGGGAAAAGATTGCGCTGGCCAGGCAGGTGGAAGCACTGAGCCGCCAGCTCGCCGAGCTCAAGTTTTACATGATGGCGATGCAGGCCGATGCGCAAAATGGCCCCCCAAAAGCGCGGCCGGTATCCCACCAAGGCACGGTACCGGCCATCGCAACCCATAACGCCGAATCCGTCGATGTGCGCAAGCAGGCAATCGTTTTCCGGCTTGCCCACCGCTACGGCAAATCCGCCTTCAGTCCCACTGCCGGGTTTCAGGATTCCTTGCTCAAGGCCGCGCGCAGCAGCACACGCGTGGTGATCCGTGGCCGCACCGATTCCGGCGTCGAGGATGACGCCAACCGCCGGGTGGCGATGGGCCGCGCGGTGAAGGCGCGCGCCTTCTTGATCGAAAACGGCATTCCGGCCGCCAAGATTCAGATCAGCTATTTAGCCGCGGGCGGTTTTTTGGTTCCGAACGAAACGGAAGCCGGCAAGGCGCAGAACCGCCGTGTTGAGATCGAAACCGTTGATCTGGACACCACCGCGTTTGCAGCTCCAGAGTCGGCTCCACTGGGAGCGGCGCGATGACTGAGGTGGCCGGTGGTGGTGACCGCCAACAGGCGATACCATCCGGGCGGGATGCGGTTGAGCCTACGCGTCCGGCACGCGAGGATGCGCAGCGCCCGCAGTCCGCCGAGAAGGCAGTGGACCGCTCGGCCGAGGCTGCGCGTCCGGCACGCGAGGATGCGCAACGCCCGCAGCCGGCGGAGAAGGCCGCGGACCGATCGGACGAGGCTGCGCGTCCCGCACGCGAGGATGCGCAGCGCCCGCAGCCGGCGGAGAAGGCAGCGGACCGATTGGACGAGGCTGCGCGTTCGGCACGCGAGGATGCGCAGCGCCCGCAGCCGGCAGAGAAGGCAGCGGACCGATCAGACGAGGCGGCGCCACGTCCGCAGCCCGCCGAGAAAGCATTGGACGGTTTTGGCGAAGTGCGCAAACAATTCCTTGAGGAGGCAAAGAAATACTACTACCCCGACAAGAAGGACACCGTCGCTTTCGAAGACAAGGGATCGCGCTTGGAAACCAAGAACAACGATCCGGCGGTAGTAAAGTCGATGGTCGACATGGCGATGGACAAGAAGTGGACGACGCTTACTGTCTCAGGCGCTGACGAGTTCAAGCGTAGTGTTTGGCTTGAAGCGTCAACGCGCGGCATGCAAGTTGAGGGTTACAAGCCGACCGATGTGGACCTGGCGATGCTGAAGGAGCAACGGCACGAGCGCGGCATCAAGGAACCCGTTGCGGGCACTCGTGAAACTGCTGACCGCGACACGCGCAACAGCCGCGCCGATGCAGCGCCCGCCCCGACACCTGCAACCGAGCGGAGTCAGGCGGCGACGCCGCAAGCCGGCTCCCGCGATAAGCAGGGTTCCGATGAAAAGGAGCGTCCGCTGACGCCCAAGCAGCAACTCGCCATCGATGTGCTGACGAAGGTTATGAGCGAACGCGGCGACTCGGACAAGTCGGTGCAGATGGCCACCAAACTCGCGTCCGACATGCTCCGGACTCTCAGCAAGGAGACCGACAAGCCAGGACGCGGCGAGCCGGTGGTGAACCGTTACGACCGTGATGCCGACAAAAAAGCGCCCAAAGAGGCGCCGCAGCGGGAAGCCTCGCCAAGCCGGAGCCCCGAACGCCCACCGGAGCGCCAGGCGCCACGCCAGGCTGAACCGCAGCCTCAACGCCAGCCGGATCGGTCGAGATAAATCGGGCGTGTTTTTCCAGGTTCATCGTTATATCAGATTTAAATCACCTGCTTGTCATGAGCGAACGAAATGGCATTGTTGCCCCGCTACAGCCGGAAGCTGAAAGGAGTTTCAATATGAAGTACAAGAACGTCTATGCGTCGCTCGCGTTTGCCGTGGCAGGCTTCGCGTCCGTAGCGCCCGCGCAGGCACAACCACTTGAACTTACCGGCGACACCAAGGTGGCTTGTGAAGTTATCCTGTGCCTGTCCATGCCACGCGACCGTCCCCATGAGTGCCTCGATCCCTTGAAGCAATACTTCAGCATCAAAATGAAGAAATTGCACAAAACGCTCAAGGCGCGTGCCGATTTCCTGAAATTATGTCCGAAGGGTGAGGACGACTCCGACAAAATGGCCGAACAGTCATCAACCGACTTATCTCCAGACCCGGTCGAAGTACCGGCGTTGCCACCGTCCGTGCCGGGAGCTGCATCAGGTATTGTGTATACCCCGGATATGAAAGACGCCCTCAAAGCCGAAATCGCCAGGGTGACGCAGATTTGGCAAGAACATGGTGTGCATAGCAAGGCTGCGTACACTGTCGTGGAACAATGCGTAGCGGCGACTGGCCGTGTTCAGGATGGCTTTTGCAAGACAGAAATGGCCGACTTCGAACTCAAACGTGCTCCTACAGCGGCACTTCGCGACGAAGTCGATCGTTTAACAGCCATTCTTGCAACAATGTAATAAAAAGGGATGACGTGTTTCCTTTTGTAGATGTGAAACAGAGCCACGGTCAAGACGACCGCGGCTTCACGAATGGACTGACCTTATCGGTCGGATCGGCGGACCGGGCAAGTTGCCCGGTACCCGCAAGTACAACATCCATCAATTTCCTGCACCATCAAAGTCGACACAGTCAGCGCTCGATGCGGCTGCGTCGCTCGAAAATTGATCAACTATTCGGTTCGGAAGCGCTGTAAAACAGCGGTCTTAGATAAGCGCATGCAATCCGGCGTAACGGTAGCTCCCTACGCCGGATGCCTGGCCGGCTTTCGCGGCTGCCTTGCCGGTCATTTCTGCACCACCGCTCTGAAACTCGAGCGTGACCGGTTTGTTCTGAACAGACACGATCGGGAGGCCGCGTAGCGGATGCTCGACGAAAGATTTCTCCCCACCGCCTGAACCGCATGATAGCTGGTCACAGCCATCAAGGGTTCCGTATGCTTGCTGTCGGGTCCGGCGAATTTCAGTTCGGCGCCTTCGCCGCACTTGCGCGGGCCGCGCTGGTCGCCTGCGCCAGGCTGGACTCGACCGAACAGGCTCTCGCCTTGTCAACTTACTCCGGCGCCCCCCTTCGCGTAGATGCGATTTGTTGGCCCACTTTGCCCGCCGTTTCGGACATCGGAAGGTAAGGCCGACCTGGTGCTTTACAATTACCGCAGTGGCCTTCTCGACGCCACACGGTCCACTATGCGGAGAAGCACCGACTATCTTCGCCATCGACCGCCAGCACATCGACGAGCGCCTTGATGGCGCCGATGATGTACATGTTGCTAACACTGCGGCAATTTTTCCAGACTCGTAAGCTTTGCTGCCGAGCTGCCGAGCTGCCGAGCTGCCGCTTAGCGTTGCGGCTGAGCTGGTTTGTCAGGCGCCCTCTCGGTCACCTGTGCGCGGCCCTCCTGATACGCGATGGTGACCGGCTTGTTCGGCGCCGGCACGCTCGGCAGATCGCGCAGCTGGTGCACCACGACGGCTTTCTCGTTGACCGCCTGGACGGCGTGGTAGCCCGAGACGGCCGTCACAGGCCCGGTGTGCTTGCTGTCCGGCGTCGGGGTCTTCACTTCGATGCCCGCGCCGTGTTGCGAGCGGGCCACGCTGGTTGCCCGTTCCAGGCTTTGTTCGACCGAACGGGCCACTGCCTTGTCCACTTGCTCTTTTACCGCTGGCAACCCTTCGCGTACATGCAGGTCGTTGAAGTCGGATACCTTGCCCGGCGTCTTCGACTCGGGGAACGCGATGCCGACCTGGTGCTTGGCTGCGGCGGCGGTCGCCTTCTCGACGCCCACATTCTGCTGGGAGTGCTTGTCGTTGTCCGCCATGATATGCACGGGGTTGGTCGGATGGCGCGATTTCACCGAGTCGACCACGGCGTCGAGGTTGCGCGAATCGAAGGCCACGACCACCGGTTTGCCGGTGGCCTGGTGCAGCGAGGCGCCGGTCGCGTAACCTTCGGACACGAGCACATCGGCGCCCGGTTTGATCTCGCCGATGACGTGCATGTTGCCAGAGCGGCGGCCGCCTTTTTCAAACGTCTTGCCTTCATCCTCGCCGGGACGGATCGACTGCGCCGACCAGACCTTGCCGTCGATGTCGCGCACCGGAACGACGACCTTGTCGCCATCGAACTTGACGCCGTGCGCATCGATCTGCTTGCGCTCCAGGTAGGCATTGCCTTGCGCCGGAGGGGTGTCGGGAAGCCGTGCGAGTTTCTCGGCCGTCTTGGTGCTGACGTTGTTGTATTGTTCGGACAGCTCGGCTCCGCGCTGTTGCCGGGCGTTTTCTCCATGCGCTGTCAGCCGGCCTTGCTCCTTTTCCGATAACGGCACCCCGTTCATGCTCCAGTTTTGCTGGACGCCCGTGGCGAAGTTGGTGATGTGCCCGTGCGGCTTGCCGTCGAGATGGCCGGCATAGGCGCCATCACGGTTGTCCGCGGCGCGGCCGGCAACCGGCACGCGCTGCAGGGTGCCGTCCATGACAGGCGGCTCTTTCAATTCCAGGCCGGCCGCCTTGATCGCTTTGGCAAACTCGACTTTTCCATCCGTCGCCGGGGCCGGCACAGCGCCAGCGACGGAGTCGCGCGGTGGCTCTGGCTTGGCGGGTGCTGGCTCGGCTGCACGGTTAATGGCCTCGCGCGGTGGTTCGGACTTGGCCGGTGCCGGCTCGGGTGCACGGTTCGCGGCCTCGCGCGGTGGCTCGGATTTGGCCGGTGCGGGTTCGGGTGCACGGTTCGCGGCGTCACGCGGTGCCTCGGACTTGACTTGTGCCGGCTCAGGTGCCCGATCGGCAGTGGTGCGTGAAGTGGCGGCAGGATCGGGGCGTACCGGGACGCCTTCTTGCGCGCTTCTGGTCTCAGCCTTGTCTTGAGCAGCACCCGTCTGTGGTGCTGGCGTATCGGCGGATTTATCCTTGATCGGGTACTGTGCCCGCAGAACAGGGTCTACAGCTTCCCGAGTGGGAAGATCGATAACACCGCGCTCTTCCACTTTCTTGTATATTATTTTATGTTGGGTGGAGTCATGAATGACGCTGTGGTCTGGATCGGTGGAAATGTCGACCTTGCGGATCGCGTCATGGCCCAGCACCTTGTTGTAAAAGTTTGTCGCCAGATTGAAAGCGCGGTCCGACAGCGCCTTCAACTTGTATCCGCCGCCAACATCGCTATGCGCGCCCGGCACTGTTACCGCTACAAACCGGCCATCGTCGGACACGCCCTGTTCGATATTGTTTGTAACTGGAAAAGCACTGCGTTTCTCGTCGGCGGCATTGATCTGCATTCCGGTGACAACCGAGGGCGGGAGACGACGGTCATGGAGATTAGGCATACCTGTGCCGACCGGATCGTAGAGCACAACGGATTGTGGAATGCTGCCGGGCGCACGCAATGGCGGCTGAGCTTCCGGCTCAGGCAAACCGCTGTCCTTGCCCAGACCCTTATGTACTGCGCCTAACGCGCGAGAAATGCTACCTTCCTTAGGGATGGTGGCATCCATCTCTATCGATGCCGTTATTCCGCGGTCGTGCACCATCCGGGAGAACCCGGCGGCTTGCTCCGCGCCACGGCTAAAGCCAGTCGACATGAGGCTGATCTTAGCGTTCGGGTCCTCTTTCAGCCACTCGGCACATTGCGCTTGAAATGCTACATACATCTGCTCCATGCGCGCTTCGTAGGTATACCCGGTGGCGCCGTCGAGCGTGCGGGTAATGGGGTTTTTCTGCGTCCCCGGGCCCTCTAAATATTGACCTCGAATTGATGGATTTTCGTCGCTCAGACGCTGGACCTGCTCAGATAACATGCCGATATTGGTAGGATTGTCCGGGTCGTTAGCAAGACTATTGCCCGTACCGTCGAACATTGCTACAAAGATGCGCGCATGCGGGTCAGCGCTGTCATAGAGCTGGGGCACCTCTAGCTGGCTGATCTTTTCGTCGGCTTTGCCATATTGACCCAATTGCTCGGCGGTTGCACGAACGACATCGACTGTATCGATCGACCCGACCTTAGGTGTATTTCCGTATCCGTTATTCGCCATTACAACGTCCGGGAATAGACAAGCTTATATGTTTTGGCGTGGTCTGGTTCCCGGCTGGCCGGATCGAGAGGACGTACTAGCAAGGTGGCAGCGAAGTAAATGTTTATCGTTCGATCATCGAATTCAACAATGACAACCGGATTTCCCAGGAAGGGTTTTTGGGCGAAGACTCGCTCCGGAAATTCATAGCTAACACGGGGATCAGGAATTTCCTTTTTGAGGTCGACAGTGTGGCTTAACTCGGAACCGTCGCGCGCACGCCACGTCATTTCCATTGGCGAACCGAATTTAGTAAAGGAACCTAACAATACGCCAGGTACCTTGTTAATGTCACTCGGCAATTTGTCCCTGCCGGTCCACGTAAAGCAATTCCTTCCTACCAGATCACCATATTTCACCCTGGCATTAGTAACTCCGCCATAGCAAGCCAATCCAATGGTATGAT
>NZ_JAVCWL010000020.1:0-149584 GCF_030846505.1 Massilia pseudoviolaceinigra | reverse complement strand
CGCGCGGATCGCCTCCGTCAGCTCCTTGCGCAGCGCGCTCTTGAGCAGATACGCCTGCGCGCCCGAGCGGATCGCCTGCAGCGCGCGCGCGTCGCCCCGGTAGGTGGTCAGCACCGCGATGCGCGCCTGTGCGAATTCGGCGCGGATCGCCTGGATCGCTTCGATGCCGTTCATGTCCGGCATCTGGATATCGATCAGCGCCACGTCCGGCTGCAGCACGCGGTATTGCGCCACGGCTTCGCGTCCGTCGCCGGCTTCCCCGGCCAGGCACATATCGGGCTGGCTGGCGATGACGGCGGCGATCCCTTCCCGCATCATCGGATGGTCGTCGCACACCAGCACGCGTATGGGTATCGTTTCAGATGTCATTGGTCCCCTCTCTTATCGTTTTTGTACGCAGCCACGCAAACAGGCTCCTCGTTCCGCGCCGGTACGCCAGTTGTGCCTTCATGCCGAGCCGGACCTCGCTGCCGCGCGCCGGGTCGCTGTCGATGGCCAGCTGCGCGCCGATGCGGCCGACCCGCTCGTGCATGCCCCGCAAACCCCAGTGGTCGGCCCGTCCCATCGGCGTCAGGTAGACGCGGGCGATGCCGAGGCCATCGTCGCTGACCGTCATCTGAAACTGGCGCGCGCCGTACTCGATATCGACTTTGACGTGCAGCGCGTGCGCATGGCGAAACGCGTTGACGATCGCCTCGTGCCCGACCTGGTACACCTCGTCGCGCACCAGCGGGCGCAGTGGCGCCGGCGAGCCGCGCACCGTGAGCGCAAAGCGCGCGCCGCCTTTCTGTTCGAGTTCCGTGCCCAGCGCCGCCAGGGCCTCGTGCAGTTCGCTCAGGTCGACCGCGCCGGTGCGCAGGTCGCGCACGCGGTCGCGCCCTTCGATCAGCACCTCGTCGGCGCGGTCCAGCGCTTCTTCCAGGCTACGGCGCGCCGGGCTGTCGGCCGGGATGGTGTAGACGATCGCCTGGAAGCGCAAAATCAGCCCGTGCACGCCCTGCAGCAAGGTGTCGTGCAGGTCGCGCGCGATGCGTTCGCGTTCGCTGTGACGCTCCTCGATGCGCTCGCGCAGGCGTTCTGCGGCGCGCCGCATGTTCATCCGGTACAGCATCCACAAGGCGGCAAACGCCAGCGCGCCGGCCAGCAGCAGGAACAGCGGCTGGCGGTACAAGGCCGGCGGGATGCTGAACTCGAACACGGCTTCCTGCGTGCTGGGCAGGCCGTCCTGGTTATGCGCCAGCACGCGGAAGCGATACTTGCCCGGATCGAGCCCGGTGTACACCGCTTCGCGCTGGCGGCCCGCATCCTGCCAGCCGACGTCGTAGCCGTCCAGACGATAGCGAAAATTCAGCCGCTCGGGCGCGGACAGGCTCAGGGCCGTGTAGTCGATCACGATGCGTTGCGCGCCCGCGGCAAGCGTGGCCGGCGCGCCGCTGGCCGCACGCACGCCGTCCACATGGACGGACTCGATCAGCACCGTCGGCCCGGCCAGTTCGGGGTGCGGACGCTCCGGATCGATCCAGGCAACGCCGTTACTGGTCGAGAACCACAGCCGCCCGTCGCGGCTGCGCACCGCCGTGGGTAGCGGCAGCACCTGGTATGGGTCGTTCGCCAGCCCGCCCATCAGGTCGTATGAGCGGTAGCGGATGCGGTAAGCCGCATCGGCGTAGGCGCGCGCAAGTTCGGCAGCGGTCAGTTGGAAAATGCCCGAGCGCGAGTGCACCCACAGGTCGTCGCCGCTGCCATCCTTGAGCGGCACCACGATGATGGCGTAGATATTGGCGAACAGGCCGTTGTCGGGCAGGCGCAGCGCCTGATAGCGCTCGCCTTCGATGTAGCCGATGCCGCGCTGGCCGCCGATCCAGGTGCGCTGGCCGTGGTGGGTAATGGCGGTGACGTGGCCGATGTCCATGCCGTCCGCCTGGCCCCAGTGCCTTTCGCCGTCGCCTTCGCGGGTGACCAGCAGGTTGTCGCGGTAGCCGAACCACAGCCGTCCTTTGGCGTCGGCCGACGCGGTGACCGGCATGCGCTGGTTGGCCGAGGGCGATGGCGGCGGCGTGGCGATCCACACGCCGTCGCGCAGGCGGAACAGGCCAAGGCGGTTGAACGACACCCACAGGTCGCCTGCGGCGTCGCGCGCCATCGCCCGCACCGACGATTCGGCCAGGGCGGCCGGCGGCAGATCGGCAAAGCGTTCCAGGCGCGCCCCGCGCGAGCGCCAGATGCCGCTTGGGCCGCCCATCCAGATTGTGCCCTCATGATCGCGCATCGCGCACGATACCGGCGCCGGCATGTCCAGCACGTTCATGCCGCCATCCATCAGGCGCATGGCCGGCCGGTTGCTCGGTCCCGCCCACAGGCTGCCGTCGTTGCCGGCAACGAGGGCGAAGTTGAGCGACCCGGGAGGAAAGCCGGCCGGCATCAGCGCGCGCGGGCGAAAGCGATCCAGCCCGCCGTTGCTGCCGACCCAGAGATTGCCTTCGCCGTCTTCGAGCATCTTCCAGATGAAGTCCGAACTGAGGCCGTCGCGCGCGGTAAACGAGGTGCGCTTGTGGAGGGCGCCGATGCTGGTCGGCTTGGCCACGTACTGCACACCGTTGCCGGTGGTGCTGATCCACAGGCCGCCGCCGCGGTCGAACAGCAGGCCGATGGCCGGCGTGCTGGTGGCGAGGGAGCCGGAAGTGAGGTGGCCGTCCAGCAGTACCACGCGATGGACCTTGCCGCTGTAGCGCTCCGTGAGCCAGATGGCGCCGTCGGGCGCCTGCGTGATCTGGCTGACCCAGTCGACCGCCAGGCCGCTGTCGATGAAACGGCGTTCGCCCTTGGGCAGGTACAGCAGGCGGTTTTCGTTGGCCGCCCACAGCGTGCCGCCGCCGTCGACGAACACCGCGCGCGCTTTCTTCCCGGGGAAGTGCCATTTGGTGCTCACCAGTTCCCAGTGAGTGCCGTTGTAGCGCGCCAGGCCATCGTCGGCGGCGATCCAGATCGCTCCATCGCGGTCGCGCGCGAGGCTGTAGACGGCGCCTTCCGCCAGGTTGGGGCCGGGCAGGTGTTCGCGCATGCCGTGCGGGCCGATCACGCGCACGCCGCCGAAACGCAGGCCGACCCATAGTTCGTCGTCGACAGCCAGCAGCGAGGCGACGATGTTAAGCGTGTTCAGGCCGGGCGCTTCGTAGCGCACGAAGCGAAAACCGTCGAAGCGGAACAGCGATTCATTGGTGCCCAGCCACAGGTAGCCGTCGCGCGTCTGGGCGATGGCGCCGACCTGGCTCGGGCCGCCGTCGGCCGCGACCCAGCGCCGGTGCTCCAGGTGGTCGAGCGAGCGCACTTGCGCATGTGCCGGGCCGCTGAACGCGAGCACCAGCACGAGGGCGGCCTTGCGCCACCAACGTGTGCTGGACATGCTGTGCGGTTTCATACGTGATTCGTCCTGTTCGCTGTGCGGTCAGCGGCCGGCCTGTCGCTGTTCGTGGCGCCGCGATGATACCATCCGCGCCAGGGGTTCAAACCGGTGCGCGCGGGCGCAGCCACATCGCGGCGACGACCACGTGCACGACGGAACCGGCTGGCGCGTACCACAGCGCGAGCGGGATCGCGAGGGCATACAGCAGCATCGACGCCAGGTTTTTACGCTCCATCCAGCTCGGCCGCGCGGTGGGTGCGTGCGCCGCGCCGCGCCGGCGCAGCACCTCGTCGAGCCCCACGAAGCCGATGGAGCACATCAGCAGCACCGCGCCGTACATGGCCACCGGGGCCGACTCGAACGGGTGTTCGCCTGCCCAGGCGGTGACGAACGGGATCAGCGAAATCCAGAACAGCAGGTGCAGGTTGGCCCACATGGCCAGGCCGTCGACTTTCTGCACCTTGTCGAACAGGTAGTGGTGGTTGATCCAGTAGATGCCCACGTAGATGAAGCTGAGCAGGTAGCGCAGCATCAACGGCAGCACCGGCGCCAGGTCGTGCGGCGCCGGGCCGTGCGGGGTTTTCAGTTCCAGCACCATGATGGTAATGATGATGGCGATCACGCCATCGCTGAACGCTTCGAGGCGCACTTTGTTCATGCGCTTTCCTTGCCCGGTTCGGGCAACGCCATTTCGGCGCACAGGATGGCGATCGGGACGAGCAGCGCGATGAAGCCGAATGCCATGAAGGCAAAGGCGGCGGCAATGGCGCCGATGGCGAAGGCCAGCAAGGGCCAGAAAAATTTGCCGCAGCGCGCGCTGGTGGCGGCGTCGCCGGCGCCGCGCAGCACGTCGATGCTGTCGATGACGACCTGGGTCACGTTCCCGGTCATCATGGACGTAGGCGCCAGTTGCGCCAGCAGCAGGCGGCTGCTGGCGCTGTGCGCGCCCATCGCGGCGGTGCCGAGAAGGCCAGCCGCCATGGCCAGGGTGGAAGCGGTGTCGCCGATGGGCGCGGCGGCCATCCCCGCCAGCATGAAGCCGGCCAGCAGGACCACCTGCAGCAGCAAGGCCAGCGTCAAAGCTGGCCACTGGCGCCGTTCCGAAGCGAGGATCAGCAGGCGCGCCATGGCGATACCGGCGATGAACGCCGGGAAGGCCAGGAACTTGAGCAGGATCGACGCCTTGGAGGCGTCGGCCAGCGCAACCCCGATCAACACGAAGTTGCCGGTGACATGGGCGGTGAACAATCCGAACAGGGCGACGAAGCCCAGGGTGTCCACGTAGCCCGCCAGGAAGCCCATGTCGATGCTGCGAAGGCGGTTGCGCTGGTCGGGGGTCACGATTTGGCGAAAGCGAGAATGTCGGCGTTGACCTTGTCCTTGTGGGTGTCGGTCAGGCCATGCGGGGCGCCGGGGTAGATAATCAGCTTGGCGTCCTTGACGATGGCCGCCGACGCTTTGCCCGCGGCGTCGATCGGCACGATCTGGTCGTCGGCGCCGTGGATGATCAGGGTCGGCTTGTCGAATTTTTTCAGGTCGGCGCGGAAGTCGGTTTCGGAGAACGCCTTGATCGAGTCGTAGGTATTCTTGTGGCCGGCCATCATGCCCTGCATCCACCAGGCGTTGATCAGGCCTTGCGATGGCTTGGCGCCAGGGCGGTTGAAGCCGTAGAACGGTCCGGAGGCGAGGTCGAGGTAGAACTGCGAGCGGTCCTTGACGCAGGCGCTGCGGATGCCGTCGAACACGTCCATCGCCAGGCCGCCCGGGTTGTCGGCGGTTTTGAGCATCAGCGGCGGGACCGCCGAGATCAGGCCGAGTTTGGCGACGCGCTTGGTGCCGTGGCGGCCGACGTAGCGGGCCACTTCACCGCCGCCGGTCGAGAAGCCGATCAGGATGGCGTTTTTCAGGTCCAGCGCTTCGATGACCTGGGCCAGGTCGTCGGCGTAGTGGTCCATGTCGTTACCGGTCCAGGGCTGGCTCGAACGGCCATGACCGCGGCGGTCGTGGGCGATGACGCGGAAACCATTGTTCGCAAGGTGGAACATCTGCGATTCCCAGCTGTCGCTGTTGAGCGGCCAGCCATGGCAGAACACGACCGGTTGGCCCGTGCCCCAGTCCTTGTAATACAGTTCGACGCCGTCTTTGGTGGTGATGGTGCTGGAGGTGCGTTTGATAGCGGAGCCTGGCGCGGCCTGGGCGCTGGAGGTGATGGCGGCCAGCGGGATGGCTGCGGCGAGGGATGCGCCGGCGGTGATGGCTGCGCGGCGGGAGAGGGTTTTCTGGTTTTCGTTTGTGGACATGGTTGCATTCGTGAGATTGACGTCGTCGCTCCCGCGGGAACGACGAGGTGGTGGAAGGAGTTACTTGGCCGGTACCGGCGCCAGCACTTCGTGCTCGCCCGTGGTGCGTTCGGCCGCCTTGTGCACCATCGTGTAGGCGTAATCGACGCCCATGCCGTAGGCGCCCGAGTGTTCGCGCACGATGGCCATCACGGCGTCGTAGGTGTCGCGGTGCGCCCAGTCGCGCTGCCATTCGAGCATTACCTGCTGCCAGGTCACCGGCACCACGCCCGCCTGGATCATGCGCTGCATCGCGTAGTCGTGCGCTTCCTTCGAGGTGCCGCCGGAGGCGTCGGCCACCATGTAGATCTCGTAGTCGCCTTCGGCCATGGCGCACAGCGCGAAGCTGTTGTTGCACACTTCCGTCCACAGGCCGGCCACGATGACCTTTTTACGGCCGTTCGCTTTCAACGCATCGCGCACCTTCTGGTCGTCCCACGAATTCATCGAGCTGCGCTCTAAAATCTTCTGGCCCGGGAACACATCCAGCAGTTCCGGATAGGTGTGGCCCGAAAACGCCTGGGTTTCGACGGTGGTGATTACAGTCGGGATGTTGAACGCCTTGGCCGCCTTGGCCAGCGCCACCGTGTTGTTCTTGAGGACCTGGCGGTCGATCGACTGCACGCCGAACGCCATTTGCGGTTGGTGGTCGATGAAGATCAGTTGCGAGTTGTGTGGCGTCAGGACGTCGAGTTTCGGATTCATGCAATGCACTCCTTGGGTTGGAAAAATTGGGCCGGTCAGAACGCGAAGCAGCTGCAGCCAAGCGCGCCCCAGAACCCGGTATGGCTGGCCACCGGGATGGTCGATTTTCGCGCGATGCCGTGGGCGTGGCCATGCACGCCGCAGGACCCGGCGCACAGGTGCGGCAGCGCCGTGCGGCTTGCTGCTGGCCGGTAATGGCCGCCGAAGGTCTTCACGGGCGACCAGTCGGGCAGCACGGGAATCGGGGCCGGCGCCAGCGGAGCGAAGTCGCCTGCGCCGTACACCACCTTGCCGCCGACGACGGTGAGCACCGATTCGAGCGCCTTGATGTCGTCTTCCGCCACGCTGAAGAAGTCGGCGGACAGCACCGCCAGGTCGGCCAGCTGGCCCGCCTTGATGCGGCCCTTCTGGTGCTGCTCGCTGGAGAACCAGGCGCTGCCCGAGGTCCACAGTTCGAGCGCGGTGGCGCGCGGCATCTGCTGGTCGGCGCCGTACAGGCGCAAGCCGCCGACAGTGCGGCCGGATACCAGCCAGTACAGCGCGGTCCACGGGTTGTAGCTGGCCACGCGGGTGGCGTCGGTGCCGGCGCCGACCGGCACCCCGGCGTCGAGCATGCGCGCGATGGGCGGGGTGTGGCGGGCCGCTTCGGCGCCGTAGCGTTCGACGAAATACTCGCCCTGGAAGGCCATGCGGTGCTGGATCGCGATGCCCCCGCCGAGCGCGCGCACGCGGTCGATATTGCGCGGGCTGATGGTTTCGGCGTGATCGAACATCCAGCGCAGGCCGTCGAAGGGGATGTCGCGATTGACCTTTTCGAACACGTCGAGCATGCGCGAGATCGATTCGTCGTAGGTGGCGTGCAGGCGGAACGGCCAGCGCTGCTCGACCAGGTGGCGCACGACTTTTTCGAGTTCGTCTTCCATGCCGGCGGCCAGTTCGGGACGCGGTTCGAGGAAGTCCTCGAAGTCGGCGGCCGAGAACACCAGCATTTCGCCGGCGCCGTTGTGGCGGTAGTAGTCGCTGCCGTCGCCCGGCTTGATCATGTTGGTCCAAGCCTGGAAGTCCTGCAGTTCGGCGCCCTTGTTTTGCGTGAAGAGGTTGTAGGCGATGCGCACCGTGAGCTGATCGTCGCGCGCGAGCTGGTCGACGATGGCGTAATCGTCCGGGAAGTTCTGGAAGCCGCCGCCGGCGTCGATCACGCTGGTCACGCCCAGGCGATTGAGTTCGCGCATGAACTGGCGCGTCGAGTTGACCTGGTGTTCGAGCGGCAGGGCAGGGCCTTTGGCCAGGGTGGCGTACAGGATCATCGCGTTGGGACGGGCGATCAGCATGCCGGTCGGGTTGCCGGCCGCGTCGCGCACGATTTCCCCGCCGGGCGGGTTGGGCGTGTCGCGGGTGTAGCCGACCGCCCGCAGCGCGGCGCGGTTGAGCAGGGCGCGGTCGTACAGGTGCAGCACGAAGACCGGCGTGTCGGGGCCGGCGGCGTTGAGTTCCCCGATGGTGGGCATGCGCCGTTCGGCGAACTGGAATTCGGTCCAGCCGCCAACCACGCGCACCCATTGCGGCGATGGCGTGCGTTCGGCCTGTTCGCGCAGCATGCGCATGGCGTCGGCCAGCGAGGGCACGCCTTCCCAGCGCAGCTCCAGGTTGTAGTTCAGGCCTCCGCGGATCAGGTGCATGTGCGAGTCGTTCAGGCCCGGGATGACGGTGCGGCCGGACAGGTCGATGATCTTGGTGCTGGCGCTGCGGTGGCGCATCACGTCTTCAACGTCGCCCACCTCGATGAAGCGTTCGTCGGCGATGGCGACCGCGTTGGCGATCGGGTTGGAACGGTCGGTGGTGTGGAAGCGGCCGTTGATCAGGATGAGGGAGGCGCTCATGCGTTTTCCTTGTCGTTGGCGGGCGCTTGCAGGCCGGTGATCTTGGGGGCGCACTCGGACGCGAACCACGCGATGCTCAACGGTTCGCCGGCGATGACGCGCTTGGCGATCGGGACCATTTGCTCGCCGATCAGCATTCCAAGCAGGCCCAGCAGCGCGATGGCAGGCGGGGCGGGCGAACGCACCTGGATCAGTGCGTAGATGATTCCTACCAGCACGCCGGCTCCGATCGACATCAGATACATTTGCTCACTCCTTCAGATGGCGCAGGGCCGAACGCCGGTCCTGTCGCAAACGAGTATGGAAGGCGGGGCGCGGGCGCGATAGAATCAGGATGCTGTTCTTGCCCCCCTATTTTTGCCAAGGCCCCATGAAAAAACTCCTTCTCCCCGTTCTCCTGATGCTGGCAGGCGCCAGCGGCGCCGCCGAGCAGCCTGCCAGCGTCGCCCAACTGAACCAGATGGCCAGGCGCTTCGCGCCGGTCGACCTGCGCGCCGATACGTCGGCCCTGTCCAAAGGCGACAAGGCCGCCATCGTCAAACTGATCGACGCGGCCAAGGTCATCGACACCTTGCAACTGCGCCAGCGCTGGGCCCATAACGAAGCCCTGTGGAGCGCGCTCAAGAAGGACAAGAGCGCCCTCGGCAAGGCGCGCCTGAATTATTTTTGGCTGAACAAAGGCCCGTGGTCCATCCTCGACGGTAACGAGTCGTTCATGCCCGCCACCTACGCCGGCATCACCATCCCGGCCAAGAAGCCGGAAGGCGCCAATTTCTACCCCGAAGGCGCAACCAAGGCATCGCTGGAAGCGTGGATGAACGCGCTCGCGCCCAAGGACAAGGAACAGGCGCAGTGGTTCTTCACCACCATCCGCACTGGCGCCGAAGGCAAATTCAAGACCATCACCTATGCCGAGGAATACAAGGCCGAGCTGGAAAAACTGGCCACGCTGTTGCGGGAAGCGGCGGCATCGACCGACAATGCCTCGCTCAAGAAATTCCTGAACCTGCGCGCCGATGCGTTCTTATCGAACGATTACCTGGCCTCCGATTTTGCGTGGATGGATCTCGATTCCCCGGTCGATATCACCATCGGCCCGTACGAAACGTATAACGATGAACTGTTCGGGTACAAGGCGGCGTTCGAGGCGTACGTGAATATCCGCGATGAGAAAGAAACCCGGAAGCTCGATTTCTTCAGCAAGCACATGCAGGAGCTGGAAGACAATCTGCCGCTCGACAAGCAGTACCGCAATCCCAAGGTCGGTGCGCTGGCGCCGATGGTGGTGGTCAATCAGGTCTATGGCGCCGGCGACGGCAATATGGGCGTGCAGACGGCCGCCTATAACCTGCCGAACGACGAGCGGATCATCAGCGAGCGCGGTTCCAAGCGCGTGATGCTGAAAAATATCCAGGAAGCGAAGTTCAAATCGACCCTGACGCCAATCACCAAACTGGTGCTGCGGCCGGAAGCGCAAAAGGATCTCGATTTCGATTCCTTCTTCACGCACATCCTGGCGCACGAAATCACCCATGGCCTCGGTCCGCACAGCACCACCCGGGACGGCAAGCCGTCGACCCCGCGCCAGGACCTGAAAGACGCGTATTCGACCATCGAGGAAGCCAAGGCCGACATGGCCGGCCTGTGGGCGCTGGCGTACATGATGGACAAGGGCCAGCTGAAAGATACGCTGGGGCAGGGCGAGCTGGCCGAGCGCAAGCTGTATAACACCTTCCTGGCGTCGGCATTTCGCACGCTGCATTTCGGCCTGACCGATTCGCACGCGCGCGGCATGGCGATCCAGCTCAATTACCTGCTCGATCAAGGCGGCTTCGTGTCGCACGGCGACGGCACGTTCTCGGTGGATTTCAAGAAGATCAAGCCGGCGGTCATCGGCTTGAACCGCGAATTTTTGACCATCGAAGCCACCGGCGACTATGCGCGCGCCAAGGAGATGATGGCCAGATACGTGGTGATCCGCCCGGATGTGCAGAAGGCACTCGACAGGATGAAGTCGGTGCCGAACGATATCCGCCCGGCGTTCGTCACGGCGGCGGCGCTGGCGAAGGCGAAATGAACGCGCCGGCATGGCGCAAACGCCAATAATGCCGGTGTATACAGACAGGAAAACCACGCATTCGCGTGGTTTTCACCGATTTTGTTGTTCCCCAAAGCGATCATCCGCTCGGATTTGAGCGGCGGCGATGTGTGGCCGCCAACGCGTGCTAGTCTTTATAAATGTTGCCACATGGCACTTATATAACTTACACGAGCGAGACATGAATAAATCCGGAATGACGATAGGACGCCGCCTGGCGGTGGGTTTTGGCGGGGTGTTCCTGCTGATCGTGGTGCTGTCGGCGATGGCGATTTCGCGCGTCGGCGGCATTGAAGACAGTCTGAATCAAATCAACAAGGTCAATAACGTCAAGCAGCGCTACGCGATCAATTTCCGTGGCAGCGTGCACGACCGCGCCATCGCATTGCGCGACGTGGTGCTGGCCGCCGACGCCGCAGCCGCCCAGCCGCATCTGGACCTGATCAGGCAACTGAACGACAACTATGCGCGCTCGGCCGCGCCGCTGGACGCGCTCGTCGTCGAGCACAGCGATACCACGGCCGAGGAAAAGGCCGCGCTGGCCGGCATCAAGGAGAGCGAACGCAAGACGCAACCGCTGATCGCCAGCGTGATCGCGCTGCGCCTGGCCGACAAGCTGCCCGAGGCCAACGCCTTGCTGGCACAGCAGGCGGCGCCAGCCTTCGTGGGCTGGCTGGCCAGCATCAACCGCCTGATCGACCTGGAAGAAAAGATGACCGGTGTGCAGGCCGACAAGGCTTCCCACCTGGCCAGTTCCTTCCTGCTGTGGATGACGCTGCTGAGCGCGATTGCAATCGCGGTCGGCTCGCTGGCGGCCTGGTTTATCAGCCGCGGCCTGCTGCGCCAGCTCGGCGGCCAGCCCGAGTACGCGGCCAATGTCGTGGCCAGCATCGCCGCCGGCAATCTGGCGGTCGAGATCGACACCGTGGACGGCGACCGTAGCAGCCTGCTGTTCGCCATGAAGGGCATGCGCGACAGCCTGGTGGAGATCGTGGCCCAGGTACGGGCCGGCACGGCGACCATCACGACCGCCTCGTCCGAGATCGCAGCCGGCAACCTGGACTTGTCGGCGCGCACCGAAAGCCAGGCCGGTACGCTGGAAGAGACGGCCTCGTCGATGGAAGAGCTGACCAGTACCGTGCGCCAGAACGCCGACAATGCGCGCCAGGCGAACGTGCTGGCGCTGTCGGCTTCCGAGGTGGCGGTCAAGGGCGGCGCGGTGGTGTCGCAGGTGGTCGATACGATGGCCTCGATCAACGAGTCCTCAAAAAAGATCGTCGATATCATTGGCGTGATCGACAGCATTGCCTTCCAGACCAATATCCTGGCCCTGAATGCGGCGGTGGAAGCGGCGCGCGCAGGCGAGCAGGGACGCGGCTTTGCCGTGGTTGCTGCCGAAGTGCGCAACCTGGCCCAGCGCTCGGCCGCGGCGGCGCAAGAGATCAAGACGCTGATCGGCAATTCGGTCGATCGGGTCGACGCCGGCGCGCGCCTGGTCGACCAGGCCGGCAGCACGATGCAGGAGATCGTCTCCAGCGTTAAACGGGTGACCGACATCATGGCCGAAATCAGCCTGGCCAGCCAGGAACAGACGGCCGGCATCGAGCAGGTGAACCTGGCGATCGGGCAGATGGACCAGGCGACCCAGCAGAATGCGGCGCTGGTGGAGCAGGCTGCGGCCGCGGCCTCGTCGCTCAATGACGAGGCGGCTTCGCTGACGCAGGTGGTGGGCGTGTTCGTGCTGGCCGAAGGCGCCGCGCGCGTGGCGGCTCCGGCGGCGCGGGTCAAGGCTGCGGCGCCAGCCAGACCGGCGCACAAGAGCAGGGCGCTGGCGCGTGCCCCGGCGGCGGCACCGGCGCGCGGGCACGGACAGGGTGCCGGCGCCGGCAAGCGCGCCGAAGTTGTTGCAGACGCGTGGGAAACCTTCTGATTGTTTGCGTTGGCGCTAGCTTGACATAGCGCTATGTTGAGAATTTTCCACAAGGAAAGATATTTTTCCCAAAGCGTCCCGGAGGTCTATATTATTGCTCTTAGGCATTTATAGACCTCCTGAGGAAACGCCATGTTAAAGCACCTTTTGACTGCCCTGCTCGCCCTTATTCCTGCTGCCGCCACTGCTGGCGCCAACCTGACCGAGCTGGAAACGCGCTGGTTGAAGGCCGCCGCTCCCGTGTTGGCGTATTCGCAACGTATGAACTTGCCAATAGATATCACTGTGCAACCAAAAGCCGGCCCCGGCGATGTGCCGCTAGCGATGGGCTTTGTCGACGGCCGCTGCAAGCTGGTGCTGTCGCTGCGCGGCAATCCCGATGCCGAGAAAATCCTGCACAGCGTGCCGGAAGCCGAACGCGCGCTGCTGATCGAAACCATGGCCGCCCACGAAATCGGCCATTGCTGGCGTTACGTGCAGGGCGTGTGGCACGCGCTGCCGGCCGGCTTCGTAGAAACCGGCGACGAACATGCGCACGACGGGCAGATGCTGGCCGAATCGAAAGCCATGCGCGAAATGCGCCGCGAAGAAGGCTTTGCCGATCTGGTGGCGCTGGCCTGGGTACAGCGCCAGCACCCTGCGCAATACGGCCGCGTGTATGCCTGGCTGTCCACCCTGCGCGACGCCGTGCCGGTCGAACGCAGCGGCCACGATACCCGCACCTGGGTGCGCCTGGCGAAGAATGCCGACGGTTTCGGCCGCGGCGCCAGCCCCTTCGACGACGCCGTGACGATGTGGCAAGCCGGATTGCTCAACGATGAATAAGCTGTGCGCCGCCGTGCTGCTGGCGCTGGCCGGCCCGGCGGCATCGGCCGCCGCTCCCGCCACCGAAGCCCAATGGATCGCCGCCGCCACCGAGGCGGTCGCGTATGGCCGCGCGCAAGGCATGCCGATCGATCTGGAAGTGGTGGACGGCAACGGCTTGCCCGGCCATACGCCGGTCGGGCTGGCCAGCGAAAACGGCCGCTGCACTTTGGTCGTTTCGGCCAGCAATAATCCGACCGCCGACAAGCTCAGTTCCATGATCAACCCCGAGCTGCTCGACACCTTCCTGGCGGGCGCGGCGATGCATGAAGTGGGCCATTGCCACCGCCGCCTGAACGGCTATCCGCATAACGAAAAATTGCTGCCGGTGGTGGCCTGGATCGGCCCGCTGCGCGACTGGTTCACGCGCCGCGTGCGCACCGAGGAAGCCTACGCCGACATGACCTCGGTCGCCTGGATCGCGCGCTACCATCCCGAGCGCTACACGGCCCTGGTCAACGAAATGCTGCGCGTGCGCACGCGTTTTCGCGAACCCAAGCACGACACCATAGCCCTGCTCGAACGCGCCCTCGCCGAAGGGCCGCAAGATGCCAACGAGAATCTTTTTGCCCAGGCCGATGAGCGATTAAACAGATATCGATAGTCCTTTTGCGTTCGTATGTACGTTGTCGCACAGATGTTGCGAGTGGTTAGGATGTTAAATCCGTCTACCAACAACCATACATTTAAGGGACCTCACCATGAAACCTATCGTCGCCACATTGCTTGCCACCGCCCTCAGTGCCGCTTTCGCCAGCGCCAATGCCGCCGAGACGCCCGCCAAGCCCGATACCGCGACCTACCGCACGATGACGCAAAAGGCCGCCGCCGACTACAAGGCAGCCTCGGCGCAGTGCAAGGACATGAGCGGCAACGCCCGCAGCCTGTGCATGGAAGAAGCGAAAGTCGTGCGCGCCCGCGCCGACCTGGCTGCGTTGACCGATTACAACAACACCCTCAAAGGCCGCACCAAGGCCCGCACCGAACTGGCTAACGCCGACTACTCGCTGGCCAAGATCAAGTGCGCCGACACCACCGGCGCCGAAAAAGACAGCTGCATGAGCAACGCCCGCGCGGTCCACACCGCCGCGCTGGCCGACGTCAAGGCCGACCGCAACCTGCAGGTCGCCAGCACCGGCACCACCGATACCATGAGCCCGGTTACCCGCACCACCACCACCGATGCCACCAAGTCGGCGGCCGTGGACAAATGCGCCCAGGTAGCAGGCAGCCCGAATACCGGCTGCCTGGTCGATAACAACAAGCGCACGGCGGACATGAACACCACGACCACCACCGGCGCCGTGGCCAACCGTACCGAAATGGCGGCCGACAGCGCCGCCCGGCGCACCGCCAACGCGGTCGACAATGCCGCCGACAAGACCCGTGCCGCCGGCGCCACCATGGCTGCCAAGACCGAGCGTGCGATCGACACCCTGGCCGACAAAACCGAGCGCGCCGCCGACAACATGGCCAACAAGACCGACCGCGCAGCCGACAAATCGGGCGCCGTGATGGCCGATTCGCTGATCACCACCAAGGTAAAGGCCGACATCTTCAAGGAACCTGAGCTGAAATCGATGGCAATCCACGTGGAAACCGAAAAAGGCGTTGTCATGCTGAGCGGCTTCGTCGATTCCAAAGCCGATGCCGAGAAAGCCGTGCGCCTGGCCAAGAGCGTCGAAGGCGTTACTTCCGTCAAGAGCGCGATCAAGGTCAAGTAAGCCAAGCTCTTGCACTACCCAGGCCGGCCCGGCAAACCCGGGGCGGCTGGCGGAAAACAGCGGCCCCGTGCGGTGCGACGATGCGATTGTGTTGCATTGCCGCACTGTTCGGGGCTTTGTCGCTGCAATCCATGGCGCCAGACCCTGCCCAAGGTATAATTTTCCTGTGAACAGACTAGAAGCCTTTGGATATATTGCCGCGCAAGCCGCACGCGGGGAAATCACTCTCCCCACCAGCGTGAATGCCGCCTTGCGCCTGCAACTCGCACTCGACAATCCCGATTGCCATATTGAAGACGCCATCAAGCTGGTGCTGGGCGAGCCGCAACTGGCCGCGCGCACCGTCGCGCTGGCCAACTCGGCCGCTTTCAACCGCAATGGCGACACCCCGATCACGAATGTGCGCGCGGCGGTCATGCGGGTGGGCTACCGCAGCTTGCAAACCCTGGTCGCCAGCCTCGTGGTGCGCCAGTTCGGCATGCGCATCGTCGATCCGGTGCTGCGCGCCAAGGCCGGGCAATTGTGGGAGCATACGGCCCACGTGGCGGCGCTGGCCCAGGTGCTGGCGCGGCGCGTTACCTTCATCAATCCCGATACCGCCATGTTCGCGGCCATCGTGCACGAGGTGGGCGGCTTTTACCTGCTCTCGCGCGCCGATGAATTCCCCGGCCTGCTCGACGACGATCCCGAAAAATGGGCGGAGTTGTGCGAGGAAGTGGTCAGCCGCGAAGTGCTGAAAAAACTTGCCATTCCCGAGACCGTCACCCAGGCCATTTTGGCCCTGCGCGATGGCTGGCTCACCATGCCGCCGAGCACCCTGCTCGACACCCTGTTGCTGGCCAATCAGTTCGCCCCCGTGCGCTCGCCGCTGGGCGTGCCGGAAGAGCCGCTGCCCGAGCATGCCGATTCGGTGCTCGACTTTGTCATCGACAACGATACCCTGCAATCGATCCTCGACGAGTCGGCCGACGAAGTCAAATCGATGAGCGCCGCGCTGCTGGTCTAGCCGGGGCAATCGAAACACGGAACCAAAGCGCTTGTCCGGTTTCTAACCCCAGGTAAGGCGGGACACGGGGTCCCATGCCGGGGGAGCGATGAAGCGCATGACGCATGCTTGGTTTGCCGTTGCGGATGCCGAGGCTGGAGCAGGGCTGCTGTCCCTGCCGCGCGTGATGGTCGCGTGCGCCACCTTTCTTTTGCTGCTCATGTGGCCGCCGGCCGCCGCCGCGCCGGCGGAGGTCACCGTGCTCACGGTGAACGGCGCCATTGGCCCCGCCACGGCCGACTACGTGGCACGCGGCATCGAGCGCGCCGCCCAACACCGTCACCAGCTGGTCGTTATCGCGCTCGATACGCCGGGCGGGCTCGACACATCCATGCGCGCGGTGGTCAAGGCCATTCTCGGTGCGCGCCTGCCGGTGGCCGTCTACGTGGCGCCTTCTGGCGCGCGCGCGGCCAGCGCCGGCACCTTCATCCTGATGGCCAGCCACATCGCCGCCATGGCGCCCGGCACCAACCTGGGCGCCGCCACGCCCGTGCAACTGGGCGGTCCGGGCTCAGGGAGCGATGACGCGCTGCCGGGCCCTGGCAGCGGCGAGCGCGGCGGCAAAAGCAAGAACACCACCAAAGATGGTCCCGCCGGGCGCGCCGGCAAGGCCGATCCGCGTGCCTCCATGCCCATGGAGCGCAAACAGATCAACGACGCCGCCGCCTACATCCGCGCGCTGGCCGAACTGCGCGGGCGCAACGCGGACTGGGCCGAGCGCTCGGTGCGCGAAGCGCTCAGCCTGCCGGCGGCCGACGCCCTGAACGCGCGCGTGATCGACCATGTGGCCGCCGATGTGGCGGCGCTGCTGGCGCAGGTCGACGGCAGGCAGGTCGCGCTGCGCGCAGGTGCCGTAACGGGCGCCGTAACGGACGCCGTACCGGGCACCGTAACGGACGCCGTAACGGACGCCGTGACCCTGCGCACGCGCGGCGCTACGCTTCACCACGCCGATCCCGACTGGCGCACGCGGCTGCTGGCCGTGATCTCCGATCCGTCGGTCGCCCTGATCCTGATGAGCATCGGCATTTACGGGCTGCTGTTCGAATTCATGAGTCCCGGCGCGGTCGCGCCCGGCGTGGTGGGCGGGTTGTGTCTGCTGCTGGGCCTGTACGGGCTGCACCTGCTCCCTCTCAACTACGCCGGACTCGGCCTGATCCTGTTGGGCCTCGCCTTCATGGTGGGGGAGGCGTTCCTGCCCAGCTTCGGCGTGCTCGGCTTGGGCGGCATGGTGGCCTTCGTGGCCGGCGCGCTGATCCTGATCGATACCGACCTGCCCGGATACGGCGTGCCGGCCGGCGTGGTGGTGCCGCTAGCCATCGTCAGCGCGCTGCTGCTGGCGGGCATGGCCGGGGTGGCGCTCAAGACGCGCCGGCGCGCCGCGGCCGGCGGACCGAACGCGCTGCTCGGCAGTCTTGCCGAGGTCATCGGCACGAGCGGGACCGATACCTGGGCCAACGTCAACGGCGAAACCTGGCGCGTGGCCAGCAGCGCCGCGCTGCGGCCCGGGCAGACGGTGCGGGTGCTGGCGCGCAAGGGGGCGCGGCTGGACGTCGTCCCCGTCAACGATGTCAAACAAGGAGAATAACGATGATCAATGGACTCGGGTTCGGTATTGGCACGCTGGTATTCCTCCTGCTGGTACTGCTGGCGATGTCGGTGCGCATCCTGCGCGAGTACGAACGGGGTGTGGTGTTCCAGCTGGGGCGCTTCTGGTCGGTCAAGGGACCAGGGCTGATCCTGCTCATTCCCGTGCTGCAGCAAATGGTGCGGGTGGACCTGCGCACCATCGTGCTCGACGTGCCCAAGCAGGACGTGATTTCGCGCGACAACGTGTCGGTCAAGGTCAACGCCGTGCTGTATTTCCGCGTGATCGATCCCGAACGCGCCATTATCCAGGTGGCCAATTTTCTCGAAGCGACCAGCCAGCTGGCGCAGACGACCTTGCGTTCGGTGCTGGGCAAGCATGAGCTCGACGACATGCTGGCCGAGCGCGAACGGCTCAACATCGATATCCAGCAAGTGCTCGACGCCCAGACCGACGCCTGGGGCATCAAGGTGGCCAATGTCGAGATCAAGCACGTCGACCTGGACGAATCGATGGTGCGCGCCATTGCCCGCCAGGCGGAGGCGGAACGCGAGCGGCGCGCCAAGGTCATCCATGCGGAGGGGGAACTGCAGGCGTCGGAAAAATTGATGCAGGCGGCCAATGTGCTGTCTCAGCAGCAGGGCGCGATGCAGCTGCGCTATCTGCAAACGCTGGGCACCCTGGCCAGCGACAAGAGCACCACGATCGTCTTTCCGCTGCCGCTGGACATGCTGGGCGGGCTGGTCGAGCGCGCGCGCGACAGGCCGGCCGGCACTGCGCATAGCGGTCCGGTCAGCAGTCCGTACAGTTAATGCGCTGCCACGCCAGCCCGATCCATTCGTGGGTGGCGTAATACGAGCGGAACATGCCGCTCCAGCCGGGCACGAACATCAGTGGCGAGAGCGTGCTGCGCGCATAGAACATGGTCGGCGCCGGTACCACGTCCAGGCCGGCCGCCACAAAGGCGCGCTCGGCGCGCGGCATGTGCATGGCGTGCGTGACCAGCAGCACGCGCCGTATGCCGGCCGCCTTGAGGATGGCGGCGCTGTAGGCGGCGTTCTGGGTGGTGTCGGCCGAGCGCTCCTCGGTCCAGGTGACGGCGGTGCGGAAATCGTCGCGCAGCGCGCGCGCCATGGTGCTGGCCTTGGGCGGAATGCCCTTGTCGGGCTCGCCATTGCCTCCGCTTACCAGCAGCGGCAGGCCGGTGGCGTGCTGCAGGCGGGCCGCGTAGCGCAGGCGCACCAGGGCCACGTCGTCGGGAATATCGGCGCCGTATTCGGGCGCGGCATGCACATTGCCGGCGGCCAGCACCACGATGGCCTGGGCGCCGCTGGCACGGGCGTCGGCCAGCGGCGCCGTGAGTGCTTCGAGCGGGCGCACCAGCAGCAGCGAGCCGGCATTGGTCGACAGCACCAGCAGCGCCGCCCATCCCACCCCGCTGGCGGCGCGCCCGCAGCGCGGCCAGCGCCGCCGCAGCGCGTAGCCGGCCAGGATCAGCACGATCAGGCTCATCGGCGGCATGAGCAGCACGCGCACCAGGATATCGATCATGCCGGCAGCACTTTCACGGAGCCGGGTTCACAGCGAGGCCCAGGCCTGGCGCAGGCCGAGCACGTGGACAATGCCAATCGTCATGCAGATGGCCGAGCTCCAGCCCCAGAAGACCATGCTGCGGCCGGGCATCATGATCATCATCGGCACAAAGGCCAGGCCGCGCAGCACGTAGACGGCGGTGATGGCGCACAGGATAATGCGCAGCAACGGCAGGCGCGGCAGCACGCCGGCGCCCGACAGGGCATACGCCGCCCAGACCGTCAGCACGACGCAAATGCCGGAGGTGACGATGGCCGGATACGACGAGCCCGATTCGGCCAGTTGCGCCATCTTTTCGCCCGCACCCAGGGCGCGGTACCAGGCGGGGCCGCCGGCAATGCAGGCAATGTGCAGCGCGGCGGCGGCGGCGCTGAGGGCGGCGCCGATCATGAGAAAGTGGGTGGATGCTTCTGGCATGGGTGGCAGGCAGGTCAGGTTGTCGCGACAATGCGGCGCGAAGGTTACTGTGTGCGCCAGGAAATTGGCTTTCAGCGTAAAGTCATTATAAGATTAACAAAATGCATTGTGGAGCAGAACATGAAATGGGAAGGTAATCGCGAAAGCGACAACGTGGAAGATGTGCGCGGTTCGGGCGGCGGCGGAGGCGGTGACGGGTTTGGCTTCGGCGGACGCTCGGTCGGCATCGGCACGATCGTGATCGCGCTGGTGGGCGGCTGGATCTTCGGCATCAATCCGATGACCATTCTCAATATCATGAGTGGCGGCGGGGGCGCGGTGCCGGTGCAGCAGGAACAGCGCCAGGGCCAGGCGCCGGGCGTGCCGGCCAACGACCGCGGTTCCAAATTCGTGCGCGTGGTGCTGGCCGATACGGAAGACGTCTGGACGGCCTTGTTCCGCGAACAGGGCGGCACTTACCAGAAGCCGGCCTTGCAATTGTTTTCCGGCCGCACCCAGACCGCTTGCGGCGCCGGGCAAAGCGCGACCGGGCCGTTTTATTGCCCGGCCGACCGCAAGGTGTATCTGGACATGAGTTTTTTCCAGCTGATGGAAGAGCGCTTCAAGGTCGAGGGCGAGTTTGCCCAGGCCTACGTGATTGCCCACGAAATCGGGCACCACGTGCAGCATTCGATGGGCTTGACCGACAAGGTCGACCAGGCGCGCCAGCGTGGCACGGAAAAACAGGCGAACGCGATGTCGGTGCGCCTGGAATTGCAGGCTGACTGTTTTGCCGGGGTTTGGGCTTTCCACGCCAACCAGTCGCGCGCGATTCTGGAGCAGGGCGACGTCGATGCCGCACTGAAAGCGGCAACGGCCATCGGCGACGATGCCTTGCAGCGCCAGTCGCAAGGCCATGTCGTGCCCGATTCATTTACCCACGGCAGCTCGGAGCAGCGTGCGCGCTGGTTCAAGCGCGGCCTCGACGAGGGCAAGGTCGCCTCGTGCGATACCTTCGCCGCACGTCAGCTGTAAAAATGTGACTAGTGGCCGGCCAGCGCTTCGGCGCCGGCCATCAGGGACTCAACCGCGCGCTCGAACACGGGCGCGTGTTCCACCGTGCGCAAGGTTTCGGACTGCATCGCCGCCAGCAGGGCATCGCGGGTGAAGGTGGACGGCGCCGCCTGGCCCTTGACCGAGAACAGATACAGGCTGCCGCGCGGGCTGACCGCATTCAGGCGCGCCGGCACGTAGCGGCCATCCACGGCAATCTCGAAGCCGGCGCCCGGCAGCGCCATGCCCAGCCATTCCTGCTCGTCGTCGGCGCGCGCGGCGCTCTTGCCGCCATCGGTGTACAGCTCGGCGCGGATGCCGCGCTGCTCCAGCGCCGCTTCGAGCTGGGCGTGGCCGATGCTGACCGCATCCTGGCCCGCTTCGCGCGCCCCGTCGAAAGCAGCGAAGTGCGCGCGCAGCTGGTCCAGATCCATGGCCTTTGCCGAGGCCGGCTGGCGGTTGCCCAGCACATCCATGTGGACCATCACGAGCTGGTCGAGCGCGGCTTTGGAGACGGTCTCTCCCAGGCCGATCGCGGCCAATCCTTCGCGTACCCGTTTGACCAGGCTGGGCAGCATGCGCACCATCTGGGCACGCTCCTCGACTGTACTTTTTTCCTGCGCGCTCCATACGAGCTCGGCCAGCATCGCCTGGCTGGAGGGCGCGTCGCTGCCCGGATGGACCAGTACGCGGCTCCACATATCGGTGACGAAATTGCCGATGCGCGGATCGACATCGAGCGGATCGAGCAGGGCACCCAGGTCGGTGGCGGCGTCGCTGCGGCGGGCGCTGCTCGCTTCGACATCGCCGAGGGCGGCGATGCAGCGCGCCAGACCGACGTCGCCGCGCGGCAGCAGGGTCGAGACGAACTGGTCGAGCTTGCGCTGGCCGTCGGCAAATGTCGTCATGTCGGTGTCAAAGCGCTCCAGCACGCCGTCCAGGACCGTGTCGATCTCGTCTTCCAGCGCCGGGTAGCACGCCATGTCCGGCGTGATGCCGGTGGCGACGGTGCCGATCCGGTCGAGCAGGCGGCGCGCCGGATGCTGGGCGTCGTGCAGCATCGATGGGTCGAGCATGGCGGCGCGCAAAAACGGCACATGCAGGCGGCCAAGCTGCTGGCGTACGCCTTCGGGCAATTGCTCGTCGTGCACGATGGATTCGAACAGCAGACTCACCAGGTCGATGGTAACCCGGTCCGGCTCGCTGCTGGCGGCATCGGCCAGCTGGGCGCGCAGGTCGAGCGGCGCGGGCGCGGACGCACCCCTGGCAGCGCCGGCCGGCTTTGCCTGTTGCATTTGTTTTAAGCGCGCGTCGAGGGTGCTGCCGGGCTGGCCGTCCGCGGCAGGGGCCCGGGCGTCGGCATGGCGCGGCGGGCGCGCCGCCTTCGGCTGGTTAAAGACATTCCAGACCATTTCCTGCAAATCGGGCGCGTGCGGCTGCGCCGGGGCGCCGGCCGTGACATGGCGCTGTTGCTGCATCATGCGTTGTAATTCAGGCAGTATGCGCGACTGCTTGGGCGGTGCCGCCTGGCCCTGCTGCGCCGGCTGGCTGTCCGCGCGCCCACCCGCCGCCACGCGGGCGATGAGCTGCTCGGCGGCCTTTTGCCAGGCAAGCCGGTCACGCTGGGCGCGCGTGAGCGCACTCGGCCGGGCGGTCAGCTTGCTTGAAATTCCGCGCGATTTGAATACTTCTTCTATTGCAACGTAGTATCCTTGCAGGCAATGCTCCATTGCGACCGACAGTGTATCGAACAAGGCTTTGGATTGGGCCTCGTCCTTGACCGCTTCGCGCAGGGCTTCGTGCAGCGAACGGGCCAGCAAATACGGGCGGAACGGGTTTTCGCGTTCGCGCACCTCGCCGTCGCCGTGTAACTGGGCAATCATCATGTTCAGGCGCCCGAGGCTGGGCTGGTCGGCGTCGCGCAGGCGCATCACCAGCCGGTCGATCTCGATTTGCCGCGTCACGACGTCATCCTCGATGAGGGTCAGGTTGTCCGCACTGATCTCGTCCAGGCTGGCGCGCGTGTCCATGTACATGGTGTGCATGGCGCGTTCGAGGTAATTGGCAAAGTGGTGTTGCATGCGCGTCAACAGGAAGTTGCCTTGCTCGCGCAAGGCCTGGCGTGCATTCATCATCAGGCGCTCGTCGGGGCGGGCGGCGCCTTTCAGGGCCTTGTCCAGGCTGGCCTCGGCTTCGGCCAGGGTTTTCGTGGCAAGGACGTGAAAACCCGACAGTGCGGGTTGTTTCGCAAGCTGGAACACTCTTTTTGGTATTTGCATGGCGTTTTTTGTGCTCAAATGGATGAGCTGCTCCGGGTTTCTTAAAGCCATGATAGCGCATTAGGGCAACAAAGTTGGCCTGACTGCACTGTTCAGTTGCATTTATTTAAGGAAGATGTATAAGATACAATGCCCGTTCGCGACCTTTATCTGTGCGTGTTGGCGAACCGACCACATGTAAGATCAACCTTAGTATCCCAGAATGAAAATATTCGCTGAACTCGATGATGCGGTACTGAACAGAACTGTTCAGGCCAGTAACGACCCTGTTGCGGTGGCCACGGCCATGGCCGCCCCGCTGCGGCCCGAGTCACGTCCTCTGCGCGTGATCGGGCGCGGCGATACCCTCACGGCGCAAAAAGTTGAGGTCGGCATTATCTTGCAAGCCATGCTGGGCACGGGAGGCGCAGCCGAGTATCTGGCGGACAACGCCGTGCATATCAGCGTGTCCTTGCGGGTGCTCACCAAACCAGCTTTGCGGCGCGGTCAACATGACGAGTTCGGCATTCCCACCGATCTCGAAGGGTAGGAAAGCGTTGTTTTCTGGCGATTGACACCGTGGTGACACTGGCGAACGCCGCTTCGTTACCACGGCAACACGGCAAAGTGCTCGACCAGAAAATCAAGTAGCGCGCGTACCGCCGGCGACAATTGCCGGCGCGATGGATAAATCGCATAAATCGTCATGGCCGGCACGCGCCACTGCGGCAGTACGCGCACCAGCTCCCCGCTGGCCACCACCGGGTTCACCAGATAGGTCGGCAACATGGCGATGCCGCCGCCGGCCAGGGCCGACGCCAGCAGGGCGGTTGCATCGTTGGCGCTGAAATAGCTGACCACGCCGACCTGGACCGCTTCCTCATCGCGCGCGAACGACCAGATGCTGCGCCCCACGTTGGCGTGGCTGAGGCAGCGATGTTGTTCCAGTTCCTGCGGCGTGGCTGGCGCGCCATGCGCGGCCAGGTAAACGGGCGCGGCCACCAGCAGCGAATCGCACTGCGCCAGCGGGCGCGCAATGAGCAAGGGTGACGGTTCGCCGCTGATGCGGATCGCCAGGTCGATCCGTGCCTCGACCAGATTGAGCGCGCCTTCGTTCAGATTCAGATCGATTTTCAGGCGCGGATGGCGCGCCGTGAAGCGCACCAGCGCCTGCGCCAGTTGCGCATGCCCGAAGGACAGGCTGCAGGTGACGCGCAACAGGCCGCGCAGTTCGCCGCTGCTGGCGGTTTCCTCTTCCATATTCTCGCTCAGCGACAGCATTTGCTGGCTGCGCCGCAAGCAGGTTTCGCCGGCATCGGTGAGCGTCACGCGGCGCGTGGTGCGCTGGAGCAGGCGCGTGCCCAGCCACTTTTCCATTTCGGATACGTAGCGCGTCACCATCGCCCGCGACATGTCGAGCTTGTCCGCGCTGGCGCTGAAGCTGCCGCTGCCGGCCACCTCGACGAAGACGCGCATTGCCGTGATTCGATCCATTTGTCTATTCCATGAAACAGTCATGCGCAGTTTAACCCGTTTATCCGGACGAAAGACCTCACTACACTGCAGGCTTCCTTAAAACAACTTTATCGGAGTCAGTATGTTTCGCACCACCGCCCTTGCCGCCGCCCTCACGCTGGTCTTTACCAACGCCCTGGCCGCGCCCGCCCTGCAAACCAAGGTCTACAACGCCGATGGCGCCAGCTTCAACGTCAATTCGACGCTGATTTATGGCGAGACCGAAGCCATGGTGATCGACGCCGGCTTTACGCGCGCCGACGCGCTGCGCATCGCCGCCAACGTGCTCGACAGCGGCAAGCAGCTCAAGACCATCCTGGTCAGCCAGGCAGATCCCGATTACTACTTCGGCGTCGACACGCTCAAGCAGATTTTTCCCAAGGCGCAAGTGGTCGCCACGCCGCAGGTGATCGAGAAGATCAAGGAAAAGATGGCGGCCAAGCTGGCCTTCTGGACGCCCAAGATGGGTGCCAACGCACCGGCCGCCCCAAGCCTGCCCACGGCGCTGCAGAACATGACCCTGACCGTGGATGGCCAGGCGGTGGAAGTGCGCGGCACGCAAGGCGTGCTGGCGCATCGGCCGTACGTCTGGATTGCGTCGACCAGGACGATCACCGGCGCGCTCGGCGTGTTCGGCAACCTGCATTTGTGGATGGCCGACGCGCCAACGGCGGCCCAGCGCAGCGCGTGGAGCGCCCAGCTCGACGAGATGGCTGCGCTCAAGCCGGCCATCGTCATTCCGGGGCATATGAAGGCGGGTACGCAACTGGACGAGAGCAGCATCGCCTACACCCGGGACTACCTCAAGAGCTACGAAAAAACGCTGGCAGCGAGCGGCAACAGCGCCGACGTGATTGCACGCATGAAAACGGCGTATCCTGACGCGCCGCCGGGCCTGGCCCTGGATATCGGCGCCAAGGTCAGCAAGGGCGAGATGACATGGTAAGCATGTAAAAGTTGGTGCGCGACGCCTTCCGACATCGTTCGCAGCGATCGTGCGGGTGCTTCGGGTTGACAGCCGGGAAGCTCGATCGGGAGCGGCATACTCTGCCGAGCCCGCTGCCGATGCCGCTGCATATGGTGGCGGTTCCGAACGGCAGCCAGCGCCGCCGATGGCAAGTATGCGCCTGCCCGGCTCACTCCGGCCCCAGCACCCGGAACACCTCATCGGGCGTCGTCAAGCCGTCGCGCACCTTGATGAACGCGTCGTCGCGCAAGGTCATGAATCCCTGGGTGATAGCGTACTGCGTGATTTCCGTGATGGCGACCTGGGACGCGATCAGGTGCCGCATGTGCGTGTCGGGAGCGAGCACTTCATACAGGCCGAGGCGGCCCTTGTAACCGCTGCCGTGGCAAACTTCGCATCCGGCGCCGCAAAAGGCTTGGAACGGCTGGGCGGCGAAACTGCCGCCGAGGCGCTGCAGCAAGTCCGGCTCGGCCGGCGCCGCTGCGCGGCAGCGTTCGCACACCTTGCGCACCAGGCGCTGGGCAATGACCGCTTCGAGCGCCGTGGCGATCACGAACGGCTTCAAACCGAGGTCGAACAGGCGCGAAATGGTGGCGATCGCCGAATTGGTGTGCAGGGTCGAATACACCTGGTGGCCGGTCAGCGCCGCGTGAAATGCCACCTCGGCCGTTTCAAAATCGCGGATCTCGCCGATCAGCAAGACGTCCGGATCCTGGCGCAGGATGGCGCGCAGCACCAGGGGGAAGGTCAGGCCGATTTTTTCGCGCACCACCACTTGCCCCGCCGAGTCGAGGTAGTACTCGACCGGGTCCTCGATCGTGATGTAGTTTTTTTCCGACGTGGCGCTGCTCTGGAGCAGGCTGTAGAGCGTGGTGGTCTTGCCGCTGCCGGTCGGGCCCGTCGCCAGGACGATGCCCTGCGGCTTGTCGCTGGCGTTGCGCACCTTGGCCAGGTCCATCGGATTGAAACCGATGCCATCGAGGCGCAGCACGGCCGCGTTGCGGTCGAGAATGCGCATGACGATTTTTTCGCCGTTGATCGTGGGCAGCGTCGAGATCCGCAGGTCGACCACCCGCTGCGGGGTCTTGACCGCCAGGCGTCCGTCCTGTGGCCGCCTGCGCTCGGAAATATCCATCTCGCCCATGATCTTGATGCGCGAAACGATCGACTGGTGCATATTGTGCGGAATCTGCATCTTGTCGATCAGCACGCCATCAACCCGCAGGCGCACCATCACGTTCTTGGTGCGCGGCTGGATGTGGATGTCGGACGCGCCCAGGTTGATCGCCTCGAGCAGGATCGCGTTGACCAGCCGGATCGCGGGCGGCTCGTCCGTGCCGCGCAACAGCTCTTCGAGCGACTGCCCCAAGCCGTCGTCTTCGATGACAATTTCCACCCCTTCGTACGGATCGGTCGAGCCGAACGCCGCTTCGAGGTCGGTCAGGTCGTCGCGCCCGGTGTTGTAGACGATGGCGATCTTGGCCAGGATGGACGACATCGGCGCGAGCACGGGCGTAATTTCCAGGCCGGTCACGAAACGCAAATCGTGCAGCAAGCCTTCGTCGAGCGGGTCGGCCATCGCGACCGTCAGGCGCTTGTCGTCGATGCGCAGGGGAATGATCAAGTGGCGCTGGCACAAGGCGGCCGGCACCAGCGCGGCTACCGCCACGTCGATCGCCATTTCGTCGACGCTCACCTGCTGGATCAACAGCTCGGCAGCCAGCAAGTCGTGCACGACCTTTTCCTGCACCCAGCCGCGCTCGACGATTTCCTTCAACACCGCCTGCAGCTTCTGGGCCTGCTGCTGGATGCGGATCAGCTCCTGCACTTGCCCCAGATTGAGTTTGCCGTGGCGATGCAGCACGGTGGCCAGCCGGCTGCGGTTGCCGGCCGAAAACTTGGCCATCTGCTCGATTTCCTGCGACTTGCGCGCGTTTTCCTGGATCAGGACCTTGTTGCTGCGGTTGAGTTCCTGGCGTTCGAGCGCCAGCGCAACCGTCACGCGCAGGTCGTCGTCGTTCCACGGCTTGAGGATGAACTTGTAGACCGCGCCGGTCTTCACCGCCCCGACCACCGCGTTGACGTCGGCATGGCCGGTGAGCATGATGCGGATCATGTCCGGTTCGATCTGGCGCGCCTGGCGCAGCAATTCACCGCCGTCCATGCCCGGCATCATGAAATCGCTGATGATCAGGTGGAAGGTGTCGGCCTTGAGCAGCGCCAGCGCCTCGCGCGGATTGCCGCTGGTAACGATCTCGTAATTTTCCTGGCGAAACACCCGGCGCAAGGCCGACAGCACGTTCGGCTCGTCGTCGACCAGCAAGATGCGGTAGGCGCGCACCGGCGCCGCACTGCTGTCGCCCTCGGCGGCGCCGGTGAACAAATGCCCGTAGCTCATGCGCGGTCGCCGGCCTGCAGCGGTAGGTGCACATCGAAGGTGCTGCCGCCGCCCGGCGTCGAGCGCACCGCGATATGCCCGCTGTGGGCGCGCACGACGTCCGCGGCCACCGTCAAGCCGAGCCCTATCCCGCCGCCCACGCCATGGGTGGTGAAGAAGGGGTCGAAGATGCGGGGAAGCACCGCCTCCTCGATCCCGCAGCCCTGGTCGCACACCGAGACCAGCAGCTCGCCGTCGCCGGCGGCGCTGGCGAGCCGGATCACGCCCTGGCGCTCGCGCATGGCCGTGCGCGCGTTGAGCAGCAAGGCCAGCACCACCCGGGTCAGGCCGTCGCGGTCGCAACTGACTTGCGGCAGCAAACCGAGCTGCGTATCGAGCCGCACCCCGGCCGGCAGTTCGCCCAGCATCCTGACGGCCGCGCGCAGCGCATCGTTCGGATCGATGGCGGCAAACTGGGCCGGCTCGCAATGCGCGTACGCCTTCAAGTCCGCGATGATGCGCGACACCCGGTCGGCGCCGGCGATCGATTCGTCCAGCAAGTTGGGAAAATCGGCGACGATATAGGCCAGCTGTTTCGCCTCGGCCGGCGCCAGGGGCTGGGCCGCGATGGCCTGGCCAAGTTCGGCGACGTAGTCCTTGGCGGTGCTCAGATTGCTCCTGATGAAACCGATCGGGTTGTTGATTTCGTGCGCCATGCCGGCGGCCAGGCTACCGATCGAGGCCATCTTCTCGGCCTGGTACATGCGACGCTGGCTCTGCTCGATCAGGCCCACTTGTTCGTGCACGCGCGCCTCGAGCTGCGCGCTCAGGGCGCGGTAGCGCGCCTCGGATTCGCCCAGCGCGGCGTGCTTGTCCATGAGCTCGCGGTGATCCGCCATCACCGTCTCCAGATGCAGGTCGGCGGCCATCCGGTAACGGTTCGATGCGCCCAGCAGCAGTTCGATCCATTTGCCCGCCGGCGCCAGCCAGGCTTGCCGGTCGGCCGGCGCCGACAAGGTGCCGACGACCTCGATGTCGACCACCAGCGCGACGGTGCAGACGGGGCCGTCGATCGCCAGCGCGCCTGCGTGCACCAGCCCGCCGTCGGCGCCGTCGATGCGCCAGGCACGGCCGACGCTGTGCCCCATCGCCGTTTCCAGCGCGCTCGTCGGGACGTTGCGCATCATCTCGCGCAAGGTGACTTGGCGGTCGAAGGCGGGTAGGATTTCGTTCACCGCGCCGCTCCTCCGGCCGCTTCGATGAACGCGTCTTGCGTCAAGCCATGCTCGACCAGCAGCGCGAACTGGACGTCGAGCCGCACATAGACCAGCTTGAGCAAGGCCGAAAACGTTTCCCTCACCCCGTCGCCCTGCAGCGCGCTGGCCAGCAGCACTGGCCAGGGCGCCTTGCTCCAGCGTTGCGCGATCTCTTCCTCGGACAGAATATCGGGCAAGTCGCGCTTGTTGTACTGCACCACCAGCGGAAAGCCGGCCACATCGATCCCGACGGTCGCGGTATTGGCGATCAGGTTGTCGAACGATGCGCCATTGTTGATTGCCTGGTTACGCTGGGAGTCGGCCACGAACACGGCGCCGTCCGCACGCGAGAGCACCGCCTTGCGCGTGCCATTGTGCGCAACCTGTCCGGGTACGGTAAACAGCTTGAATTTGACGAGCAGGCCGGATGGCGCGGTGAAACCGAAAGGCAGCAAGTCGAAAAACAAGGTTCGGTCGCCTTCGGTTTCGAGCAGCATCATGTCGCCCACCAGGTCGGCCGTCAGCAAATCGTGCAGGCGCGTCAGATTACTCGTCTTGCCGGACATAGCGGGGCCGTAGTAGACCAGTTTCACAGTCAGGCGCTGCGCTCGCTCGTCCAATTCCGCCATATAGTTCCCCGCCTCCATCGACACCTGTCCCCAAGAGTACCCCAACTTTGCCCATCCGCATGTAATGCGGCTGTGCGCGTATGCCCGGCGCAACAACTTTAACGATGAGGCAAATTGGTGCTCCCTGACGGCGATGCTTCAGCAGGGAATATGGTCCCGATAATCCCCTTTTAGATCAACGTTGTAGACCGGAAATTTGATGAGTGATGTGATAAGACATTGTTAAATCTTCAAGATTTTGACGGCAAAAATGCAAAATTGTGCTCCGCCACCATCTGCTCGGTAACATTTTTGCGACATTTATTCCTGTAAAGCAAATATATCCAGCGGATAGCCCCATCACATGGATTCGCCGGCGCAGTATGTACGCATGCGACTTGCATGTGGGCCAAAGTCCGGCTCAGCGACACGCGAGCAGCAGCGTCAGGGAATGTTGTTACCGATACAAGAAATCTCATTCGCATCACCAGGGAGAATCATATGCAGCCAACGCTCAAGCCACTCTGTCTTCTCGTCATGCAGGCCGTGTCCTGCTTCGCCTACGCCGCCGCCGGCCCCGATCCGGCCCCGCTGCCGGAGCAGCCCGCGGCCGAGGCCGTGCCGGCGCCGGTGCAGCCGGCACCGCCGCTGGCCTCGGCTCCCGCCGCTGTTCTGGTTGAAACCTTCGGGCGGGGCCAAAGCCGCCAGGTCCAGAATATTTCGCGCATCGAATTGAGCAAGCTCTTGCCGGGCACCAGTCCGCTCAAGGCGCTCGAACGCTTGCCGGGCGTGAGCTTCCAGGCCGCCGATTCCTTCGGCATCTACGAATGGTCGGTGCGCTTCAACGTGCGCGGCTTCAGCCAGAGCCAACTCGGGTTCACGCTTGACAATGTCCCGCTGGGCGACATGAGCTACGGTAACAACAACGGTTTGCAGGTCACGCGCGCGGTGTCGTCCGAAAACGTGGTCCGGGTGTCGCTCTCGCAGGGCGCCGGTGCGCTCGGAACGGCATCGACCAGCAACCTGGGCGGGACGGTGCAGTTCGTGATGCAGGAGCCGCACGACGAATTCGGCACCGCCGTGGTCCAGACCTTTGGCGCCAACGATACCTCGCGCACCTTCGCGCGCGTCGATACGGGCGAGCTGCCCGGCGGCGGCAAGTTTTACCTGAGCGGTACGCGCCAGCGCGCCGGCAAATGGAAGGGCGAGGGTTCGCACGACCAGGAACAGTTCAATTTCCGCTTCCAGCAACCGATCGGCGACCATTCCCTGAGCGGCTTTTATAACTATTCCGACCGCATCGAGCGCGACTACCAGGATCTGTCGCTCGCCATGCTGCCGAAGGTGGGCTACGATTTCGACTACTATGCGCCGGACTGGGAGCGTGCCGTGGCGGCTGCGCGCGGCGTCTACAGCGGCGGCGTCACCACCAAGGATGACGCCTATTTCCTCGGGCGCGGCCTGCGCAAGGACGGCCTCGGCTCGCTGGTGCTGGACCTCGACTTCGGTGCCGGCTTCGGGTTCAAGGGCACGCTCTACACCCATAACCACCAGGGGCAGGGCCACTGGTACACGCCGTATGCGGCATCCTCGGCCACGGTGCCGATTTCGATCCGCGCTTCCGAGTACGATATCCACCGGCGCGGCGTGGTGCTGGACCTGAGCTGGGAGCGCGGCATGCATGCGCTCAAGGCTGGCATGTGGAGCGAGACCAATGCCCACGATTTTTCGCGCAATTTCTACGCGGTAGGCGGTCCGGAAGATACCGGCCGTTTCCTCACCGCTCCCAGCTCGCGCGCATTTTTCCAGTCCTTCGATACCAGCACGCGCCAGTTCTACCTGCAAGACACGATCTCGCTGGCCGATGGCCGCTTCAAGGTGAATGCCGGCTTCAAGAGCCCCAAGGTGACCATCGACGCGACCAGCGTGCTCGGCACGCGGGCAGCCGGTTCGATCACGGCCGAGAAAAGCTTCTTGCCCCAGGCCGGCGCGATCTATGCCTTGAACAAGGATGACGAAATCTTCGGATCGGCGTCGAAGAACATGCGCGCCTACCAGCCGGGCGCGGCGGGGCCGTTTTCCCAGACCCAGGCGGCATTCGATCTGGGCAAGGCCAACCTCAAGCCGGAAACCTCGACCTCGGTCGACCTTGGCTACCGCTTCCGGCGCAATACGCTGCAAGGCTCGGTGGCGGTGTATCGCGCCGACTTCAGCGATCGCCAGCTCAGCGTGGCCACGTGCAGCGGCATTGCGGGCTGCCCGAGTACCCTGGTCAACGTGGGCAAGGTGCTCACCACCGGCATGGAGGCGAGTGCCATGTGGAAAATGAGCAAGGATTTTTCGTGGTTCAATTCGGTGACCTATAACGACTCGACCTACAAGTCGAACTATATGGACAACGGGGTGCTTATCAAGGCCGCCGGCAAGCAGGTCGTCGATACGCCGCGCACCATGCTCACCTCCGAACTCAATTACGAAAACAAGAATGTGTTCGGGCGGGTTGGCGTCAAGCATACGGGCAAGCGCTACTACACCTTTCTCAACGATGCGGGCGTCGATTCCTACCTGTTGGCGTCGATGTCGGCAGGCTACAAGCTGCAGTCGGTGTGGCGCCTCAAGGATGTCACGTTCCAGCTGCACGTGAATAACCTGTTCGACAAGCAATACATCAGCACCATCGGATCGAACGGTTTCCTCAAGTCCGATCCGAACGGCACCTATGCGACCTTGCTGACGGGGGCGCCGCGTCAGGTGTTCTTCTCGATCGGGGCCAAGATCTAGGCCAAAAAAGCCGGCGCCCGACGGCGCCGGCTTGGTGTCTGATCTGCGCCACGCCGGGTGCGGCGCGCCACACCAACGCGGCACACGAGGAACGGAATCTGTTGCGGCCTGCTTAACTTGCAGCATGTATCGCATCCATCATCACGCTTCGACAATGAGGCAGGCGTTTCTTTGCGGTGGCTTCGTCCCCGTGACGATGAGGAAGGTCGCTCCAAGGCCCATCATTGTTTCATTAGCAAAGGCAGCGGGGGACGGGGCAGATGGCAAAAAGCCCACAAGCGAACTTGTGGGCTTTTTTGATGAATCTTGGTAGGCCGTGCGGGATTCGAACCTGCGACCAACGGATTAAAAGTCCGCTGCTCTACCAGCTGAGCTAACGACCCAAGGTAAAACGATCAAAAAAAGCAGTAGCGATCGCTCGCAACTGCTTCATTTGCTTACTGCGAATTCGTGGTAGGCCGTGCGGGATTCGAACCTGCGACCAACGGATTAAAAGTCCGCTGCTCTACCAGCTGAGCTAACGACCCCGAAAGAGGCAATATTATAGCTGGCGATTTCGATTTCCGCTAGGAAGTTTTGCAACAACTGTTGCGGGCCCCGTCGTTCAGGTCAGCTTGGCCGTCACCTTGAGCACTTCGTCGGCCGTGGTCGTGCCCTCGATAATCTTGTACGCGCCCGCGATGCGCAGCGGCTTCATGCCGTCGTTCACACTCTGCTGGCGCAGGGCGGCCAGGTCGGTCTGCTTCCCGATCATGTTGGTAAAGCCTTCGGTGACCGTCAGCAGTTCGTACAGGCCGGTCCGGCCGCGGAAACCCGTCTGGCGGCATTCCGGGCAACCGATCGGGCGGTACACGACCGCCGGCTTGGGAATGTTCCAGGAGCCGCCGATGCTGTCCCACACGTCGTCGTTGAGTTCCCCGCCCGGCGCCTTGCACAGCACGCACAGAGTACGCACCAGGCGCTGCGCCATGATGCCGATCAGCGTCGCTTCCAGCAGGTAATGCGGCACGCCCAGTTCCAGCAGCCGCATCACGGCCGAGGGCGCGTCGTTGGTGTGCAGGGTCGACAGCACCAGGTGGCCGGTCAGGGCCGCCTGGATCGCCATCTCGGCCGTGGCCAGGTCGCGGATCTCGCCCACCATGATGATGTCGGGATCTTGCCGCATCAGCGCCCGCACGCCATCGGAAAAGCCGAGCTCGATGCCGGACTGCACCTGCATCTGGTTGAACGAGGGCTCGACCATCTCGATCGGGTCTTCCACCGTGCACACATTCACTTCGGTGGTGGCGAGCGCCTTGAGCGTGGTGTACAGGGTCGTGGTCTTGCCCGAGCCGGTCGGCCCGGTCACGAGGATGATGCCGTGCGGCCGCGTGGTCAGTCCATCCCAGCGCGCCGCGTCGTCCGCCGGGAAGCCCAGTTCGGGCAGGGTCTTGACCACCACTTCCGGATCGAAAATCCGCATTACCAGCTTTTCGCCGAAGGCGGTCGGCATGGTCGACAGGCGCAGCTCGACTTCCTGGCCGCCGCTGGTGCGGGTCTTGATCCGTCCGTCCTGCGGGCGGCGCTTTTCGATCACGTCCATGCGCCCGAGCAGCTTGATGCGCGCCGTCATGGCGATCATCACCACCGCCGGCACCTGGTACACCTGGTGCAGCACGCCATCGATCCGGAAACGCACCGAGGCAATCTCGCGCTTGGGCTCGAGGTGGATGTCGGAGGCGCGCTGCTCGAAGGCGTACTGCCACAGCCAGTCGACGATGTTGACCACGTGCTGGTCGTTGGCGTCGAGCTTGTTCGACTTGCCCAGTTCAACCAGTTGCTCGAAGTTGTTGCGCAGCGCCAGATCCTGGCCCTTGGACTTGTTGGCGTCCTTGATCGATTTGGCCAGGCTGAAGAACTGCGAAATGTATTGCGAGATTTCGAGCGGGTTGGCCATCACCAGCTCGATCTTGCGGCGCGAGACTTTCATGATCTCGGCTTCCCACTCGACCGAGAACGGTTCGGCGGTGGCCACCACCAGCTTGGTGCCGCTCAGTTCGACCGGCAGGATGTTAAAGCGCGCCGCGTAGCTCGCCGTCATCACGTCGGCCACCTTGGTGAAGTCGATTTTCAGCGGGTCGATGCGGATGAAGGGTAGCCGCACCTTGCCTGCCGCCCACTCGGTCAGCACGTCGAGCGTGAGCAGGTTGTGCGGGGGCAGGGCGGAGACCAGCTTGCACTGGGCCACGGCCGACAGCGGATGCATGGAGCCGACCGCCGTTTTCAGGATGCCCTGGGCCTGGGCATAATTGCCCTTGACGTTGACCTTTTCCACGATGCCATCGGACAGCAGCCACGAAAAGATGGCTTGCAGGTCGAGCGACTTGGGGACACTGCGTTTAGGTGCTGCGCTGGTTTCCGTGTGTTCTGCGTTCAATCCGTTTTCTCCCTTGGGCACTGCAAGTTACTTGGCCGACAGCATGCCCTTGACCCAGGATTTGGCCGGCAATTTGGTCGCCGCCACGATCTGCACGGCACGCGCGGCGAGCGCTTCCGGATCGATGACGGGGCGTTGTTTGAAGCACAAGGCGACGACATTGCCGTCGTGGACTTCAGGCAGGCAGATCACGTGCCCAAAGGCGAATTTCATCGCCTTGATATTGCGCGCAAAGCTGGGATGGTCGCCGAACAGGTTGACCGTCATCATGCCGCCGTCGCGCAGGCAAGCGTTGCAGGCCTGGTAGAACTCGGGCGTGTCGAGCACCGGGCCGCGCGCGGTGGCGTCGTACAGGTCGCATTGCAGCACGTCGAAGGTGCCTTCGTTGGCGGGATCGTTGACGAAGTCGAGCGCATCCATTTCCAGCACGCGCAGGCGCTCGTCCTCGGGCGGCATCTTGAACATCGAGGCGCAGATCGCGATGACGGAGGGATTGAGTTCGACCGCCGTCACCACTGCCTCGGGGAAGGTGCGGTAGCAGTATTTGGTCAAGGTGGCGGTGCCAAGGCCGAGCTGGGCGATAGCGCGCGGGGCGTCGATGAACAGCATCCAGGCCATCATCTGCTGCGCATATTCGAGCTCGGGCCAGTCGGGCTTGCGGATGCGCATGGCGCCCTGGACCCATTCGGTGCCGAAGTGCAGGTAACGCACGCCATCCTGCTCGGATAAGGTCACGGGCGCAAATTTGGGCTTACGGGCTGGACGGCGCGATGACTCGGCCTGTTCGATGGATTTTCTTTTGATGAGCATAGGACGCCTGATTCGATCGCCCATTATCGATGGAGGGCTTACCGGAGTGCAAGCGAAATGCGGGGATGGATGGAATGGCGCTGCCGCGAGAGCCGTTGCCCCTGCGCCAAGGCGGACCTGGGCGGGGATAGGTTACGGAGCGGGTCAGGCGGGCTTTCACTTGGGCCCCCGCCGAGTGCCGCCTGGGCGCGGGGGCGACGGTTCGTGGACCGCGCCTGCCCGCAGGCGACGGTGACTCAGACTACCCCCAGCGCGCAGGCGGCGGTGACTCGGACCCGCCGGCGCCTGGCGCGGGACGCGCCGCAGACAGCGGTTGCGGATTACTGCCCGCGTTCCGGCTCCACCGACACACGCAGGCGGATGCGCTGGCCCGGATCGCGGTCCATCAGGCTGGTGTAGGTTTGTCCGCGGTAGTCGTACGTGACATCGTAGCCGGTGGTGCGCGACTCGTACGCGTCGACCATGCGGCACTGGCGCACCGCCTGCTCCTGCACCTGCTGCGGCTGCTGGTTCTGCATCACGCGGCCATTGTTGTCGACCCGGTCGCCAACGACAGCACCGGCAATCGCGCCGGCCGCCGTGGCCACCGCGCGGCCGCTGCCGCCGCCGACCTGGTTGCCCAGCAGCGCGCCGGCAATGCCGCCGATGATGGCGCCGCCGGCGCTGCGGTCCTGCTGCTGGTACTGCTGTTGCACCGGCACCTGCACGTACTCGGTGCGGCATTCTTCGCGCGGCTGGCGAATCTGCTCGACCCGCGGCTGGACACGGATGACGCGGCCGTAATCGGCGAATTCGCTTGCCTGGGCGAACGGCAGGGCGCAGATGCCCAGTGCCGTCACGATCAGTTTGGTGTGCATGTTCATGGGAATACCTCGTATGTAGGATAAGACACTTGGACGGGCTCTGAGTTCCAAAGACTGAGAACCACCATGACATGGTATTCCTGTCGGACCGGAAGTTGCAATCCGCATGGCAACAATTTGTAACAGCGGAGAACCCCGGCCGCCCCAGGTCGCAGAATGGCCAGGCATTCTTCCCGCAGGTCTTATAAATTAGAGTGTTTCTACAGAATTCGATCTGATTTATTACAAATATTGTGGTTCAAATCACATTCGGGTTGATTCAGTAACCACAAAACGTTACCCTTATACGATTAGGGGGTATATTGGCGGGTGGCAACGGCAGCAGGAGATCGGCGTTTTCCCCGGTAAACGCAACGCATCGGCAACAATAGAAACTGAAATGCACCCGACCACACCAGGACGACTTGAGGGAAAAATGAGTTTGTTGATTACAGTGCCGCCCAATCTTGTGCAGTCCATCCGTGCCTTCCGTGTAGTGGAACTGCAAGAAGAAGCAGTCCGACTGGGACAGCATTTCCTGTACGCGCATTGCGCCGATACGCTCACCAAGCAGCAGGTGTGCGGCCGCATCGCCGAGAATTTTTACTTTCCCAAGCCTTGCGGCAAGAATTTCGATGCCCTGCGCGAATGCCTGACCGATACCATCGGCAAGGCCGGCCCGCAGCCGGGCTTTATCGTCGTGCTCGAACAATTGCCCAATACGCAAAAATTCGACAAGGAAGCGCGCGAAACCCTGCTTGACGTGTTCCGCGACGCGGCCGACTTCTGGGCCGAGAAAAAAGTCCCGTTCCGCGTGTTTTACTCCTTCGAGTAAGCCGGCGCCGGCAGGCAGCGGCACCTGGCGTTTCTTGCCGCGTTCGTGCTGCGCTGCAACAATTGTACCCCGGTTTATTGGTCCGGCCAGCCGCTCAGGGTACAATGCGCGCTATGAAAAACATTGTGATCCTCATTTCCGGGCGCGGCAGCAACATGGAAGCCGTCGTCCATGCTGCTCGGGAAGAGCAGTGGCCGGCGCGCATCGCGGCTGTCATCAGCAACAAGGCTGACGCCAAAGGCCTCGAATTTGCCCAGGCGCACGGCATCCCGACCGCCGTCGTCGCCAACAAGGAATTCGCCACGCGCGAAGCGTTCGATGCTGCCCTGCAGGAAACCATCGACCGCTTTGCGCCGGACCTGGTGGTGCTGGCCGGCTTCATGCGCATCCTCACGCCAAGCTTTGTCGCCCATTATGACGGGCGCATGCTCAATATTCATCCCTCGCTGCTGCCGCTGTTTCCGGGCCTGCATACGCACCAGCAGGCGCTCGACGCCGGCGTGGCCAGGCACGGCGCCACAGTGCATTTCGTCACCGCCGAACTCGATCACGGCCCGGCCGTGCTCAAGGCGGAAGTCGACGTGCTGCCGGGCGACACCCCGGACACACTGGCCGCGCGCGTGCTGGTGCAGGAACACACGCTGTACCCGCGCGCGATCCGCCTGTTCGTCGAGGACCGGCTCAGCATCGACAACGGCGACGTTCGCATCGCCGATAAAACAAATAATTAACCAAGGAATACCATGAGATTGCCACCAGCGATACTCGCCAATACGGAAGAAGTATTGCGCGAGATCTTGCGTTTTTCGGCGCCCGCCGACTCCACTTTGTCGCGCTACTTCAAAGATCACCCACGCCTGGGCTCGCGCGAGCGCGGCGCCGTGGCGGAAGGCATTTACGCCATCCTGCGCAATAAATCCTTCTTTACCGACTTCGCCGAAGCGGGCGCCAGCCCGACCATGCACCGTCTGACCATCCTCGGCCTGGCCGAAGCGGTGGGCGTCGATTCGCTGGGCGGCCTGACCGAAGAAGAAACCGAATTCCTGAACCGCATCCAGGAAATCGACCGTAACCTGATGCCGCCGCAAATGCGCTCGAACCTGCCGAAGTGGCTGTTCGACAAGTTCGTGGCCCAGTACGGCGAAGCCGAAACGCTGGCCCTGTCGCACGCCCTGAACCAGCCGGCCCCGCTCGACCTGCGCGTCAATTCGATCAAGGCCACGCGCGATGAAGTCGTCGCCGGCCTGGCCGAAGCGCCGATCGAAGCGATGCCGATGCCATACGCGCCGCTCGGCCTGCGCGTGCTGAAAAAGCCGACCCTGCAAAACCTGCCGCTGTTTAAGAGCGGCGCGATCGAGGTGCAGGACGAGGGCAGCCAGGTACTGAGCCAGATCGTCGGCGCCAAGCGCGGCGAGATGGTGGTCGATTTCTGCGCTGGCGCCGGCGGCAAGACCCTGGCACTGGGTGCGCTGATGCGCAACACGGGCCGTTTGTACGCCTTCGACATTTCCGAAAAGCGCCTCGCCAAGCTCAAGCCGCGCCTGGCGCGCAGCGGCCTGTCGAACGTGCATCCGGTGCAGATCGCGCACGAACGCGATGCCAAGATCAAGCGCCTGGCCGGCAAGATCGACCGCGTGCTGGTCGACGCCCCATGCTCGGGCCTGGGTACCCTGCGCCGCAATCCGGACGTGAAATGGCGCCAGAAAGTGGAAGCCGTCGCTGAAATGCAGGAAAAGCAAGCCTCGATCCTGGACGGCGCGGCGCGCCTGCTCAAGGGTGGCGGGCGCCTGGTGTACGCCACCTGCAGCCTGCTGGACGAAGAGAACGACTTTATCGTCGAGCAATTCCTGGCCGCGCATCCGGAATTCGATCTGGTGCCGATGAGCAAAGTGCTGGCTGAGCAAAAGATCGACCTGGAGATGGGCGACTACCTCAAGCTGTTGCCGCACAAGCACCAGACCGACGGCTTCTTTGCCGCCGTGATGGAACGCAAGCCGATGGCGCCGAAGCCACCGAAAGACAAGCCGGCCGACGAGATCGACGCCGACGCCGACGAATAAAGCCCTACCCAGCCCATGCCCTTATCGAACGTGCTGTCCGACCTGATTGAGGATTTCGACAAACCCAGCTTCCTGTACCAGGCTGGCGCAATCGTTGTTTGTATTGTATTAGGATGGGGGCTGGGTTACGCGATCCGGCGTGCCTGGCTGCGCGGCGGCTCCGGCAACGGGGTGGTGCAGATAGGAGTGGAAAGTTTTTCCTATGTGCTCAGCCCGCTGGCGGTGGTGGGCTTCCTGGCGCTGGCCAAACTGCTGTTCGTGGCGGAACGCTACAATGTGCACCTGCTGCGCCTGGCGCTGCCGCTGTTTGCCTCGCTGGCGGTGATCCGCCTGGCGTTCTACCTGATGCGGCGCGTGTTTGCGCGCCATGGTCCGGTCGGCGCCGCCATTCTCACCTTCGAAAAAATCTTCGCCATGCTGGTCTGGCTGGCAGTGGCCCTGTACATCGCCGGGCTCTGGCCGGATGTATTCGAATTCCTCGACGATACCAAGCTGCCGCTCGGTAAAAACAAGGTATCGATGGCCGCGATCCTGCAGGCCATTGTGTCGGTGGTGATCCTGCTGATGCTGGCGCTGTGGGCCGGGGCTTCCCTGGAAGAGCGCCTGATGGGCGTGCAGGGCATCCACACCTCGTCGCGCGCCGTGATCGGCCGCATGAGCCGTGCCGTGCTGATCATTATTGCCGTGCTCGGCAGCCTGACCCTGGTCGGCATCGACCTGACCGTACTGTCCGTGTTCGGCGGCGCCCTCGGCGTCGGCCTCGGCCTTGGTATGCAGAAGATTGCCAGTAACTATGTGTCGGGCTTCGTCATCTTGCTCGAACGTAGTCTTGCCATTGGCGACATGATTTCGGTCGACAAATTTACCGGCAAGGTTACCCATATTAATACCCGCTACACCATCCTGCAGGGGCTCGATGGGGTGGAAACCGTGTTGCCAAATGAAATGCTCATTTCCGGCCCGGTGCAAAACCAGTCGCTCTCGCATCGCTCGATCCGGGTGGCGACCACGCTCAGCGTGGCCTACGACAGCGACCTCAATGTGGTGATGCCGCTGCTCGAACAGCAGCCGCATGGGGTCGAGCGCGTGCTCGACGACCCGGCGCCCGGGGTGTCGCTGACCAAGTTCGGCGCCGACGGCTACGACCTGGAAGTGGGCTTCTGGATCAGCGACCCGGAAAACGGCCGCGGCGGCGTTCTTTCTGAAGTCAACAAGAAGATCTACGCGCTGATTCAGTCGGGTCAGATCAAGCTGGCGTATCCTTCGCGCGACACTCGTCTGCTGGATGCCCAGATGGTGTCGGTTCTGGCTGGAATTTCTCGTCCGTAATTGAAATGATTGGTGACAATCGTACCGTGCGGTACGGTATCGTCGTAAAATGGGGCACTCGATCATTTCCATGTGGCATGGTCGAGAAGGCAACGAACACCATTTTGGAGCGGTAATGACCTTGTTAAGCACCACCTTGAACGCTGTGCTCGAATTTATGACGACTGGCCTGGTTGGTCTGTCCGGCTGGGAAGTCGTGATTTACACGCTGATCGTGACACATATCACGATTGCCAGCGTCACCATCTATTTACACCGCCACCAGGCGCACCGCGCGCTGGACCTGCATCCGATTCCAAGCCATTTTTTCCGTTTCTGGCTGTGGCTGACCACCGGCCAGGTGACCAAGGAGTGGGCCGCGATCCACCGCAAGCACCACGCCAAGTGCGACACCGTCGAAGACCCGCACAGCCCTGTCACGCGCGGTATCCGCAAGGTCTTGTTTGAAGGCGCCGAGCTGTATCGCGCCGAATCGAGAAACCTGGAAACGCTGGAAAAGTACGGCCACGGTACGCCGACCGACTGGATCGAACGCAATCTGTACACCCGTTTCAGCTGGCAGGGCGTCGCTTCCCTGCTGGTGATTAACTTCGCGCTGTTCGGCGTGATCGGCGTGACGATCTGGGCGATCCAGATGGCGTGGATTCCCATCACCGCGGCCGGCATCATCAATGGCATTGGCCACTACTGGGGCTATCGCAATTACGATTGCTCCGATGCGGCCACCAACATCATCCCGTTCGGCATCCTGATCGGCGGTGAAGAGTTGCATAACAATCACCACACCTTTGCGACGTCGGCCAAGCTGTCGTCGAAGTGGTATGAATTCGATATTGGCTGGTTCTATATCCGCGTGCTGGAAACCCTGGGCCTGGCCAAGGTGAAGAAAGTGGCGCCGAAGCCGGCGTTTGAACACGGCAAGACGGTCGCCGACCTCGATACCTTGCAGTCGGTGATCGCCAACCGCTATGACGTGATGGCGAAATACGCCGCGTCGGTCAAGCAGGCGTGGCGCGACGAGTTCGAGCACCTCAAGCACAAGGCCGAGCTGGAAGCGCGCTTCCTGAAGTCGTCGCGCAAGCTGTTGCAGCGCGAGCCGGGCAAGCTGGAAGATCCGCAGAAACAGCAGCTGGTTGAATTGTTCCAGCACAGCAAGGCGCTGGAAACGATGCACCAGATGCGCGTGGAACTGGGCGCGATCTGGGAACGTTCGCACTTCACGCGCGACCAGTTGCTGCAGCAGTTGCAGGACTGGTGCACCCGCGCCGAAGCGTCGGGCATCAAATCGCTGCAGGAATTTTCGATGCGTCTGCGCAGCTACGCATAAGCGGGCGACGTACACTCCGCCTTGGCATCCGACGTCTCATTTAGCCGTCTGCATCAAAACCGTCATTCCCGCCTGCGCGGGAATGACGGTTTTGACGTTTACGGCCATCGGTGACAAGCCCTGGCTATCTACAATCATTCATCGTCGGAAAACTCAATGACCAAAAAAATCGCCATCCTGTTCATTTGCATGGCCAACTACTGCCGTTCCCCGACCGCCGAAGGGGTATTCCGCAGCCGCGCCGCCGCCGCCGGCCTCGATCCCTTCCTGCTGATCGATTCGGCCGCCACCTCCAATTACCGTATCGGCCACGCGCCCGACCCGCGTTCGAGCGAGCACGCCGCCCGCCGCGGCATCGACCTGACCGGCCAGCGCGCACGCCAGGTGACGCAGGCCGATTTCGAGAACTTCGATCATATCTATGCCATGGACCGCCAGAATCTGGCCATGCTCACAACCGCCTGCCCGCCGCACTTGCACCACAAACTCGGCCTGCTGATGGCATTTGCCACCCGGTCGGACTCGGACGTGGTGCCCGATCCGTACGGCGGCGACGTCGATGGTTTCGAACTGGTCCTCGACTATATCGAAGACGCGTCCGACGGCCTGATTGCCAGCCTGCGCGAGCGCATCGGCAGGGGCTGACCGGGACCCGCAATACAAAAGAGCCGCGCACTTGCGTGGGCGGCTCTTTCGGTACTGAAATCGGGATCGCGGATTACTTGATCTTGGTTTCTTTGTACATCACGTGCTTGCGTGCTTTAGGATCGAACTTCATGATCTCCATTTTAGCAGGCATCGTGCGCTTGTTTTTATCGGTGGTGTAGAAGTGACCCGTACCTGCGGTCGATTCCAGCTTGATTTTGTCGCGGCCAGTTTTTGCCATGATAGCTCCCTAATTAAACTTTTTCGCCACGGGCACGCATGTCGACCAGCACGGCATCGATGCCGACTTTGTCGATTACGCGCAGACCGGCGTTGGACAGGCGCAGGGAGACCCAGCGGTTTTCCGATTCCACAAAAATACGACGGTTTTGCAGGTTAGGCAAAAAACGACGCTTCGTTTTGTTGTTAGCGTGGGAGACGTTGTTACCAACCATCGGGCCCTTGCCAGTTACTTGGCAAACACGTGCCATAGCGCACTCCTTGAATATATCCAAAATTGGAAAAACAAGAGTATAGCGTGAAAAGCGAAGCTAAATCAATGACTTGTGAAAAACAATTGTGTCTTGTGCGGTGTGAAATTTAACATTCGCAGGCGCTTGCTCGTGTGGGGGGCATTGCTTACTCATGCGAGCCATGACGCCCCTGCTGCGCAAACGAATGCACAGCCCCAGCCGACGTAGGTGCCGACGGCCCGGAGTGCTGTGAGCGTGGCGGCGCGGTGAAAGAGACGACTCGCGGCGGTAGAGCTGTCGGTCCCCCACCGCCTCCACCAACACCACCACCACCACCACCACCACCACATGGCTACTGTCAAAAGGCGGCCATTTGCGTCGCTGTCAGCGTCTTGTCGGGGGCCATCGTGAGCACGCCGATACCCCATCCGCTTTGAACCAGCAGGTCGGATTTCCCATCCTTGTTGAAATCGGCCACCCGGTGAGTGTCGTGAAGTCCTAAGTTCCAGGTCAGGGCGTTTCCGAACTGTGTGCCGTTCAGATGCTTGCCGAACTGTTCAAGGGCAATCGTTTTTAATCCGTGCGGCGCTCCTTCAGTCAGAATGCCGATCCCCCAGTGCGAGCTGATCAGAATGTCGCCCCGTGCGTCGCCGTTGAAATCTCCGGCCACGAGAGGCTTGTCGTCCCCCATGACCCAGCCACCCGGCAGGGCGGTCCCGTTCGGGATTGTGTACAAGGCACGCGGTTTTCCCGTGGGGCCTTTTGACAGCAGCCCCCAACTTGTGGGACTGACCGTATTTCGAACCAGATAGGCTGTGTCGGGGGGAGTGAACTGCGGTATGGCCTGCCACAAAATATCGGTCGAACGTAATTGCCAGCCGCCCGGTAGCGTTTCCGCCTGCAGGGAAAAAGTGGTAAGTGTTGCGATGCAGGCGCACGCCGCCTTCAGGCCGGCGTGACACCATGGCCGACTGATCTTTTCCTTCGATCTGCCTGGGTAATGTTGACGTCTCATGACTTGCTCCTAAAAGAAATGAATTGCAAGGTTGGAGCCGTCGCTGGAACATGGGCGGCCCTTGTTAGCGCACGCGGCGCTGCCGAATGCATGCATGGCGGCAGTACCGTTTACGCGTTGTGCCGGGGCCGGCGCTGTTGTTAATGAGTTTTTCAAATTAGACAAGCACCGTCCAACCAAGTTCACCGCCGGGACTGAAGCGAGAGTGCCGGCGACTGCAAAAGCGGCGGGTCCGGGCGCGGCGCTTAATCGACATGGCTGGGGCTGGCCGCGCAGGCAAGGCACGCGGCAATCCTTGCTGCGGCCAAGTCCGCGCTGGTGGCGGGGCAATCGTGGGGGTAGCTGCAAGGCGCAGTGGCGATCACATCTGACCGTGCTCGGCGAACGAATGCACGTGCGGGCCAGCGACAACGAAATGATCGAGCACGCGCACGTCGATCAGCGCCAGCGCCTGCACCAGCGCGCGGGTGAGCAGCAGGTCGGCCTCGCTCGGGTCGGGCGTGCCCGATGGGTGGTTGTGCGCCAGCAAAATACTGGCCGCGTTGCGCGCCAGCGCCGCCTTCACCACCTCGCGCGGATGCACGCTGGTGTGCGTCAGGGTGCCGCGGAACATTTCGTCGCAGGCAATCAGGCGATTTTTAACGTCCAGAAACAACACGAGGAAGGATTCATGCGCCTGGCGGCCCAGCCGCATGCGCAGAAATTGCCGCACCGCCTCGGGTGAGCTGAGGATCTGTCCGCTCTCGAGGCGCTCGCCGATGGCGCGCTGGGCCAGTTCCATTACCGCCTGCAATTGCGCGAACTTGGCCGGGCCGAGTCCGTGCACCGTCGAGAACTGCACCAGGCTGGCGCCGAACAAGCCGTTGATCGAGCCGAAACGCAGCAGCAGGTCGCGTCCGAGTTCGACCGCACTCTTGCCGCGCACGCCGACGCGCAGGAACACGGCCAGCAATTCCGGATCGGACAGCGCCGACGCCCCCTCGCTGATGAGCCGCTCGCGCGGACGCTGCTGTTCGGGCCAATCCTTGATCCCCATCGCGCCTCCAGCTTAATGTAAATGAGCAACATGGCGAACGTGGCAGGAATTACAATAGATGCTGTCAATACCTTGTCCGGCACGTTGTCGCGCCGGTGCATGACACGCCATTATCGGCGTGCCATTAGACACGGTACTGATCCCGGCGTGAGAAGCGGCGGGAACCATATGGCGGGTGGGTCGCCGGAACAATCATTGATCGGACAGGAAAGCGCGATGCGAACATGGGCAATGTTGGGAATCGTCCTGCTGACAGGCGCGGCGCAAGCGGCCCCGGAGGCGTCCCCCAAGCGCGGGGTCAGCGCCGATGATGTGCGCCTGCGCGCCCACCCCGGCCCGGTGATTGTGGCCAATGTGCAGGGCCACAAAATCGGGGAGACCGATCCGTTGCCCGCCGAGGCCGATCCTGAACGCGTGTTCTGGCTGCAACCGAGCTGGAATGCCCTGGAACAGTACGCGGATTACCTCAAAAAACGTTTTCCGAAACTTCCCCAGCACGGACCTTTCCCGCGCAACGAGACGCTGGAGCGGATGAAGGCGCACCTCGCGTTGGGCCTGCATGGCCGCAAGCCTGAACCCTATGCAAGCTGGTCCTCCGTTCAGCGCATGGCCCTGCAACACGCCGTCATGAGCAAGGAAACCAGCCGCTTGCAGGCGCAAGGCAAGATCGATGCGCCAGCGCTGCGAAGGCGCGAGCAGCAAAGCCTGGACATCGCCGCCAACCTCAGGCATTCGCTCGGGATCTTGGGCGACCTGCACTATGCCGAGGAGAGCGAAGGCGCGCGCCGCCTTGTCGCCCTGATCGGGGCGCTGGCGTTTGCCGAGGTTCAGCCTTCGCTGTTCCGTACCGACGAGCAAATCGCACCGCCCAACGCCACCGCCGAGCAAGCGAGCGGGCGTTTCGGCATCGTGTTCCGGCAACTGGTCAAGCCGCGCCCCACGCCGGCCCCGCTGGCCGAAGACGACAACGCGCCGGGCCTGTACGATATGCTCAGCCGCACCGATGCCCTGGTGCGTTCGGTGCGGCGCGTCCAGCTCAACCGCGACGGCCAGCTGCGCGCCGTGCCGAGCGTGCTGCGCAAGACCGAAACCTTGTGGCGCTATGCCGATGGACCTGAGTGCGAGGGCTGGACGCCCGGCTTCGCGTTCGGCGACGCCGACGCCGGCCCCTGGCGCTTCTTCGGCAATGCCGCCGCCGCCAACAGAAAAACCAGCCGCAATGCGCCCGGCAGCCTGTACGCCTTCTACACCACGCTCGACCTGCCGCCCGGCCCGGCCACGCGCAGGGAGGCGAGCATGACGCTCGACCGTGCCAGGACGGGCTTCATTCGCGGCACGCATCTGTACTACGACATCGATGCCGACGGCATTGCCGACCTGGCCATGTGGGAAGGGGAGGGCATCGGCCCGGGCCATCTGGACGGCCCCACGACAACCGACGACCGCTGGTACCGCCTGGTGCTGGTCAACATCAACGGTACCTGGAAGTTGCTGGGCAACGACAACTTCAGCTACGGCTGCGGCTGCTGAACAGCTTGCGCTTTCCCGCCTGCCGGCAATCAAATGCGGGCAGGCGAGGCCGTTTCGACCCCCGTGGCTTACAATGGCGCTTTGCACGCTTCGATCAAGACCATGTCCACTACTTCCCCCGCCGTCGTCACCGAATCGGCCTACCTGACCCTGCATTACCGCCTGGCCACGCTGGACGGCACCGATCTCATCACCACCTTTGCCGGCAATCCGGCCACCCTGATGATGGGCAGCGGCCAGCTCGCGCCCTTCCTCGAAACCTGCCTGATGGGTTTGCCGGAAGGCACACACCAGACTTTCCAGCTGGCCCCGGCGCAAGGCTTCGGCGAGCGCAACCCGGAACTGGTGCGCGACGTCTCGCGCGCCACCCTGGACGAGAACTCGGCCCCCGGCGCCGATTACAAGGTCGGCGACCTGGTCGACTTCGCCGCGCCGGGCGGCGGCCGCTTTGCCGGCGTGCTGCGCCAGTTCGGCGACGGTGTGGTGACATTCGACTTCAACCATCCGCTGGCTGGCCAGTCGCTGCAATTCGAAGTTCGGTTGATTTCCGTTCTTTAATCAATGTTGTATATATAACTGTTGCATAAATAATACAGAGGCTCATCATGGACAGCGAAATTCTCCTGGCCCAGCCGCGCGGTTTTTGCGCCGGCGTCGACCGCGCAATCGAAATCGTCGAGCGCGCCCTGCAACAATTCGGTGCGCCGATCTATGTGCGCCACGAAATCGTGCATAACGCCTACGTGGTCGAGGACTTGCGCAGCAAGGGCGCGATTTTCATCGAGGAACTCGATGATGTTCCGCCGGGCAATACGCTGGTGTTTTCCGCCCATGGCGTGTCGAAGGCGGTGCGCGCCGAAGCCGAAGCGCGCGGCCTGACCATTTTCGATGCGACCTGTCCGCTGGTCACCAAGGTGCACGTCGAGGTCGCCAAGATGCGGCGCCAGGGCTGTGAAATCATCATGATCGGCCACGACGGCCATCCGGAAGTCGAAGGCACCATGGGCCAGACGGAAGAGGGCATGCACCTGGTCGAAACGGTGGCCGACGTGGCCAGTCTGCAAGTCAAAACCCCGGACCACCTCGCCTACGTGTCGCAGACCACCTTGTCGGTGGACGATACGGCCGACATCATCGCCGCGCTCAAGCAAAAGTTCCCGAACATTATCGAGCCGAAGAAGGGCGATATCTGCTACGCCACCACCAACCGCCAGGAAGCGGTCAAGTTCATGGCGCCTCAGGTGGATGTAGTGATCGTGGTCGGCAGTCCGAACAGCTCGAACTCGAACCGCCTGCGCGAAGTGGCGGAAAAGAAGGGCACGCCGGCGTACATGGTCGACAACGCTTCCCAGATCGATCCGCAATGGCTGGTCGGCAAGCTGCGCATCGGCGTCACGGCCGGCGCCTCGGCCCCGGAAGTGCTGGTCCAGGCCGTCATCGACCGCCTCAAGGAACTGGGCGCGCGCAGCGTGCGCGCACTCGATGGCGTGGAAGAGAACGTCACCTTTCCCCTGCCGAAGGGACTCGACGGCGTCAAGGTCGGGCTCGCATAACCCAGGACGTGGTGCTTTGTCAAAATTAAATTCGGAACACGGATGATTTTCCGATATTAGTTTTTTCTAAACCTCGTTATGATGACGACGCTCGGATTTTTTGTCATCAGGACGTCATGTTCGTTCTGATGACGCACGGTTGCAGCAAAGACATGAAAAACTGCCATTCCCGTGGCCCGGGGAGGCGGAGTTTGTGAATTGGCGGCGTGAGGCCAGGAGCGGCACTACGGGGGTTTCCCCGGGTGCCGTTTTTGTTAGAACGAAATAAAATGAGGTCATCATGGATACCTTTATCCAACAAATTATCAACGGCCTTGTGCTCGGCAGCATGTACGCTCTGGTCGCGCTGGGCTACACCATGGTGTACGGGGTGCTCAACCTCATTAACTTTGCCCACGGCGACGTGCTGATGATCGGGGCCATGGTCGGCTTGTCCATCCTCAAGGGGCTGGAAATCGTGGCGCCCGGCTTGCCCGGCTATGCGAACCTGGCCATTGCCATCGCCGGCGCCATTCCGGTGTGCATGATCGTCAATGTCCTCATCGAACGGGTCGCTTACCGGCGCCTGCGCAACGCCCCCCGCCTTGCCCCCCTGATTACCGCCATCGGCATTTCCACCCTGCTCACCACGTTCTCGATGATGATCTGGGGCCGCAGCCCGCTATCGTTCCCGCAACTGCTCTCGAGCGAGCCGCTGCATATCGGCGGCGCCGTGATTTCCCAGACCCAGGTGCTGTTGCTGGCGCTGGCGGCCATGTCGATGGGCGCGCTGGTGCTGCTGGTCGAAAAAACCAGGCTGGGACGCGCCATGCGCGCCACCGCCGAAAATCCCCGCGTGGCCGGTCTGATGGGCGTCGATTCGAACAAGGTCATCGTGGCCACCTTCGCCATCGGCGCGGCGCTGGCCGCCGTGGCCGGCGTGATGTGGGGCGCCAACTATTCCTCGATCCAGTTCGCGATGGGCTTCCTGCCCGGCCTGAAAGCGTTCTCGGCCGCGGTACTGGGCGGCATCGGCAATATTTACGGCGCCATGATCGGCGGCATCCTGCTCGGCCTGATCGAAGCGCTCGGCGCCGGCTATATCGGCGACCTGACCGGCGGCTTTTTGGGCAGCCATTACCAGGATATCTTCGCTTTCGTGGTCCTGATTATCGTACTCACGATCCGGCCCTCCGGCATCATGGGCGAACGCGTCGCCGACCGCGCCTGACCGGAACAGAAAAGGAACATCATGGCTCTGCTCTCATTCGACCTTGAAAACCATCCGCGCCAGGCCCGCATCAGCATGGTCGCGCTGCTGCTGACCTTGCTGATCTTCCCCTTCGTTGCCCAGCAATTCGGCAACTCGTGGGTGCGCATCATCGACATGGCCCTGCTGTACATCATGCTGGCGCTGGGATTGAACATCGTGGTCGGCTTCGCCGGCCTGCTCGACCTCGGCTACATCGCGTTCTTTGCGGTCGGCGCCTACATGACGGGCCTGTTGGCTTCGCCGCAATTTGCCGCGCTGCTCGAATCGGTGGTCAACCAGTATCCGGTGTTCGGGGAATGGCTGGTCGCGATCATGGGGGCGGAAATCCGGGAAACCGGGATTCACCTGTCGGTCTGGCTGATCGTGCCCCTGGCGGCGGCCACGGCCGGTTTCTTCGGCGCCCTGCTCGGCGCCCCCACGCTCAAGCTGCGTGGCGACTACCTGGCCATCGTGACCCTCGGTTTCGGCGAGATCATCCGCATTTTCATGAACAACCTGAACGACCCGATCAACTTCACCAACGGTCCGCAGGGCATCAACCTGATCGATCCGATCCGCATTTTCGGCGTCTCGCTGGCTGGCGAACCGGGCTCGAAAGCGACCGTCTTCATCGGCAGTTACGGCATGCCGTCAGTGAACGCTTACTATTTTCTGTTCCTGTTCCTGTGCATCGCCATCGTGTTCGTCACCACGCGCCTGCAGCACTCGCGCCTGGGCCGCGCCTGGGTGGCGATCCGCGAAGATGAAATCGCCGCCAAGGCCATGGGCATCAACACCCGCAACGTCAAGCTGCTGGCGTTCACCATGGGCGCCTCGTTCGGCGGCGTGGCCGGCGCCATGTTTGCCTCGTTCCAGGGCTTCGTGTCGCCCGAATCGTTCTCGCTGACCGAATCGATCGCCGTGCTGGCGATGGTGGTGCTGGGCGGTATCGGCCACATTCCCGGCGTGATCATGGGCGGCGTGCTGCTCGCGGCCTTGCCGGAAGTGCTGCGCCACGTGGTCGAACCGCTGCAGATGACCCTTTTCGGCAAGGTGCTGATCGAAGCGGAAGTGCTGCGCCAGCTGCTGTACGGCCTGGCGATGGTGCTGATCATGCTCAACCGTCCGGCCGGCCTGTGGCCCGCTCCCAAGCACGAAGACCGGCCCGAGGCCGCCGAAACCAACAAAACCGGCGAGTTGCCGGCCTGATGGCGGCGTAAGGATATCCAGATGAGCGAACAAGTCATTCTCAATATTTCCGGCGTCAACAAGCGCTTTGGCGGTTTGCAAGCGCTGACCAACGTCGGCATCAAGATCATGCGCGGCCAGATTTACGGCCTGATCGGGCCGAACGGCGCCGGCAAGACCACCTTTTTCAATGTCATTACCGGGCTGTACCAGCCCGACACCGGCACTTTCGAGCTGGCCGGGAAACCTTATTCGCCGTCGGCCCCGCATGCGGTGGCCAAGGCCGGGATCGCCCGTACCTTCCAGAACATCCGCCTGTTCGGCGAGATGACGGCGCTGGAAAACGTGATGGTCGGCTGCCACGTGCGCACCCATCAGGGCGTGTTCGGCGCCGTGTTCCGGCACAAGGCGGCGCGCCTGGAAGAAGCGGCGATTCGCGCGCGGGCGCAGGAATTGCTCGATTTCGTGGGGATCGGCGCGTATGCCAAGCGCACCTCGAAATTTTTGTCCTACGGCGACCAGCGCCGCCTCGAAATCGCGCGCGCGCTGGCGACCGAGCCGCAACTGCTGGCGCTGGACGAACCGGCCGCCGGCATGAACGCGACCGAAAAGCTGGCGCTGCGCGAACTGCTCATCAAGATCAAGCAGGAAGGCAAGACCGTGCTGCTGATCGAGCACGACGTCAAGCTGATGATGGGCTTGTGCGACCGCATCACCGTGCTCGAATACGGCAAACCGATCGCGGAAGGCTTACCGGCCGACATACAGAAAAATCCGGCAGTGATCGAAGCCTACCTGGGAGGTGCTCACGCATGAGCGACAATATTCTGAGAATCCAGGGCTTGAAGGTGGCGTATGGCGGCATCAAGGCTGTCAAGGGCATCGACCTGGAAGTGAACAAGGGTGAGCTGGTGACCCTGATCGGCGCCAATGGCGCCGGCAAGACCACCACCTTGAAAGCCATCACCGGCACCTTGCCGGACTGCAAGGTCGAAGGCGTGATCAGCTATATGGGCCAGTCGCTCAAGGGCAGCAAGTCGTTCGAGCTGGTGCAGAAAAAACTGGCCATGGTGCCGGAAGGGCGGGGCGTGTTCACGCGCATGTCGATCCACGAGAACCTGCTGATGGGCGCCTACACGCGCGACGACAAGGCTGGCATCGAGGCCGATGTGGAGAAGTGGTTTTCGGTGTTTCCGCGCCTCAAGGAGCGCGCGGCGCAGATGGCGGGCACCCTGTCGGGCGGCGAGCAGCAGATGCTGGCGATGGCGCGCGCGCTGATGAGCCACCCGAAGCTGTTGCTGCTCGACGAGCCATCGATGGGCCTGGCGCCGATCATGGTGGAAAAGATTTTCGAGGTGATCCGCGACGTGCACAAGCAGGGCATCACGGTCCTGCTGGTGGAGCAGAACGCGAAGCTGGCGCTGGAAGCGGCCAACCGCGGCTACGTGATGGATTCGGGCGCGATCATCATGGGCGGCAATGCGCAAGACATGCTGCACGATCCGCGCGTCAAGGCAGCCTATCTGGGCGAGGAATAGGGGGCGGTTTTTTCGCAGGACGGTTACATCGTTTGACCGGTTTCTCTTCATTGCAGGGCAGGCGCCATGCCATGCCCATCTCGTTGCAATTTCCCAGCCTGGGACCATGGACTCGGCGCGCTGTTGCCCATGGAGCATGTGAGCGGGCACTCCGGGCCGCTGCCGTGGCCCGTCCTGACCCCGGGCGGGAACTCGCTTTCCGTCCAAAATTACTCTAGATAAATCACGAACCGGCATCGACGGCGGCATCGCCGCGTCGTCCCGCCGCGACCCGGGCGATTTGCCGCTGGCGCGCTGATGGTCAAAGGGAGAACACGGAATCAGGCATACAGTAAGAATGGGTATTGATTAACCTTGACTAAATGTCATGTGCATCATATCAAAACCTGCTGCGCCAGCGCTGTTGGCTGGCGATGCTTTTTGCTGTGTTTTAAGGGGAATGAGATGATGAAACTTCTTGCAGGCGTTCTGGCCGTCGCTGCCAGCGCGAGCGCCGGCGCTGCCGCGCCTACCGGTCCCAATATCATGCAGGTCGACGTCCGGCTGACGGGTGACCAATATATCACGTCACGCAACGGCCTCTACCGGCTGGTCATGCAAGGCAACGACGGCAACCTGGTCCTGTACGCCGTGGGCGGGGGATTGATGATTCCGACCGGGTTCAGGTCGAAACCGGGCGGCTCGTATGCGGTGGTGCAGTACGACGGCAATTTCGTTGTCTACAAATCAAACGACACCTGGCATTGGACTTCCCGGACGGGCGGACGGGCGACTGCCGCGTATATCATGGTACTGGGCGAGGACGGTTCGCTGACTGTGCGTAATCCGGAAAACGGCGACGACAGATTATTCTTCAGGGATGAAAAGGTGGAAATCGATTCCTGGGGGTGGGTGCATAAGTTCCGGCCCGAAGTGCCATATCCTACCCGCAAAGGGACTGGTCCCGCCTGCGTCGACTCCATTGTCCTGGCTCGGACCGGTGCTCTTGCGACGACGATAGCGAATAATCGAGGGGAAACGCTGGGCAAGTGCACCGATCCGCCTTACTAACGATGCCGTCGTCCCGGCATCGGCCAAATCCGCGCCCGCGCGGGGCCGACGCAGCATGCGACAAGCCATAAAAAAACCCCGCAACGCGGGGTTTTTTTACTTCAGCAACACTGCGCTGGATTAGCGCTTGGTGGTACGTGCAGCAACGTTCTGTGCAGCCTGGGTGAACTGCGATACCGCTGCGTTCACATTGGTTTCCATGGCTTCTTTAGCTTGCTTGGCGGTCTTGGTCAGCTGCTCGTAGCCAGCGTTGGCATTGCCGATCGATGCCTTGATGGCGGCAACGACGTTTTCCGAACCGGCCGGTGCATTCTTGCTCACTTCGTCAACCAGCGAAATCACCTTGCGGTTGGTTTCGGCGATCTGGAATTCGGCAGCCTTGCTGAACTCAGCCTGGGTGCCGGTGGCGATAGCGGCCAGCTGGCGGCTGTACGACATGGCTTTTTCAGCCGTTGGCTGCGCCTGGGCGGCGGTCAGCGAGAAAAATTCTTGTGGATCCTTGGCCGACAGCAGTTGCTTGGTAGCGATCGACGACTCTTCCAGCGTTGCCTTGGCAGCGGTGATGTTCAGCTCGACCAGCTTTTCAATGCTTTCAAACGCTTTCGACGTCAGTGACGAATACAGCGCGAACTGCGATTCGAAGTTAGCTTTGGTGGCGTTCGAAAACTGCTCAGGGATTGCAAACATATATATTCTCCAAATAATAATTAATTGTATTGTTGATAAATGCTGCGTTGAACCGGTGAGGCAGAAAAACCTGTCAAGCCAAGGCTGAACAATAGGATTGTGCAGCGCAACAAAGACCATTTTAATGATTTTTAGAGCAGTGTCAAGCGAATCTTGTGCAGTGCACAAATCTCCGGCCCTCGGAAGAAACGGCTTGCCCGGAGGCTGAAAATGCGCTGCCGCGCATGCCCTCAAGCAGCCTCGTGTCATAGACAAAATGGGCCTTGGTAACATGGCAATGGCGCGCATGCTAGACTCGCTGCTCGCGCAGTTCAACCTCTTGATGCGGCGCCTTGACGTTTTGACGTCGATGGCGGCTATTGATATATGTCAAACGAAGCTTTAAAAAATGCTGCGCCGCGCCACAGTGCGCCCTGGCTGTCGCCAATGCCGGTGTTTTTCGTCCTATTGTGGAGTACAGGCTTCATTGTCGCGAAGTTCGGCTTGCCCTATGCGCCGCCGCTGACCTTCCTGCTGCTGCGCTGTGTTGCCGTGCTGGTGGTCTTGCTGCCCATCGTCCTGATCTGGAAAGCGCCCTGGCCCAAGGGCAGCATCGGCCATATCGCCGTGGCCGGTCTGTTGCTTCAGGCCGGCTACCTTGGCGGCGTCTGGTGCGCGATCAAGCTCGGCATGCCGGCCGGGGTCACCGCCCTGATCGTCGGCATGCAACCGATCCTCACCGCCGCTTGCGCTCCCCTGATCGGCGAAACGGTGCGTCCGCGCCAGTGGCTGGGCCTGCTCTTTGGCCTGACTGGCGTGGCCCTGGTCGTGTATGCCAAGATCACCCTGGTTGGTCTGTCGGGGCTGGCGATCGGTTTCAGCGTCATGGCGCTGCTGTCGATCACCGCGGGAACGATGTACCAGAAACATTTTTGCCCGCGCTTCGATTTGCGCACCGGCACCGTGATCCAGTTTGCGTCCACGGTGGCGGTGCTGTTGCCGGTCGCCATTCTGTTCGAGGGACTCGATCCAGGCCTCGCCAGCATCGAATGGACACCGCGTTTCATCGGTGCGTGGATGTGGTCGGTGTTTGCGCTGTCGATCGGCGCCATCTTCCTGCTGTTTCAGTTAATTCGCCGCAGCGATGCGACCCAGGTGACCAGCCTGCTGTACCTGACGCCGCCGACCACCGCCATCATGGCCTGGCTGATGTTCGGCGAAGCCTTCAGCTGGCTGGGCGTGGCCGGCATGGTCGTGGCGGTCATCGGTGTGGTGTGTGTCGTTAAAAAATAGGAGAAGCAATGTTGTTAAGTAAAGAGCAAGACATCGTGGACGCTGCCATCGGCTCGCGCCGTTCGATCCGCGCCTTCCTGCCGACCCCGGTCGCGCGCGAAGATATCGAGCGGATCCTGGAAGTGAGCGCTCGCGCACCGTCCGGCACCAATATCCAGCCATGGAAGGTCACCGTGCTGACCGGGCAGGCCAAGGACAAGCTGGCCGAAGCGATCCTGGCCGTGCATAACGATCCCGCGCTGGCCAAACAGCATGTGGAAGAATATCCCTACTATCCGCGTGAATGGACCTCGCCCTACATCGAGCGGCGCCGCAAGGTGGGCCTGGACCTGTATTCGCTGCTCGGCCTGGAGCGCGACAACAAGGCCGGCATGCACGCGCAGTTCGGCCGCAATTACCGCTTCTTCGATGCGCCGGTGGGGCTGATTTTCACCATCGACCGGGTGCTGGAGCAGGGCTCCTGGCTCGATTACGGCATGTTCCTCGAAAACATCATGGTCGCCGCGCGTGGCCGCGGCCTCGACACCTGTCCGCAGGCGGCCTTCACACCGTATCACCAGGTCATTGCCGAACATCTTCAGCTGCCCCCCACTGAGATGCTGGTATGCGGCATGGCACTGGGCTACGCCGATCCGGACAAGATCGAGAACACCCTGGTGACGGCGCGCGAACCGGTGGCAAGCTTTGTTCGCTTTATGGAATAAACGCGTACACTGTGTCCATGCAAGAAGCGGCCTGGCTACGCAATGTTGTAGCTCAGCACAAGACTTCCCCCGAATGTTAAATTCGCTTGCGATTGCTGAGCACTTTGCTAGACTGCAGCGATACTAGGTCAGCTCGCTTCAAAGGATTTCCAGATGTATAAGTTAGTGTTGAGCGCCATCGCTTCCCTGCTGTTAGTTTTCACGCCGCCGGTGGAAGCCAAGGTCAAGGCCAAGGCCAGGGCCGAGCGCACCACCAGCGCGGGCAAGGCCAAGAAGCATGTCGTGGTCAAGTCGCGCGTGCAGCGCCGCGAGATCGCATTGCGTCCGATGGCCGAAAGCCGCAACACGATGGTGCGCCGTACGGTCATGGTCCGTGGCAAACGCAAGGTGGTGTACCAGCGCGTGATCGTTGCCGCCTCGCTGCCCGAACGGGTGCGCCAGAGCGCGGGCGATCTGGCTGGCCTGAACCAGACACGCGATGCGCTCGACCTCAAGTCCAACGTCGCTTTCGTGCTGGACCAGAATAATGCCGAGGTATTGTTCGAGAAGAATGCCAATATCGCCTTGCCGATCGCCTCGATCACCAAGCTGATGACGGGTCTGATCGTGGTGGAGGCCAGGCAAGACCTGGACGAGGTCCTGACCATCACCGAGGATGACGTCGACCACGAAAAATTCACCAGTTCGCGCCTGCGCGTCGGTTCGCAGATGACGCGCGCCAACCTGCTGCATATTGCGCTGATGAGCTCGGAGAACCGGGCCGCGGCCGCGCTGGCGCGCAATTATCCGGGTGGGGTGGCGGGATTTGTCGCGGCGATGAATGCCAAGGCGTACCAGCTGGGAATGAACGATACGCGCTATGTCGATTCGAGCGGGCTATCGAGCCGCAATGTCGCCAGCGCGCGCGATCTGGCCAAGCTGGCCATGTCCGCTTATAACGAACCGCTACTGCGCCAGTATTCGACCGATCCGAAATCGACGGTCGATGCGGGCGGCAGGCTGATGCATTACAACAATACCAACTATCTGGTGGCGATGCCGGATTGGGATATCGGTTTGCAGAAGACCGGGTTTATTAATGAAGCGGGGCGCTGCCTGGTGATGCAGACCGTGATTCAGGGCCGCGCGGTGATCATGGTGTTCCTCGATTCGAAGGGCAAGCAATCGCGCACGGCCGATGCCGGGCGGATGCGGCGCTGGCTGGAAGCGTTACGGCCGCCGGGTTTGACTTAAGTGTGACTTATTTAGTACTACAACATCTTAAACCGTCATTTCTGCCATTGGCAGAAATGACTTCCCGCGCAGGCGGGAATGACGGACTTGAGGAAGACGCTTAAATCGCCGGCCCCGTATACCCCAGCGTCGCCGAAATCTGGCTCGCCGTCGTCACCAGATCCTCCAGCCATTCCTCCTGCAAGCGGTCAGCCGGCGCCGATATCGACAAGCCCGCAATCAGCTTGCCCGAATCGTCATGGATGCCCGCCGCCATGCAGCGCACGCCCAGTTCCAGCTCTTCGTTATCGCGCGCATAGCCGCGCGACCTGACCAGACTCAGCTCGCGTTCCAGCTTGCTCAGATCGGTAATCGAATTCTTGTTATGCCCCGCCAGCCCGGTGCGGGTGGCATACGCCCTGATCGCCTTCGGCTCGTCCACCGACAAAAACAGCTTCCCGGTCGAGGTCAGATGCAGCGGACCGCGGCCGCCGATCGCGCGCACCACCTGCATGCCGGAGCGCTCCGAAAACGCGCGATCGATATACACGATCTCATCCCCCTGGCGCACCGACAGATTGATCGTCTGCTGGGTCTTCTTGTGCAGCGAGCGCATGAAGTCGAGCGCCGCTTCGCGCACCGACAGCCGGCTCTTGACCACATTGCCCAGTTCCAGCAAGCGCATGCCGAGGCGATAGGTCCCCGGTTCGACCCGGTCCACGAAGCGCGTGATGACCATGTCATTGAGAATCCGGTGTGCCGTCGAGGGATGCAGTCCGGATACCTTGGACAATTCCTTCAAGCTCACCGGGTCGGTATAGTTGGCCAGCGCGTCGAGCAGGGCCACCATGCGCTCGATCACCTGAATCGAGGTTTTGGGCGCGTCAACGGTGTCGATTTTCATGATGTGGTTGGTGCAGTGCAGTATATGTCCTTACTTTATACCACAATGTGAAAAGGATTGGCAATTTCCCTGTGACGCGCCGCAAAGATGGCGCACCGGCGGCGGGGCGGGGCATAATGTGCATTACCTGTTATTTTGAAGAGTATCCATGACCCAGCCTGTCAGTGATTTTAAAAGTAAAAGCGGCTTCAAGCGCATTCTGGCCGCGACAAGCTATTCCATCGACGGTTTCAAATCCGCCTGGGCGCACGAACACGCGTTCCGCCAGGAACTGATGGTCGTGGTTGTCGGCGCCATCGTCGCGCTGGTGTTGCCGGTCTCGTCTTTCCAGAAACTGTTCCTGATTGCCGTGCTGGTGCTGGTGCTGATCGTCGAACTGATCAACTCGGCCATCGAAGCCGTGGTCGATCGCGTCTCGCTCGAACGCCATCCGCTGTCGAAGAACGCCAAGGATTTCGGCAGCGCCGCCGTCATGCTGGCGGTCCTGATCGCCATCGCCTCCTGGACCGTGGTGCTGTTCAACCGCTTCTACTAGTACCCGGAACGTATACCCTCAAGCGGCCCGCCATATGCGCGGGCGGTATATCGAAGCGCGAAACGATTCCTTCGCTTTCGCGCAGTCGCGCCGTATTCTGGTGGTCCAGGAGGTGGCGCCATGTCGGAACTCTTTCCCCATTTTCAAGTAATCGTGGTCAGCGGACTGCATGACAGCGGACCGGGCCATTGGCAGTCGCGCTGGCAGCACCTGCACCCGGAATTCGTGCGCGTGCGCCAGGATGACTTCGACCAGCCCGACCTGGCCGCCTGGGCCGCGCGGCTGGACCAGCAGCGCCGCGCCGATCCGCGTCCCGCGCTGCTGGTGGCGCACAGCTTCGGCTGCCTGACCGCCGTGCACAGCATCGCCCGCAACTGCGACGGCGTGGCCGGTGCGCTGCTGGTCGCGCCCGCCGATCCCGACAAGTTCGGCGTGGCCGACCGCTTGCCGGCGCTGCCGCTCGATTGCCCTAGCATCTTGATCAGTAGCGTCAACGATCCGTGGATGAGTGCGCCGCATGCGGCCTTGTGGGCGCGCCGCTGGGGCAGCGAGCTGGTCGAGGAGGGCAGGCTGGGGCACATCAATGCCGACTCGGGCCTGGGCGACTGGGCCGCCGGCCAACAATATTTGCAGCGGCTGGCCGAATTGGCGCACAATAGGTTGCTGGCTTTTTCGGCATGATTGACATCCGCCTACTACTTTTGACGAACGATTGGAGATCACAATGAGTTTACGTTTGGGCGATACCGCTCCCGATTTCGAGCAGGATTCTTCGCTGGGAACGATCAAGTTTCACGAATGGGCAGGCGACTCCTGGGTGGTGCTGTTTTCGCACCCGGCCGACTTCACGCCCGTCTGCACTACCGAGCTGGGCCTCACCGCCAAGCTCAAACCCGAATTCGACAAGCGCAACGTGAAAGCCATCGCCCTGTCGGTCGATCCGGCCGAACTGCACAGAACCTGGATCAAGGATATCGAAGAAACGCAAAAAACCGTGGTGGGCTTTCCGATCATCGCCGATGCCGACAAAAAAGTGGCGGCCCTGTACGACATGATCCACCCGGAACAGTCGGCCACGGCGACGGTGCGTTCGCTGTTCGTGATCGATCCTAACAAAAAGATCCGCCTGTCGATCACCTATCCGATGAGTACCGGGCGCAACTTCGATGAAGTGCTGCGCGTCATCGACGCCCTGCAATTGACCGATGCCTACACCGTGGCCACGCCCGGCAACTGGCGCGACGGGGACGATGTCATCATCCCGCTGAGCGTGCAGGATCCTGAACTGCTCAAGCAAAAATATCCGAAAGGCTACACGGCCGAGCGTGCCTATCTGCGCGTCACGCCCCAGCCGAACAAGTAAAGCAGGCCGCCGCGCGCCCCTTGCGCGGCGAAACGCATAAGCAAATAAGCTTTCCGTTGTTTGAATAACGGCTGAGTCCCTATACCCTTGCGGGTATTCTAGGGACTCATCCATGCAACTTACGTACATCATTTCAGGTTTCGCGGTCGGCCTGCTGGTCGGCATGACCGGCGTCGGCGGCGGATCCCTCATGACTCCGCTGCTGACCTTGCTGTTCGGCGTGCCGCCCTCGGTCGCCGTCGGCACCGACCTCGCTTTTGCCTCGATCACCAAATCGGCCGGTACCTTCACCCACCGCCTGCGCGGCACGGTGCGCTGGGATATCGTGCGCCACCTCTGCTTCGGCGCCTTGCCGGCCGCCGTGGCCACGACCCTGGCGCTCAAGCAGTTCGGCGCCCTCGACAAGGAAATCGGCCAGATCATCCGTTACTCCATCGCCGGCTCGGTCATGCTGACCGTGGTTGCGCTGCTGTTCAAAGGCAAGATGCTGGCGTGGGTCAACGCCAAGCCCGGGCGCCAGCTGCAGGGCAGGCCGCTGGCGGCCGCCACCATCATCGCAGGCGCGGTGCTCGGCGTGCTGGTCACGGTATCGTCGATCGGCGCCGGCGCCATTGGCGCCACCTTGCTCGTCATGCTGTATCCACGCTTGAGCGCGGCCGAAGTGGCCGGTACCGATATCGCCTATGCCGTGCCACTGACCGCGATTGCCGCCTTCGGCCACTGGTGGCTGGGTTCGATCAACTGGGGCCTGCTCGCCATGCTCCTGATCGGCTCGCTGCCGGGCATTACCCTCGGTTCCTGGGTGGCCAAGTCGGTGCCGGAAGGTTTCCTGCGCGCCTTGCTGGCGACCACGCTGACCCTGGTGGCGGCCAAACTGATCTATTAATCCGCGTCCGGAGCGCTCTTGCACGGCCACGCCTGCGCCACGCGCGCGCGCAGGGACGGGTCGGCGGCGACGATGGGCGCCAGCCAGCGCAGCACCGCCGCCGCTTCGTGGCGCAGTTCGGTCCACAGCGCAAACTCGCAGTTCAGCGCCGCGTTGACATACACCCGCACCAGCAGCTCGCGCTCGACCGGTGCCGCCCCCGTGGCGGCGCCCAGGCGCACGTAGGCCGCCACCAGCGCCTGCATGTCGCCGCCGCGCGGCAGCATCGGCGCCGGATCGCACACCTGCGCCCAGACGTGGAAGATGGCGCGCAGCGCCGGCGGCACCCGGACACTGAGCAACGCGTCCGGCGCCCGGCAATTGCCCGCCGTCGCCTGCTTGCCGGAACTCACCTGCAAACGGTCATGTAGGTCCATGCTTCCTCCTGGTCTGTGTTGGTCAGACCGCGCCGGCCCTAACCGGGTTCAGCCGTTCCGGACAGCGTTTGCGTCCGCTCAAGCCGCGCCTTTCTATGAGCGGGCAAACCCGTCGGTCAAATCCTAATAGCCTATCGATCTATGCAAATAAGAAATGCTTCGTTTGCGTTATGAGGTTCAAGTGCGATTATTGCCGCCTATTAGACGAATTTGTAATAAGAGGCCCCATGTCCGCCGTCCATCCCCTTCCGAGAAAAGCGCCGCGCCGGGTCTTGCCCGGCTTCGGCCTGACCCTCGGGTTCACCGTTTTTTATCTCTGCCTGATCGTCCTGATCCCGCTGTCGTCGGTCTTTCTCAAGACCTTCGCCATGACCTGGGAAGCGTTCTGGGAGGTGGTCGCGTCGGAGCAGGCGGTGGCCTCGTATCGCTTGAGCTTCGGCGCGTCCTTCGTTGCGGCGGTGATTAACACGGTCTTCGGCGGCATCGTCGCGTGGGTGCTGGTGCGTTACGAATTTCCGGGCAAGCGCTTCATGGACGCGCTGGTCGACCTGCCGTTCGCGCTGCCCACCGCGGTGGCCGGCATCACCTTGACCGCGCTGTACTCGAGCAATGGCTGGATCGGCAAGTACTTCACCGAACTTGGCATCAAGGTCTCGTACACGCCGCTCGGCGTGGTGGTCGCGCTCACCTTCATCGGCTTGCCCTTTGTGGTGCGCACGGTGCAGCCGGTGCTGGAAGACCTGGAAAAGGAACTCGAGGAAGCCGCCGCCAGCCTGGGCGCCAATGCCTGGCAAACCTTCACGCGCGTGGTGTTCCCGGCCGTGATGCCGGCCCTGCTGACCGGCTTCGCGCTCTCGTTCGCGCGCGCCACCGGCGAATTCGGCTCGGTCATTTTCATCGCCGGCAACCAGCCGATGATTTCCGAGATCACGCCGCTCCTCATCTACATCAAGCTCGAAGCGTACAACTACGCCGGCGCCACCGCCATCGCCGTGGTGATGCTGCTGGCCTCCTTTGCGCTGCTGTTGGCCATCAATCTGCTACAGGCGTGGACCCGCGCCAGGACGGGGAAAAAATGAGCACCGTGATTAACCAGGCGGGGTCGCCCGCCGCCAAAGGCGCCGCGCCCAAGCGCCGCTCGCTCAGGGACTGGTTCCTGCGCCGCTCGCACCCGCTCGAACCGGTCTGGGTCAGCCTGCTGCTCAAGCTGGTCGCCTTTGCGTTCCTGACCCTGTTCCTGTTCATTCCGCTGGCCGCCGTGTTTGCGGAAGCGTTCAAGAAGGGCATCGAGGTCTACGTGGCGGCCATCACCGACCCGGACGCCGTCGCCGCCATCAAGCTGACCCTGATCGTCGCCTTCATCTCGGTGCCGTTCAACCTGGTGTTCGGCGTGTGCGCGGCCTGGTGCATCGCCAAGTTCGAGTTCCGCGGCAAAGCCATTCTGCTCACGCTGATCGACCTGCCGTTTTCGGTCTCGCCGGTGATCGCGGGCCTGATCTATGTGCTCATGTTCGGCGCCCAGGGCTGGTTCGGCGGCTGGCTCGCCGCCAATGACATCAAGATCCTGTTCGCGGTGCCGGGCATCGTGCTGGCCACCGTCTTCATCACCTTCCCCTTCGTGGCGCGCGAACTGATTCCGCTGATGCAGTCGCAGGGCAACGAGGAAGAAGAGGCCGCGCTGGTACTGGGTGCCTCCGGCTGGAACACCTTCTGGCGCGTGACGCTGCCGAACATCAAATGGGGCCTGCTGTACGGCGTGATCTTGTGTAATGCCCGCGCGATGGGCGAGTTCGGCGCGGTGTCGGTGGTGTCGGGCCACATCCGCGGCGAAACCACCACCATGCCGCTGCATGTGGAAATCCTCTACAACGAATACAACTTCGCGGCCGCCTTTGCCGTCGCCTCGCTGCTGGCAATGCTGGCGCTGGTGACCCTGGCGATCAAAACCTTTGTCGAATGGCGTTTGCGCGAAACGATCGCGTTTCACGCCGAAGCACGCAACATGGAGCACGGATCATGACGATCGAAGTCAGTAACATCAACAAGCGGTTCGGCGATTTTGTCGCCCTCGACAACGTGTCGCTGCAGTTCCCTTCGGGCGAACTGACCGCGCTGCTCGGCCCTTCAGGCTGCGGCAAGACCACGCTGCTGCGCATCATCGCGGGCCTGGAGCATCCGGACAGCGGGCGCGTGCTGCTCGACGGCCAGGATGCGTCGGACCGCCACGTGCGCGAGCGCCAGGTCGGCTTCGTGTTCCAGCACTATGCGCTGTTCAAGCACATGACCGTGTTCGAGAACGTCGCCTTCGGGCTGCGCGTCAAGCCGCGCAAGGACCGTCCGAACGAACAGCAGATCCGCCACAAGGTGCAGCAGCTGCTCGAACTGGTGCAGCTCGACTGGCTGGCCGACCGCCATCCGCCGCAGCTCTCGGGCGGGCAGCGCCAGCGCATTGCGCTGGCGCGCGCGCTGGCGGTGGAACCGCGCGTGCTGCTGCTCGACGAGCCGTTCGGCGCGCTCGACGCCAAGGTGCGCAAGGAATTGCGGCGCTGGCTGCGCCGCCTGCATGACGACCTGCACGTGACCAGCATCTTCGTCACCCACGACCAGGAAGAAGCGCTGGAAGTGTCGGATCAGGTGGTGTTGATGAACAAGGGCCGGGTCGAGCAGCTCGGCTCCCCCGAGCAGGTGTACAACAATCCGGCTTCGCCGTTCGTGTACGGCTTCCTCGGCAATGTGAATCTGTTCCATGGACGCGTGAACGACGGCATCATGGCCAGCGGCGACGCCAGTTTTTCGGTGCCGGGCAATGCGTCGGCCACCAACGGGCAGGGGATCGCCTACGTGCGTCCGCACGATCTTGACATCGACCGCTATACGCCGGGCGCCGAAGGCATCGTCGTCAAGCTGCGCCGCGCGCACGCCATCGGTCCGCTGGCGCAGCTCGACCTGGAGCGCGCCGACAATGCCGAATTGATCGAAGCGGTCATTCCCAACGAGCGGTATCGCCAGTTGCAGTTGAAGGAAGGCGAAACCCTGGTGGTGCGTCCGCGCCGGATGCAGGTGTTCGTCGACCAGGGAGCGGCGATATGAATTTCCAACAACTGCGCTCGATCCGCGAAGCGGCCCGGCGCGGCTACAACCTGACCGAGGTCGCCAATGCGCTGTTCACGTCGCAGCCGGGTGTGAGCCGCCAGATCCGCGAGCTCGAAGACGAACTTGGCGTGGTGATTTTCGAACGCAACGGCAAGCGCCTGACCGGGCTGACCGATCCGGGCAAGGGCATCTTGAAAATCATCGACCGCCTGCTGGTGGAGGCCGAGAACCTGCAGCAGGCCAGCATGGAATACGCGGGCCAGAACAGCGGCACGCTGACCATCGCCGCGACCCACACCCAGGCGCGCTATGCCTTGCCGAAGGTGGTGCAGTCGTTCCGCAACGATTTTCCGGACGTGCGCATCGCGCTGCAACAGAGCGCTCCCGATCATATCGCCGAGTGGGTCTTGTCGGGCAAGGCCGATATCGGCATCGCCACCGAGGGCCTGTCGCAGTTCCCCGACCTGGTGTCGTTCCCGTGCTACCGCTGGAGCCATCTGATCGTGGTGCCGGACGGTCATCCGCTGCTCAATTGTTCGCCGATCCGGCTGGAAGACCTGGCCGGCTATCCGCTCATTACCTACGATGTGGGCTTCACGGGGCGCGGGCATATCGATGCGGCGTTCGCCAAGGCCGGGGTGCGCACCGACATCGTGCTGACCGCGATGGATTCGGACGTCATCAAGCAGTATGTAAGCCTGGGGATGGGCGTGGGGATCGTGGCCTCGATGGCGTTCGATCATGGCCGCGACAAGGGTTTGCGCGCGGTCGAAGCGTCGCACCTGTTCGCGCCGAATGTGACCCGCCTGGCGGTGCGGCGCGGCGCCTATCTTCGCGCGTATGCCTATCACTTCATCGAGCAGTTCGCGCCGGATGTCTCGCGCGCCGACATCGAGCGCGCGCTGGACGCCGACGCCCCGCGCGAAGCGTAGCCTGCCGGTTCTGGCACTGCCAGAACCGGCTTCCCGCCGGGTGCCGCCGTGGCGTGGGAACGACGTGCTTGCAAATGCGAATGATTCTCGTTTATACTTGATTTCAGCAAGCCATCCACCCCACGCATAGCCCGCCGCCGTTGCCAGCCACTGCATACCGTCAAGGAAGCATCGTGCCGAGCAAACATCCACAGAATCCAAGCGAACCTTGCCAGCATGTGACGATCGCCGACAGCACCATCGGCCACGTCAGCATCTGCCCCGAATGCAGCGTATTGCACCTGTCGTTGAACCATGTCTCGGTGCGCTTCACGCCGGAAGCGTTCCGCGCCTTGTCCGGCATGGTCGGCGACGCCCAGGCGCGGCTCGACCACGTTGCCCAGTCCAATGCCGCCGCCGCCGCCGCCGCCGTCATCGACGAAGCGCGCCACGGCCCCAAGCTGCACTAAGGAGACGCGTATGTGCGACCACGATGCCAAGAAGCCGCTCGCGCGGTTCTTCCCCCCTGACGGCGAACCGGCTTCGCGCACCTCGTCGTCGCGCCGCCAGCGTCTGTGGGAGCTGCCGGCCAATACCCACTGCCCGGTGATCGGCGTGTGCCTGCCGCTCGGCGTGCTGCGCAAGCTGGTGAACAAGGGCGTGCGCGGCCAGGCGCTGGCCGACGACTACGAAATCCACGTCGGCGCGGTGGCCGAATGCGCCACCCGCAATCGCATCTCGAACCTGCTGCAGGATGCGCTCGACCAGCGTTACGCGCTGGTGCTGCTGCGCTTTCGCGATGCCCGCAGCGGCGACGCCGTCATGCTGATGTGGCGCCAGGCGATCGCGCAGGGCGACGTGGCCGGTGCCTTCTGGGCCGCGCTGACGCACCCGCGCAGCGACTTCCTGGTGCAGGACACGGTGCTGCGCGAGATGCACATGATCCAGCATCAGGCCGGGGCCACCACGCGCATCGACCATGCGCGTTACCTGGAACTGCAGGAAGAGAATGCGGCGCTGGCGGCCGAACTGGCGCAGGCGCAGCAGCGCCACGTGCGCACGCTGGCGGACAAGGCGCGCGAGCTGGAACAGGCGCAGGCGCAGTTGATGAATGCGCGCGCCGAGCTGGTGGCGCGCGACAGCAAGTTTGCGTTCCTGCAGGCGGATATGGCGGAACTGAGCGCGTCGGTGCCCGATCTGGAAGCGCGCACGCGGCTCAAGCAGAAACTCGATGAAGCGGCGCAGCGCCTGGGCGCGCGCGATGCGCAGCTGGCGCAGTTGCGCCAGCAATTGGCGGCGTCCACGCGCCAGCTCGATGCCTTGCAGGCGGCGCGGCCGGTGGATGCGCCGGTGTGCGAGGAAGATGCGGCCGAGGCGATCGCCGCGGCGCAGCTGGTCGACAAAACCCTCCTGTGCGTCGGTGGCAGGAGCGCCAGCGTGGCCAGTTACCGCTGCATGACGGAGGAGGCGGGGGCAAGGTTCGCGCACCATGACGGAGGGCAGGAGCATGGGGCAGATTTGCTCGACGCGAACCTGGCGGCGGCCGATCTGGTGATTTGCCAGACCGGGTGCATCAGCCACAACGCGTACTGGCGTGTGAAGGAGCATTGCAAGCGCACGGGCAAGCAGTGCGTGTTCGTGGAAAATCCCAGCAGTACGAGCTTTTCGAGGGGGCTGCGGCAGATCGCGATATTGGCGGCATAGCGCCGTTCCCGCCGGGTGCCGCCCTGGCGTGAGCGGCTTTGCTACTGGTCAGGTGAGAGCGGCGTAAAATGTCTGCTCGCGCACAAGGCGTATCCCTTCAAGGAGATTCCTATGGTTGAGCTAGTTGCCAAGGCAAAAATGCCGATTCGATGCACCGCGACGCAAGCCTTCGACGCTTTCGTCCAGCCTGACCGCATCACAAGCTTCTGGTTGAAATCCGCAAGCGCTCCGCTCGGTCCCGGTGCCCAAGTGGAATGGCAGTTCATGGTTGCGGGCGCCAGCGAATGCGTGAACGTGACTGCATTCGAGCGGCCGCGCCACATTGCGTTCACGTGGACCGGGAGCGGCCTGTTCGTCGACATCAGCCTGGTCGAGCAGCAGGGCGGCATGACCGTTGTCGGCGTTGAGGTCCGCGGGTTCGACGGTGACGACGCAATGGATCAGATAGTGAACGCCACCGAGGGTTTCAGCATCGTCTTATGCGACTTGAAGGTCTTTCTTGAATCCGGCCGCCCGGCGAACCTGGTCAGGGACAAGGCGGCGCTGATCGAGCGCACCCGCGACGCCTGAACCAGGTCATTTACCGCGGCATATCGTGACGGAACGACGGGGCGATCACGCGCCCGGGTTGGTAATGCGGTCGTGGATCGCGTCGATCTCGGCCACCACTTCCGGGGTCAATGTCACCGACATCGCATCGATATTTTCCTTCAGCTGCGCCAGGCTGGTCGCGCCGATGATGGTCGAGGCCACGAACCAGCGCGAGTAGCACCACGCAAGCGCCATCTGCGTCGGCGTCATGCCGTTCGCGCGCGCCAGCGCCGCGTACTCCTTGACCGCAGCCAGCACCGGCGCGCGCAGATAACGCGGGCTCCACGACGCCGGAAAAATCGTCAACCGTCCGCTCGCCTTGGGATCATCCAGGTACTTCGCGCTCAACTGCCCGAACGCCAGTGGACTGTAGGCCAGCAAACCGACATCCTCGCGGTAGCAGGTCTCGTCCATCAGACTGGTCTCGAAACTGCGCGCGGTCAGGTTGTACAGGTTCTGGACGCTGGCGATGCGCGGCAAGCCGCGCATGTCGGCCTGCTTGACAAATTCGCTCACGCCCCACGCGCTCTCGTTCGACAAACCGACATGCTTGACCTTGCCGGCGTCGATCAGGCTTCCCAGCGCAGCGAGCGTCTCTTCGACCGGAATGGCTTCGCGCTCCTTGGTCGGGTCGAACGCGGTTGCGCCAAAAATCGGCACATTCCGGCTCGGCCAGTGCAGCTGGTACAAATCGATATGGTCGGTCTGCAGGCGCCGCAGGCTGTTTTCCACCGCCGTGCGCAGGCTGGCGGCGTCGAGGTTCTGCTTTCCTTCGCGGACCCAGTGCAGGTTCGGATTCGGCCCGGCCGCCTTGGTGGCCAAGACGATGTCGCCGCGCCTGCCGCTCTTTTTCAGCCAGCTGCCGATAAAGCGCTCGGTGTCGCCCTGCGTCTGGGGACGCGGCATGACCGGATACATTTCGGCGGTGTCGACAAAATTGATGCCGCGCTCGAGCGCGTAATCGAGCTGGCTGTGCGCATCGGCCTCGCTGTTTTGCTCGCCGAAGGTCATGGTGCCGAGGCAGATTTTGGAAACCTCGAGCGGGGTGCGTCCGAGCCTGGTCCTGATCATGGTGCGTTCCTTATGGTCGAAGGGCCTGCGCGCATTCGCGGATCAGGCCCGGTCCTTGATAGATCAGGCCAGTGTACAGCTGCACCAGCGAGGCGCCGAGATTGATCTTCTCTTTTGCATCGGCGCCGCGCATGATGCCGCCCACGCCGATGATCGGCAGCGCGTCGCCCAGTTCCTGGCGCAGCGCGCGGATGACGATGTTCGACAGGTCGTACACCGGTTCGCCCGACACGCCGCCGGTCTCCTGGCCATGCCGCATGCGGTCGACCAGGCGGTGACTGAGCGTGGTGTTGGTGGCGATGACGCCGTCGATCTTGTGGCGCAGCAGGGCCGCGGCGATATCCTTGATCTGGTCGCCGTCGACGTCCGGTGCGATCTTGAGCGCCAGCGGCACGTAGCGCTTGTGCTGGTCGGCCAGGCGCAGTTGCGCATCCTTGAGCCGCATGAGCAGCGCGTCCAGTTCCGACGCGCCCTGCAGCTGGCGCAGGTTGGCGGTGTTGGGCGAGGAGATATTGACCGTCACGTAGCTGGCGTACGGGTATACTTTTTCGAGGCAGTGCAGATAATCGTCAACTGCGTTTTCGATCGGCGTGCTGGCGTTCTTGCCGATGTTCAGGCCAAGTACGCCGCGCTTATCCTGATAGAACTTCGAGGCCTGCACATTGGCCACAAAGGCGTCGACGCCGCCATTGTTAAAGCCCATGCGGTTGATCACGGCGCGCTTGGCCGGGATGCGAAACATGCGCGGCTTGGGATTGCCCGGCTGCGGCTTGGGCGTGACGGTGCCCACTTCGATGAAGCCGAAACCGAGCGCCGACAGGCCGTCGATGTAGGCGCCATCCTTGTCCAGCCCCGCGGCCAGGCCGACCGGGTTGGGGAAGGTGATGCCCATGACGGTGCGCGGGTCGGGCGCGGGCTTTTTCATCAGACCGGTCAGGCCGATGGCAGCGGCGCTGCGCAGGGCGGGAAGGGTGACGTTATGCGCCGTCTCGGGCTTGAGCGCGAACAGCAGGGGACGACCTAAGGCATACAGCAGTTTCTGGGACATGGAGTGCTCGGGTTGGTGCGGGTCCCGGCATTTTACCGTGTGCCAGCGCCGACCGCCCACAAGCTGCTATCGGTTGAGCAGACTCCAGATGCCGTCGATGCGCGCTTCGAGCGGGCGGAAGTTGATCTTGTAGGCCATCTTGGGACTTTGTTCGATCCAGTAGCCCAGATAGACAAAGGGCAGTTTCAGTTCGCTGGCCTGGGCGATCTGCCACAGCACGTTGTAGGTGCCGAAGGAGGCCCCGGGTACGTCGGGATCGAAAAAGGTGTACACCGACGACAGGCCGTCGGAAAGCACGTCGATGATCGAGACCATGCGCAGCACGCCGTCATCTGGGTCGCGAAACTCCACCAGGCGCGTGTTGACCCGGCTTTGCAGCAAAAACTGCGCGTACTGGTCGCGGCTGTCCTGGTCCATGCCGCCGCCGACATGGCGCGTGGTCTGGTAGCGCAGGTAGAGCGCGTAGTGTTCGTCCGAAAAACTCAGGTTGGCGACCGTGGCCACCAGTCCCGCATGGCGGGTCCAGGCGCGCCGCTGGCCGCGGCTGGGCGCGAATTCGGCGGCGCGCACGCGCACCGGGATGCAGGCGTTGCAGCCGTCGCAGTAAGGACGGTAGGTGAAAATGCCGCTGCGCCGGAAGCCATTTTTGACCAGTTCGGAGTAGACGTCGGCGTTGATCAGGTGCGACGGGGTGGCCACTTGCGAGCGCGCCTGCCGGGCGTCGAGGTAGCTGCACGGGTAGGGCGCTGTGGTGTAGAACTGCAGCGTCGAGAAAGGCAGGTCGTTTAAGTGCGTCATGCAGTCGCTTTCGATACGGCGTAGTTGCGATCGGTGGCCCTGGTTGCTTCCTTGTTATCTATTGTAGCGAAACTTTACGCTGTTTACCGCGTCTGTGTAAATGGCGATCCCGGTTTCCACTCGGCGATGCCCGGTTTGGCGATCGCGTCGCTTAAATGCGCCAGAAATGCGGCGCGCGAGATGGGGGCGGCGCCCAGCGAAGCCAGGTGGCCGGTCTCCTGCTGGCAGTCGATCATGGTCACGCCCTGTCCGCGTAAAAAGGCGACCAGCCATGCCAGTGCGATCTTGGAGCCGTCAGTCACGCGCGCGAACATCGATTCGCCGTAAAACATGCGTCCTATGCACACGCCATAGGCGCCGCCGACCAATTCGCCATCGAGCCAGAGCTCGGACGAGTGGGCGTAGCCCATCGCATGCAGGCCGGTATAGCCTTTGACGATCTCGTCCGAAATCCAGGTGCCCGGACCATCCTTGCGCGGGGCGGCGCAGGCGCGCATCACGTCCTCGAACGCGCAGTCGAAGCGTACCTGCCAGCGCCCGCCTTCTTCCATGCTGCGCCCGACCCGGCGCAGGGCCTTGCGCAGACTGTCGCTGATGCGAAAATCGGCCGTCATCAGCACCATGCGCGGATCGGTACTCCACCACAGGATGGGTTGGCCTTCGGAAAACCAGGGAAAGATGCCGTGCCGGTAGGCGCTCAGCAGGCGTTCGGGCGAGAGGTCGGCGCCGGCCGCCAGCAGGCCCGGCGCGTCCGATGTGAGCGCTTCGGAAACGTCGGGAAACGGCGAATGGGTTTCAAGCCAGGGGATCATGGCTTAGTCGGGATCGCTGGAGATGCGCATCGGGCGCACGATGTCGTGCGTGTGAAAGCCGAAGCCGCCGCCTTCGCGCATGCGGGCGCAATCGGCGAAAAACAGTTCCAGCGTCTTGCGGATGGTGGGGAAGGCCAGTTCCTCCCAAGGAATCTCGTGCTCGGCGAACATGCGCACGTCCAGGCTTTCAATGCCGGGAGCGAAGTCCAGGCTGCGCAGGCGGGCCAGGTAGAACAGGTGGACCTGATGCACCTGGGCCACGTTCAACAGGCTGAACAGGCTGCCGATGTCGATGTCGGCGCCGGCTTCCTCTTCGGTTTCGCGCACGGCGGCCTCGGCCGTCGTTTCGCTGTTTTCCATGAAGCCGGCCGGCAAGGTCCAGAAACCGTGGCGCGGTTCGATGGCGCGCTTGCAGAGCAGCACGCGGACCTCTTCGCCTTCCGGTTGCCAGACGGGAATGGAGCCGACGACAAGTTTGGGGTTTTGGTAGTGAATCGCCGCGCATTGCTTGCAGACATAGCGCGGACGGTTATCGCCCTCGGGGATGAGCAGGTCGACGGGATGGGCGCACTCGGAACAAAATTTCATAGGGAATGGGAAGAATGATTTTCGCTTACTTTACACCGATTGCCGGGCCAATGCGGTTCGCGCAGAGGGTAAACGGGGGCTGACGCCCCTGCACCCGCGTTCGGCTAGGCCCTATCGCACGCCTTGATTGGATTAATATTGCCTAATTACGAAAAGCCCCCTATAATAGCTACATACAGACGCGGGGTGGAGCAGTCTGGCAGCTCGTCGGGCTCATAACCCGAAGGTCACAGGTTCAAATCCTGTCCCCGCAACCAAATACAGCAAGCCGCTGATTCTCTTACAGGAATCAGCGGCTTTCGCTTTTGCGGGTTGGGTATTTGCGCTGGCGTCCATGCAGGTCCGGATGCGCCTCAGGCAAACGCCAGCTCAGGCGGTGGTTTTTTTCTTGGTGGTTGTCGCCGCTACCGTCTTGGCCGTCGCCGCATTTCTTTTCTGTGCTTTCAGCGGAAGCTTGCCAAGTGCGGGGGCGTCCGCAGGCGCCATATCCGTCCAGGGATGAAAATTTGGCAGGGGAATTCTTTTGCCTTCTTTACTAAGCAGCGTGATCTCCAGATCCATTCCTAAAGCATTCACGTAACGTTGAAGCGTGGAAACGTAGATATCTGTCCGTTTTTCCAGTTGGGATACCGCATTTTGCTGAATGCCCAAGGTCTTGGCTATTTGCGCCTGGGTCTGCCCGACCGCTTTCCGTAAAACTTCCAGTGAGTCAGCTTGAGCAATCATATTGTCCGCGTACTTCTGCGCTTTAGACTCGATGGTCTTCCTGCGTTCTGGTGGAAGAGCACTCATCAATTCCGCGATGGATTTCCCCATGTCACTTCTCCTTCTCTTTCCTGTCAAGTGCTTTCAGGTGTAAACCAAAACGCGCATCGGCTACAGCAATCAGTTTTTTGTAGAACAAATTTTCGTTTTTGCCCTGCTTGTTTGCGGCCGCCAGGATTACGCCTCGACGTTCGGGATCGAAAGCAAATGCGGCACGCCAGATTTGTGTTCCGTCCTGGGACGTGAAACGGATTTCCTTCATGTTGTCGTATTTCGACTGTTTTAACGTATCGACCAATGGCCTGCCGTGTTTTGGACCCGCAATTTCGATTGCCCTTGCAGCAGCCAATAACTCGTCCCTGATGTCTTCATCCAGTTGCATGAACTCACGTTGAAATTCCTCATGCAGAGACATCACCCACATGTCCGGAGGCTCAATCGTGGGCTTTCTTCGCGTATTCAAGTATCACCTCCGCGTGATATCACGTCAAGCTGATACGGCAAGTAGCGCTCCAGCGATCCGATGACTGGTGTTACTCATGAGCGACTCCTGACGTGGCGACTGGCGCCAACAATTCGGAAGCCCTCAATCTATCAGCGTCGTGCACGCAGTTCAACCGTGCCAGGGCCACGAATCGACGGATCTGCGGACAATGTTCTTGCCTGTTGAGGCTGGACAAGAACATCGCCTTGTCAGATGATCGAGCGCGCCAGCTCAGGAATGCTGATGCAACGCCGCCATGGCCTGCCCGATGTACGCCTTCATTTCATCGGTGATCCAGCTGCCGATCATCAGCAGCGGCTCCTTCTCGTAAGCGACGCGGATTTTCGCGTGGGTGGCGGGATCGTCGCCGGCGAACGACTGCGACAAGTCGATCCACTCGCGCATCAACTGCCCCACCTGCGGATCGGCAGGCGCGGCGCCGCTGGCAATCGCCTTGCGCACCCGCGCGATCAGCCCGGGCCACTCGTCCATGCGAATGCGGTAGTGCGCATCCATGTACGCAAACTCTTCGGGCGACAGGTATTTTTTGAACATCGCCAGGCGCGACTGCGCGAACGCTTCCTTGAGATACGCCTCGACGTCGGGCGTGACGCCATTCTGCTGGCGCAGGGCCGGCTCGCGCGCCTGCATGGCGAGAATGCGCACCATGACATCCGGGTCGCCGTTGGTGTCGCGTTCCATCTTGAGCATCCATTCCTGCGACAGCGTTTGCGCTTCGACGGCCGCCGGCGGCGTGCCCGCAGCGATCATCTGCTTGAAGCGCGCCACCATCGCATCCCACTCGGCGATGCAGGCGGCGTCGCCGGCGAAAAATGGCAGCTGTTTCAGTTCTTCTTTTGAAAAATAGGTATCGACCATCGTCATCAACTCCAGAGTAGTGAGCCACGCGGCCAGGTCGGGCTCCACGCCGGCATCGAGTTCACGGTGCAGCGTTGTCAGCTGCTCGCGCAAGATGCCGGCCTGGTCGATCTGTCGGGTCAGCGCGGCGATCTGCTGCTCCACGATGGTCGACAGGCTCGAGCCCTGATTGGCCAGGAAGGTTCCGATGTCGGCCAGCGACACGCCGAAACGGCGCAGTGCCTGCACCTGGTGCAGGCGGGCGATGTCGTCGCGGTTGTACAGGCGGTAGCCGGCGTCGGAACGCGCCGAAGGGGAGAGCAGGCCGATACTGTCGTAATGATGAAGCGCGCGCACCGTCAGTCCCGACCGTTTCGCCAGCTCGCCTATTTTTAACTTCATCGAATCACTCCTTGTCTTCATGCGTAAGCGCAGTGTGGAGTCTGACGTGGCGTCAGGGTCAAGCGGCTTGTTCGTCGACGCGCGGATGCAGGCTGGTCCACAGGTGGGCCGCGGCCATGGTGCGGTGCGGTGCATAGCGCGCCAGCAGCGCTTCGGTGCGCGCCATGTCCGGCTTGGCGTCTTCGCCCAGCAGATGCTGGAACGCCGCGCGGATCGCCACGTCGCCATGCAGTGAACAATCGGCGTAGCCGTAGCCGCGCAGCAGGGCGTAGTTGACGGTCCACGGGCCGATGCCCTTGACGGCCAGCAGCGAGGCCGCCACCCGGGCCGCGTCATCGCTGCGATCAAGCGTCAGTTCGCCGCTGTCGACCAGGTGCGCAAGGCGCAGCAGGGTGTCGGCCTTGGAGCGCGAGAATTTGCGGGTGGTGAGATCGCCGGTATCGAGGCGTGCCACGTCGCGCGCCTCCGGATAGCACCACAAGCCGCTGCTGTGCTGCCGCCCGGCCTGCAAAATGAAGGTGCGGCGCAGCGCAATGGCGAAGGTCAGGTTGATCTGCTGGCCGATGATGGCCCAGGTCAGCGCCTCGAAAATCGTGGCCGACTGCACGATGCGCAAACCGGGCTGGCGCTGCACCACGGGCCCCAGCAGCGGGTCGCCGGCAACGGCCGCCAGGAAGGGCGCCGGGTCGATGCGCAGCGCCAAAATGTTAAGCAGGGCGTCGTCGATCTGGCGCAGATCGTCGGGCGCAAGCGCTCCGTCGGCCTGCACCGTGCAGTGTGCCAAGTCGGCGCCGAGGGCGATGTCGAGCAAAACCGGTACGCCGCCGATCATCACGCCCTTGCGGATACGCCCCGGCTCGACCTGTTCGGCCACGGCTTCGGTATCGCGGCTGTGGAAGGCCAGGATATCGGCGCTGCGGTAAAGCGCCGGAAGGGGGATCGACGTCTGCAAGCGGCTGCCTATTTGCTGGTGGAAGAGGGCGCAACGATAGCACGTGCGCCGAACGGCGTGAATCCGGTCACCAGCGCCGTGCCGGCGATGACCACGGCGGCGCCGGCGACGGTGTGCCAGCCCACGTGTTCGGATAAAAACAGCACGCCCCACAAAATGCCGAACAGGGGACTGAGAAAGGTGACCGTGAGCGCGGACGTCGGGCCGACTTGCTGTATCAGCTTGAAGTACATGATGTAGGCGATGCCGCTGCAAAGCACGCCCAGTGCGAGCGCGGCGCCCATGATGCCCGGCGTCGCCGTGGCGGGAGCGGGGAAAAACGGCAGCGCCGGAATCACCAGCAAGGTGGCGGCCCACATGCTGCCGTGCGCGTTGGCGTACGGTTCGACGGTTTTGGCCGACCTGGCGTAGGTGCTGGCCACGCTGTAGCAGAAGGCGGCCAGCAGGGCGGCCGCGATGGCGAGCGGCGCGCCGGGACGCGTGGTGACGTCGTCGAAGCCGACCAGCAGGGCCACGCCGCAGGTGCCGAGCACCAGGCCCAGTACCTGCTTGCCGGCGATGGCCTGGCGCGACCAGAGCGCGCCGATCAGCGCGCCCCACATCGGCGCGGTGGCGTTGAGCACCGACAGCACGGAGGCCGACAAGGTGCGCGCGGCGAAAGCGAACAGCAGAAAGGGCAGGGCGGAGTTGATGAAGCCGAGGATCAGGTAGTGCTTCCAGTTGGCGGCCAGGTCGAGGCGCTTCTTGAGGATCACGCCGACGATGGCCAGGAACACGGCGGCAAAGGCGACCCGGTATTCGATCAGCACGGCCGGCCCGAGCACCGGCGCGGCGATGCGCATGAAGAGAAAGGAACTGCCCCAGATGGCGGCAAGGACGATCAGGCGAAGCAGATTGGCTGTGTTCATGGTGGATTCCCGGTGCGTCGTCACGCTGTGTAACGAAGCGGCATTGTCCAGCGCCGGCGCGGTGCGGGCAACCCGTTTCTTGCCATGACACTGGCTATTACTGGTGTTGTTAAGTCAGCGCGGCCGCGCACGCCTCGGTGCCGGCCGGCTCCAGCGCGGCCGCGTGGCGCACCTGCAGTTCGGCCGGCACACCGTTCTTGACGGCGGTGAGCTCCGCCAGGATCGAAATGGCGATCTCCGACGGTGTCTTGCTGCCGATGTACAGGCCGATCGGCCCGTGCAGGCGCGCCAGCTGCTCGTTCGACAGATCGAACTGCCTGAGTCGCTCGCGCCGCTTGGCGTTATTCAGGCGCGAGCCGATCGCGCCCACGTAAAACGCATCGGATTTGAGCGCCTCCATCAGCGCCAGATCGTCCAGCTTGGGGTCGTGCGTGAGCGCCACCACGGCGCTGCGGTGATCCAGGCGCGACTCGAGCACCAGGTCGTCCGGCATCATGTGCACCAGTTGCACGCCCGGCAGATTCCAGCCGGAGCGGTACTCTTCGCGCGGGTCGCACACGGTGACGTGGTAGTCCATCGCCGTGGCGATCTGCGCGAGAAAGCGCGAGAGCTGCCCGGCGCCGATGATGAACAGGCGCCAGCGCGGACCGTGCACGGTGGTCAGCACGCCATCGGCCAGCAGTTGCACCGCGCCGGCCTGCGCCGCCGTCAACGTGACCGCGCCGGTTGCCAGGTCGAGCCGGCGCGCCAGCAGTTCGTGCGCTTCCAGGCGCGCAAGCAGTTCGTCGATGGCGCTGGCGCTCGACAGCGGCTCGATCGCCAGTTCGATGGTGCCGCCGCAGGGCAGGCCGAAACGGTGCGCTTCGTCGGCGCTGATGCCGTAGCTGACCACCTCGGGAATGGTGCGCGTGATGCCGAGCCGGCGCACGCGCTCGATCAGGTCATCTTCGATGCAGCCGCCGGAGACCGAACCGACCACGCTGCCATCGTCGCACATGGCGAGCGTGGCGCCGATCGGGCGCGGGCTCGAGCCCCAGGTCTTGATCACCGTGATCAATTCGCAGCGCCGACCGGCGGCGATCCACGCGGAGGCGGTCTTTAATACTTCCAGGTCTATGCTGTCCATTGAATCGAATATACTGGCGCTCCTGAATCGAGCACATGGTGGTGGGAAGATGAGCAATGATACAAAAAATGACGATGGCTCGCCGAAGTTCGGGCGTTTGCTGATCGTGCTGGTGGCGGTGGTGGTCTTTTGCGGCGTGCTGACGTGGGTGATGGGAACCTACTTCCCGGATTTCCCGAGCTGAACGCGCTAGCGCTTCCTGCGCTTGCAGATCACCTGCAGCGCGCCGTCCGACACGCTGTCGGGCACGATGTCTTCCGGCGCGAATTTTTCGTACTTGAAGTTTTGCGAGACGGGCCCCTTGCCCATCGCCTCGGCGTAGTACACCTGGCTGAGCAAAGTGGTGGTGCGCTCGGCGCATGAATACAAATGCAGGGCCTTCATCGACAGGTACGGCGTGCCTTCCGGCGTGGCCTGCTCTTTAGCGTACGACACCAGCGACCACACCTTGTAGCTCTTGTCGCTGCGGATAATGCTGCTCTTGTCGATGTACGACTGGCTGCCCGCGGCCGATCCGACCTTCACCCACTGCGCGGCGTGCGCCAGCAGTGGGATCGTCAGGAAGGCGAGCAGCAGCTTTTTCATGGCGCGACCGGTTTTTTCGCGGCCTGCTTGGCGCGGATGTCGGCGGTGGCCTTGTCGATCGCGGCCAGGCGCGCGGCGGTGCCCGGGTAGTTGGCGACATAACCATTCAATACCGTGGCTGGATAGGTCGCCGCCAGGCGCTTCCAGAACGCCGGGGCGCCATCGATGCCCACACCGGCGCGCACCAGCACGTACATGCTGAGCTGGGCGGCGGCGGCGTCGAGTTCGGGCGGCATGGCCTTGATGCCGCCACTGCCGATCAGCATCGACGTATCCGGCCGCACGTTGGTCAGGTTGTCGATGATGCTGCCGATGGTGCCGACGCTGCGCTGCGACGTGGCATGGCCCAGGATGTTGTGCGCGATGCCCTTGGCCAGCAGGTACGCGATTTCTTCGTCGCTCTTTGCAAACTGCAGCATGCCGCGCGTGACCAGGACGCGCGAGCCGTCTGCGTAGGAGTTGACGTTGTCGGCGTTCCCGAGTTCGATGGCGAAACCGCAGGCGCGCGTGACCGGAACGGTCAGTTCGCGGGTCTTGTCGTCACGTTCGATCTGCAGCGCCAGGCTGGCCTGGCTGGCCACCAGGGGGCCGAATACCGCGCCGACCGTGCTCGATGCGTTGGGGCCGACCGGCAGTGCCTTGCCGCTGGCGGAAATGAGATTGTCGCCGCGCCGCAGTCCGGCGCGCGCAGCGCCGCTGCCGGCCAGTACGCCCGTCACCTGCAGGCGTTCGCCCATGTCGAAGGCGATGCCGGCCGCCTCATTGTATTCGCCCGGATACCAGTAGCGGTTGCGCGCGGTGAAGCCGAGCAGGTTGCGCGTGGATGCCTTGCACAAGTCGGCGTTGTTGATCAGGAGCGGCGCGGCGATCCGGTACAGGCGTTCCTGCATGGCCGCCATCTTGGTGAGCGCTTCGGCGGCGGCCGCCAGGCGCGGCGTGATCGTGCGCGCGGGCGGTTCCACCGGCTGTTGCGGCTGTGACGTTGGCGGTGTTTCCGTCACGGGGCCGGGCGTGGTGCACGCCGCCAGCAGCAGCGCAATACACAGTGCCGGCACAGCCGGACGCAGACCAGTGAAGCGGGCCATAGACTTCTCCAAATTAGTGTTTTCCGGTGCTGCCGAAACCGCCCGCACCGCGTTCGCTCGTGTCGAAATCGTCGACGATGTTAAATCCGACCTGCACCACCGGCACCACGATCAATTGAGCCAGACGCTCCATGGGGTTGAGCGTGAAGGCGTTCTGGCCGCGGTTCCAGGTCGATACCATCAGTTGTCCCTGATAGTCGGAGTCGATCAAGCCTACCAGATTCCCCAGCACGATGCCGTTCTTGTGGCCCATGCCGCTGCGCGGCAGGATCATGGCGGCGTAACCGGGGTCGCTCACATGGATCGCCAGCCCGGTCGGAATGAGCACGGTGGCGCCGGCTTCGATGGTGATCGGCTCGTCGATGCAGGCGCGCAGGTCAAGCCCGGCGCTGCCCGGAGTGGCGTAGGCCGGCAGCTGGTCCTTCATGCGCGGGTCGAGGATTTTGACGTCAATGGTTTTCATGGTACAGGTGCTTTTTACTTGAGCAGGGAGCGCTGTTCGATGCGCTTTGCGATTTCTGAAATGAGCTGGCGCGCCAGCGTGAGCTTGTCGGCGCGCGGCAGTACGGTGTGGCCCTGGTCGTCGAACAGCATGATGCTGTTGTCGTCCTGGCCGAAGGTCTGGTGGCCGATATTGCCGACCAAAAGGGGAATGCCTTTTTTCTCGCGCTTGATGGCGCCGTATTCGACCAGGTTCTCCGATTCGGCGGCAAAGCCGACGCAGTACGGCCAGCCCGATACGGACGTGGTGGCGGCGACCGAGGCGAGGATGTCGGCATTCTGTTCGAACTGAAGGCTGGGCGTGGCGCCGTCGTCCTGCTTTTTCATTTTCTGCGCACTGGCGTTGGCCACGCGCCAGTCGGCCACCGCCGCCACGCTGATGAACACATGCTGGCCACCGACGGCGTTCATGACCGCGTCATGCATCTGGCGCGCGCTTTGCACGTCGGTGCGGCGCACGCCGTGTGGCGTGGCCAGGGCGGTCGGGCCGGAGATGAGGGTGACCTCGGCCCCCGCTTCGCGCGCGGCGCGGGCGATCGCATAACCCATTTTGCCGGACGACAGATTGGTGATGCCGCGTACAGGATCGATCGCTTCGAAGGTCGGTCCGGCGGTGATCAGCACGCGCTTGCCCGCCAGGACCTTGGCCTGGAACGAGGCGATGACTTCGTCGAGCAGGTCGGCGGGTTCCAGCATGCGGCCCAGGCCCGTTTCGCCGCAGGCCTGTTCGCCGGCAGCGGGGCCGAAGATGCAAATGCCGTCCGCGCGCAGCTGGGCGGCATTGCGGCGCGTGGCGGGGTTTTCCCACATCTCGACGTTCATGGCCGGGGCGACCAGCAGCGGCACGCGCTGCGGGCGCGCCAGGCACAGGGTCGAGAGCAGGTCGTCGCACACGCCGTGCGCGAGTTTGCGCATGAAGTCAGCCGAGCAGGGCGCGATCAGGATCGCATCGGCCCCGCGCGTGAGGTCGATGTGGGCCATGTTGTTGGCCACGCGCGCATCCCACTGGTCGGTGTGGACCGGATGGCCGGACAAGGCCTGCATCGTCACCGCGGTGATGAAGTGGGTGGCGGCGTCGGTCATGACCACCTGGACCGAGGCGCCCTGCTTGATGAGCGCGCGGCACAGGTCCGCGGCCTTGTAGCAGGCCACCCCGCCCGAGAGGCCGAGCACGATTTTTTTACCCTTCAGGTCCATCGACATGCGCTTTCTCCTTATTGCCGGTTCACGCGCCGCAGTTCGTCGTAGATGAACAGGCCTGCGCCGAGGCAGATGGCGCAGTCGGCCACGTTAAAGACGGGGAAGCTGCCGACACCGTTCAGGTGGAACAGCAGGAAGTCGACCACGTGACCGTAAGCGACGCGGTCGATCACGTTGCCGATGGCGCCGCCCATGATCAGGGCCAGCGCCCAGCAAAACAGGCGCTGGCCGGCATGGCGCTTCAACAGGTAGACGATGAAGCCGACCGCCAGCACCCCGACGATGGTAAAGAAGTAGCGCTGCCAGCCCGGCTGGTCGTTGAGCAGGCCGAATGCGGCGCCCTTGTTGTACGTCAGCGTCAGGTTGAAGAAGGACGTGATGACCTTCTCCTCGCGGAACACGAAGGTCTTCTGGATCGCGATCTTGGTCAGCTGGTCTATCAGGATGATGATGGCCGCGATGCCCAGCCAGGGCATCATGCCGGAGCCGCCTTGCGGCGCGGACGAGAACAGCTGTTTCTTTTTGGTTGCCATGGGGTGGTGTCGTGTTGGTGTTTATGCGAAGGCGCGCTTCTCGCCGCTGCCGAACAAATTGCTGAAGCAGCGGCCGCACAGGGCCGCATGCTCGGCGTGGCTGCCGACGTCGGCGCGATAATGCCAGCAACGCTCGCATTTCGGCGCGGCGGAGGCGGCCACCACGATCGCCTCGCCGGCATCGTCGGCCACTTCGGCTACCTGGGCCTGCGAGGTGATGAAGACGAATTTGAGGTCGTCGTCCAGGCTGGCCAGCAGGCGGTATTTGTCGCCACTGGCCTTGATGGTCAGTTCTGCCTGCAGCGACGAGCCGATGGCGCCCGAGACGCGCAATTCTTCCAGCTGCTTGGTGACGTCGGTACGCACCGCGCGCAAGGTCGTGTATTTGTCCAGCAGGGCGGCGCCGTCGGCCACCTCGGGCAGGGTCCAGAAGGTTTGCGTGAAGATGGTTTCGTCGCTGGCGGCAAAGGCGTCGGCGTCGGCAAATACGGCCCACGCTTCCTCGGCGGTGAAGCTGAGCATCGGCGCCATCACGCGCAGCAGGCTTTGCGTGATGTGCCACAGCGCGGTCTGTGCCGAGCGGCGGGCCGAGGAATCGACCGCCGACGTGTACAGGCGGTCCTTGAGGATGTCGAGGTAGAAGCCGCCCAGGTCTTCCGAGCAGTAGTTCTGCAGCTTGGAGACGACCGGGTGGAACTCGTAGCGCTCGTAGTGGCTGGCGATGTCGTTCTGCAGCGCGGCCATGGCGGCGATGGCGTAGCGGTCGATTTCGAGCAGGTCGGCCGTCGGCAGCGCGTGTTTGGCGTGGTCGAAGTCGGAGGTGTTCGCCAGCAGGAAGCGCAGGGTGTTGCGGATGCGGCGGTACGATTCGGTCACGCGCTTCAGGATCTCTTCGGAGATCGACAGTTCGCCCGTGTAGTCGGTCGAGGCGACCCACAGGCGCAGGATGTCGGCGCCCAGGGTGTCGGAGATTTTTTGCGGCGCCATCGTGTTACCGAGCGACTTGGACATCTTCTTGCCCTCGGCGTCGACCGTGAAGCCGTGCGTGAGCAGCGCTTTGTACGGCGGGCAGCCATTGAGCATGGAGGACGTCAGCAGCGAGGAATGGAACCAGCCGCGGTGCTGATCCGAGCCTTCGAGGTACAGGTCGGCCGGGAAGTGCGACTGGGCCGCGTGCGAGCCGCGCAGCACGGTCTGGTGGGTGCAGCCGGAATCGAACCAGACGTCGAGCGTGTCCTTGTTCTTGACGTACATTGCGGCGTCTTCGCCCAGCAGGTCCTTCGGTTCGATATCGAGCCAGGCATCGATGCCGCGCTCTTCGAACAGCTTGGCGATTTGCTCGAGCAGCTCCGGCGTGCGCGGGTGCAGCTGGCCGGTTTCCTTGTGCAGGAAGAAGGCCATCGGCACGCCCCACTGGCGCTGACGTGAGAGTGTCCAGTCGGGACGGTTTTCGATCATGCCGTGCAGGCGCGCCTGGCCCCAGTCCGGGAAGAAGCGGGTTTCGGTGATGCCCTTGAGGGCCGTCTCGCGCAGGGTCGCTCCGCCGTCTTTGGGCGTGACGTCCATGCCGGCGAACCACTGGGAGGTGGCGCGGTAGACGATCGGGGTCTTGTGGCGCCAGCAGTGCATGTAGCTGTGGTCGAACATCTTCAGTTCGAACAGGGCGCCGGCAGCGGTCAGGGCCGCGCAGATGGGTTTCGACGCTTCCCAGATGGTCAGGCCGCCGAACAGCGGCAGGGTCGAGGCGAAGCGGCCGTCGCCCATCACCGGGGTGAGGATCTCGTCATCCTTCATGCCGTGCGCCTTGCACGAAATGAAGTCGTCCAGGCCGTAGGCAGGCGCCGAGTGGACCACGCCGGTGCCGCTTTCGGTGGTGACGTAATCGGCCATGTACATCGGCGAGAGGCGGTCGAAAAACGCGTCGGCCGCATGCAGCGGATGCTTGAACGAGAGGCCGTCGAACGCCTGGCCCAGGCACGTTGCAATGACCTTGCCTTCGAGCTTGTAGCGCAGCAGGCAGGACTCGGCCAGGTCGGCCGCCAGGATGAGCAGCAGCGGCTTGCCGTCACGCGTGGTTTCGACCAGCGCGTAAGTCACTTCAGGATTGACGTTGAGCGCCTGGTTGGACGGGATGGTCCATGGCGTGGTGGTCCAGATGACGATGAAGCCATCGCCGGCAGGCAGCGCGGGCAGGCCAAAGGCGGCGGCCAGTTTGTCGTGCTGGGCGAACGGGAAGCCGACGTCGATGGCCGGATCGCGCTTGTCCTGGTATTCGACTTCCGCTTCGGCCAGGGCCGAGCCGCAATCGAAGCACCAGTTCACCGGTTTCAGGCCGCGGTACACATAGCCTTTGTCGAGCAGGGTGCCGAGCGAACGCAGTTCATCGGCCTCGTTGCGAAAGGCCATGGTCAGGTACGGGTTGTCCCATTCACCGAGCACGCCCAGGCGAATGAAGCCGGCGCGCTGGCGGTCGACCTGTTCGAGCGCGTAGGCGCGCGCCTTTGCCAGCACGTCGGCGGTCGGGAGGTTTTTGCCGTGCAGTTTTTCGATCTGGATTTCGATCGGCATGCCGTGGCAATCCCAGCCCGGCACGTAGGGCGCGTCGAAACCGGCGATGCCGCGCGATTTGACGACCATGTCTTTCAAGATCTTGTTGACGGCGTGGCCGAGGTGGATGTCGCCGTTGGCGTACGGCGGGCCGTCGTGCAGCACGAACATCGGACGGCCCTTGGCCGCCTTGCGCACGCGCTCATAGATTTTTTTGTCCTGCCATTGCTTGACCCAGCCCGGTTCGCGCTTGGCCAGGTCGCCGCGCATCGGGAACGGGGTGTCGGTCATGTTGACCGGGTATTTGCTGACCGGCTTGGCGTCCTTTTTCCCGTCTTTTTTGGCGGCCTGTGGGGCTTGCTGGTTCTGCTCTGGTTTGCTGGTTTGGCTATTGTCGGACATATTTTTCTTCAAGGAGGTGTATCTGGGTGTCTTCGATGGTGACGCAGGTGGCAGCGGGCTGCGGGTGCGGCGTCAAATTCGGTCGGTGGCGGTCAGGGCGGCGGCGCGCCGCGCGAACCAGGCGCGCGCCTGGTCGCTGTCGCGCGCGATCGCGGCGGTCAGGGTGGCCAGGTCGGTGTATTTTTCTTCGTCGCGTATCTTTTCCAGGAATTCGACGCGCACCATCTTGCCGTAGCAGGACTGGGCGAAGTCGAACACGTGCACTTCGAGCAGCACGCGGCCGCTGTCGTCGACGGTGGGGCGCACGCCCAGGCTGGCCACGGCGGGCAGCGGCTCGGGCCCCATGCCATGCACCTGGACGACGAAAATGCCCGACAGGGCGGGGCGGTGCGCCACGCGCAAATTCAAGGTCGGGAAGCCGAGCGTGCGGCCCAGCTTCTGGCCGTGGATCACGTGGCCCGACATGGCGTACGGGTGGCCGAGCAGCTGGCCGGCCTGGCCGAAGTCGCCCGCGGCGAGCGCGCTGCGCACGGCCGACGAGGAAATGCGCTGGGCGCCGTGCATCACGGTGGGCAGCGTTTCGACATGAAAGCCGTGGCGCTTGCCCGCTTCGATCAGCATGGCGACATTGCCGGCGCGCCGCGCGCCGTAGCAGAAATCGTCGCCGACCATCAGCCATTTGACGTGCAGGCCCTCGACCAGCACGCGCTCCACAAAGTCCTGGGGCGAAATGGCAGCGAAGTGTTCGTTGAAGTGTTCGACGATGACGCGGTCGATGCCGGCGTTCGAGAGCGACTGCAGCTTGTCGCGCAGGTTGGCGATGCGGTTCGGGGCTTTCGACAGGTCGCCGGCGCGGCGCGCGAAAAATTCGCGCGGGTGCGGCTCGAACGTCATCACGGCCGCTTCCAGTCCAAGGTCGGAGGCGGCGGCGCACACGCGCGCCAGCAATGCCTGGTGGCCGCGATGGACACCGTCAAAGTTACCGATCGTGAGCGCGCAGGGCGCGCGCGCCCGGTCGTTGGGAAGTCCGCGAAAAACCTTCATAGGGTGCTCTTGGGATGACTGTGCATGAACAGACCAACATAATCGAAACAGCGATTATACGTTCAAAGCTAAAAAGCGCTGCCTGCAAGATGCAGACAGCGCTTTCAGGAGACTACGTTGTCGCAGTGCCGATCAAGTCATTGGATGATTGATGGCCATGATCCAGTAGCGTGCCAGTTCGGCCGTGCCGTCCTTGCCGCCCACCGTTTTGAGGGTGGAGATGGCTTTGGCTTTCTTGCCGGCGGCGGCGTAGGCCTGGCCCAGGCGCAGCTTGGCATCTTCTGGACGCTTGAGGTTACCGGCGGCGCTGGCTTTTTCCATCAGCGCCAGACCTTTTTCGGCCTGGCCGGCTTGCACCATGGCGTAGCCCAGGTTCACCAGTCCATCGTTATCGGCGACCTTTTGCAGCGATGCTTCGGTGGTGGCGACGTTCTTGTTGAACTCGGCCAGGGTTTTGTCGGCCAGGTCTTTCAGGCGCTGGTGACGCGGCGCATCGGCGCCCACGCCGAGGATGCCTGCCTTGTAGCCCTTGTCGACGATCTTGACCGCTTCCGCAGCGGCGCCGTCGCGCAGGACCAGCTGGGCCAGTTCCATGTATTCGCTCGGCTTTTTCAGCAGGTTGTTGGCCAGTTGCAGGCGCGAGACGTCGACGCGCAGGCGGTCGGCGAAGCCAGGTTTGCTGACGATGCGATTGAGCAGGTCGGCCCAGTAGCTCGCCTTCGGATAGTGGGCGGCGAGTTTTTCGATCGTCGCCACATAGCCTACCTTGTCGCCGCTCTTGTTCTGCAGGTTGGCCATCCATTGCAGCGGTTCTTCCGGCGGGGTGCGGCCGGCTTTTTCGGCGGCACGCAGGTCCGCTTCGAGCAGCCTGGTGGCTTCGGCGGCGTTACCCATCGCCATGTAATTCTGGATCAGGTAGGCGCGCAGCTTCGGATCGTCGCGCTCCTTGAGCGAACGCTGGATGGCGGCGTTGGCCTTGCCGAATTCCTTGGCGCGCATGTAAATGCCGATCAAGCCTTCGGAGAAATTGGCGCGTTCGCTGGCGGACAGTTTGCCCGAGTCGATCAGTTTTTCGAAGGAGCGGGCGGCGGTATCGTAGTCGCCGGCGGTCGAGGCGGCGGCGGCGCGCACGCGTTCGATCAGGTATTGCTCATTGCCGGTCGGGTTTTTACCGTCGAGCTTGCGCAGTTCGTTCAGCGCATCCTTCGCGCGTCCGGCTTGCATCATTTTCTGGGCGGCTTGCAAAGGGCCGCCGATTTCCGGGCGCACGGCTTCCGCCGCGTAAGCAGTGGACAGACCGAGGACGGGCGTTGCTGCGGTAAAGCCAAGAGCGGCCATGGCGAGGCCGAGATGTGCGAGACGAAACTTGATCATTGGGACTCTTTCAATCAAAAGCGAAACGGCAGGTTTACCCTGCCGTATCGTCAATTAGCAATAGCGCTTATTGGAACTGTTCGTTACCGACCATGCCGATCTTTTTCACGCCAAGACGCTGGGCAGTTGCCATGACGCCGGCAACATACTTGTACTCGACCAGCTTGTTCGGACGCAAATGCACTTCCGGCTGATCCGCATCTGGCATGGACGAGATGGCGTTCATCTTCGCTTCCAGGGCAGGGCGGTCGGCGACGACCTCGTTGTTCCACAAAATCGTGCCATCGAAGTCGACGTCCACCGTGATGACCACCGGTGGTACTGGCGGTGTCGAGGCTGGACCGACAGGCATGTTCAGATTGACCGAGTGGTTCTGTTTCGGAATCGTGATGATCAACATGATAATCAAGACCAACATAACGTCGATCAAGGGGGTCATGTTCATTTCCATCATTGGTTCCGGATCCGCACCGGCGGCGGGGGAACCGACATTCATACTCATGATGTTTCCTTTTCTAATGTTGGAACCCGCAAGGCGCGGGACCGGTGCCGCTGGTCCCGCGCCCTGCCGAAGGAGGGCTCTTAGCGGGTGCCGCCAGTTTTATCTGGTGGTTCCGTGATAAAGCCGACCTTCTGAATCCCAGCACGCTGTGCCGTGAAGATCACCTTGCCGATGAACTCGTAACGCGTCTGTTGATCGCCGCGTACGTGCACTTCAGGCTGCGGCAGCTTGACGGATTCCTTTTTCAGGAACTCGAACAGCTCGGTCGTGTCGTTCAGACGGGTCTGATTCCAGTACATGTCGCCTTCTTTATTGACGACGATGTTCACCGTGGTTGGCTTAGGTTTCAATGCCTGGTTGGTTTCCGAAGGTAATGCGATCGTTTGCAGTTTCAGAACCACCGGGCTCGTAATCAAGAAGATAATCAGCAGAACCAACATGATGTCGACAAGCGGCGTCGTGTTGATTTCTGACATGACTACGTCTTCTTCTCCGCTATCGGAGCCGACGCTCATGGACATGGTGAATTATCCGATCTTTTTCGCGCCGGCGGCACGGCCAGCTTCGCTCGTCGACATGGCACCCGAAATCAGGACCGAGTGAACGTCAGCGCTGAACGAGCGGACATCTTCCATCGCCGACTTGTTACGACGAACCAGCCAGTTGTAACCCAGAACCGCAGGAACCGCAACGAACAGACCGAACGCGGTCATGATCAGCGCTTCACCCACTGGACCTGCAACTTTATCGATCGATGCGTTACCCGACATACCGATGGCGGTCAGTGCATTGTAGATACCCCACACCGTACCGAACAGACCGATAAACGGTGCGGTCGAACCAACGGTTGCCAGGAACGACAGGCCGTCTTGCAGACGCGATTGAACTTTGTCAACAGCGCGCTGGATCGACATCGTCACCCAGGTCGACAGGTCGATCTGCTCAAGCAGGGCGCCGTCGTGGTGATTGGTTGCCTTGGTGCCGGTTTCAGCGATGAAGCGGAATGGGCTGCCTTCTTTCAGGGTAGCCGAACCAGCTGCGATCGACGATGCTTTCCAGAACTTGGCCTGGGCTTCTTTCGATTGCTTGAAGATCTTGGCCTGGTCGATCAGCTTGGTGATCAGGATGTACCACGAACCCATGGACATCAGCGACAGGATGATCAGCGTGCCTTTGGAGACGAAGTCGCCTTCTGCCCACAGTGCTTCGATACCGTACGGGTTATGAACCGCTTCTTTTTCGCCTTCTTTGACTACTGGAGCTGCTGGTGCTTCAGCTGCCGGCGCTGCTGGAGCAGCTGCTTCTGGTGCTGGTGCCGCAGCTGGAGCCGCTGCATCTGCCGCAGGGGCTGCCGCTGGAGCAGGAGCGTCAGCGAAAGCTGGTGCGGAGACCAGCGCTGTAGCTGCTGTAACCGAGAACAGGACAGCCGCCATTGCAGCGGACAAACGGGTATTCTTAAACATGCTTCCTCCAAATTTATAAAATAATCAGTTCGCTGAACATAATGACAACGAAAATCACAGTAGTGAGACTAAACTGCCGCCTCGGTTCTTAATCCAGCGTCCAGACGTATTGCATTTGCATCCACGCTTGTTCCGGCTTGCCATCAACCATCGTTGGCTTGAACTTGCACTTACTAATACCGGCCTGCGCCGCTTTGTCCAGATCGCGGAAGCCGCTCGACTTCACGATCTTCGAATCGGCGACGCGACCGTCAACACCAATCAGGAAAGACAAGGTTACCGTGCCGGTTTCTTCGTTACGCAAGGAAGCTTTTGGGAACTCCGGTTTTGCGCAAGTGTTGAAATCGGCAACCGCTGCGACGCGGACTGGATTTGGATTAGCCGGCGCTGGTGGTGCAGGAGGCGCTGGGGTTGTCGGGCGTGGCAGTTCCGTCGTGGTCGGCTTGACATTGGTCGCCGTGGCGATCGTGTTTTGCACCGGTGGCGGCTGCTGTACGTTCACTTCGACCGGCGGAATGAATGGAGGCGGAGGCGCCTTCATTTCAGGCGGCGGCGGCGGTGGCGGAACATCCGGCGGAGGAGGAGGTTTGACCTCTTCGACAATCTTGGTTTCCACTGCTTCAGCCATTTTCGTGACCATGCGGGTGCCAAGACCGCTTACGATCCCCCAAGCCACCAATGCGTGAATAGCGATAACGACCGCAATGCCAGTGAAATTCTTCCCGGGGTTCTTATCATGCGAAAAATTCATGCCTGCTTTCTCCAATACCAACTCTTTTTGTTGCTACTAAACCCACAAAACACGACAAGACCTTGAGCCGCATCCGGGACGTCGGCGAATTATACCTACGAATTCTTTTTTTACCATACATTTTTACGGCTCCAAATCGGTTCGATTCAGAGTGTGAAAACGATTGTCAAAGGCCTCGCTAGAGCCATGACCTGCATCTTCCGGTAAAAAAAGCAATACTAAAATGCTACGTCAATTTGAAGGGCATGCAAAAACGTACAAAATGCATGGAACAATGGATTGAACCCGTTGTTTCTTACACTTTGCTGACACTCCGCCAAATAGAATTCGACCCCGCCGTGGCGATTATGCTAACTATAGCCAGTTTTATTGAGGGGGGGCGTACTGTTGAAAGCCACGGTTGCGCATCCGGGAACTTGCTGTCGAAAGGCTGGCTGCGCAGCGCCCGCAAGACCGTCATCGCGTCGATGCCGGACCAGTCAGGCGCGCCAAGCTATGCGCCTGGCTAATGACTGTCATCACGTCAGCAATATAGCATATTGATGCGTGCGTACCAGTCTTTTTTGCGCGGACATGGACGATTATGTTGCGCTCATCTGGTAGGGCCGGGTGGGGAGCCCGGCAGCCGGACTTCCACCGGCTGGCGGATCAGGCGCGGCTGCGCTTCTCGCGCTTGCACTCGAGGCTGCTGAGGATGTTCCCGGACGGGTCCACGGTATCCAGATGGACATCGAAGCCCCACAGGCGCGCCACGTGCTTGAGCACTTCCTGGGCGTGCTGGTTGAGCGGACGGCGCTGGAACTGGGTATGGCGCAAGGTCAGTGCCCGGTCGTCGCGCGTGTTGACCTGCCAGACCTGGATGTTCGGTTCGCGGTTGCCCAGGTTGTACTGTTCGGCCAGCTGCTGGCGCACGTAGCGGTAGCCGCGTTCGTCGTGGATGGCCGAGATGGTCAGCTTCTCGTTCTTGTCGTCGTCGAGCACGGCGAAGAAGTGGAAGTCGCGGATCAGCTTTGGCGAGAGGTACTGGGCAATAAAACTTTCATCCTTGAAATTTCGCATCGCAAAGTCGAGCGCCACCCGCCAGTCGGTGCCGGCAATGGCCGGGAACCAGTCGCGGTCTTCCTGGGTCGGGTCTTCGCAGATGCGGCGGATATCGCTCATCATGGCAAAGCCGAGCGCATACGGATTGATGCCGCTGTAGTACTGGCTGGTGGCGGGCGGCTGGTAGACGACGTTGGTATGGCTTTGCAGGAACTCCATCATGAAGCCATCGCCGACGATGCCCTCTTTATATAGTTCCTGCAAAATCGTGTAGTGCCAGAAGGTGGCCCAACCCTCGTTCATGACCTGGGTCTGGCGCTGCGGATAGAAGTATTGGGAAATCTTGCGCGTGATGCGCACCATTTCACGCTGCCACGGTTCGAGCAGGGGGGCGTACTTTTCGATGAAGTACAGCAGGTTTTCTTCGGGCTCGGGCGGGAAGCGCGGGATCGCGACATCGGCCGCTTCCTCATCGCGCCGCGGCACCGTGCGCCACAGGGCGTTGACCTGGGACTGGGCGTATTCTTCGCGTTCTTTCTGGCGCGCATTTTCTTGCGCCATCGATAGCTTGGCGGGGCGCTTGTAGCGGTCCACGCCGTAGTTCTGCAGCGCATGGCAGGAATCGAGCAGCAGCTCGACCGCATCGATGCCGTGGCGCTGTTCGCACTCGGCGATGTAGTTCTTCGCGAACACCATATAGTCGACGATGGCGTCGGCGTCGGTCCAGGTGCGGAACAGGTAATTGCCTTTGAAGAAGGAATTATGCCCGTAAGCAGCATGGGCAATCACCAGCGCCTGCATGGTCAGGCTGTTTTCCTCCATCAGGTAGGCGATGCAGGGGTTCGAGTTGATGACGATCTCGTACGCCAGGCCCATCTGGCCGCGCTTGTAGCTTTTTTCCGTGGACAGGAAATGCTTGCCGAACGACCAGTGGTTATAGGATACCGGCATGCCGACCGAGGTGTAGGCATCCATCATCTGCTCGGCGGTGATGATTTCGAGCTGGTTGGGGTAGGTGTCGAGGCCGAATTTTTTGGCGACACGGCGGATTTCTTCGTGCGCGTGCTCGATCAGGTCGAAGGTCCACTCCGACTGCTCGGGCAGGGCGCGCGGGTGTTTGGGGTCTCTTGGCATGGCTGTGTTCTCCTGGTGCCGACGAGTTAACTATTTTGGCTGCTTCTTGAATAGTTCACGGAAGACCGGATAGATGTCGGCCGGTGTGACAATTTTTTGCATCGCAAAGTTCGCATGGTGATTCGACACTTCGGCGTACTGCTCCCACAGGTTCTGCGGCGGGCCGTCGGTGATTTCCACATACGTGTAGTACTGGACCGACGGCATGATGGTGTTGATCAGCAGCTGCTTGCACAGCACCGAGTCGTTGTCCCAGTTGTCGCCGTCGGACGCTTGGGCGACGTAGCTGTTCCACTCGCCGCTGCCGTAGCGCTCGCCGATGACCTTGGTCAGCAGGTGCAGCGCCGACGACACCACGGTGCCGCCCGATTCGCGCGAATGGAAGAATTCTTCCTCGTCCACTTCGGACGCGGCCGTGTGGTGGCGGATGAACACCACCTCGATCTTGTCGTAGGCGCGCTTGAGGAACAGGTACAGCAGGATGAAGAAGCGCTTGGCGGTATCCTTGCGCGTCTCGTCCATCGAGCCCGATACATCCATGATGCAGAACATCACGGCTTGCGTCATCGGCTTGGGCACCTTGATGCGGTTGCTGTAGCGCAGGTCGAACGGGTCGATGAAGGGAATCGCCAGCAGCTTGGTGTGCAGATGATGAATCAGGCGCTTGAGTTCGACCACGCGCACGTCGTCGAGCGGCACGCCTTCTTCCAGCAGGGCGATCAGTTCGTTCTCGGCTTCCAGCACGGCCTTGCGCGAACTGCCGCCGACCGCGATGCGCCGCCCCAGCGCCCCGCGCAGCGAGCGCAGCACGTGGATGTTGGACGGCGTGCCTGACATATTGTAGCCGGCGCGCTGGTTCTTGAATTCCGTGGTGGCGGTCAATTGCGTCTTGACCATATTAGGCAATTCCAGGTCTTCGAAGAAGTAATTCATGAATTCTTCGCGCGAGAGCTCGAAGATGAAGTCGTCTTCCGATTGCTGGTCGCTGTTGCCCGCCTTGCCGCGTCCCGATCCGCCGCCGCCCTTGGGCCGGTTGAACTGGTCGCCCTTCTGGTATTCCTTGTTGCCGGGGTTGATGGTTTCCCACACGCCGCCGTGGGCGTGGCCGAAATTCGGCTCGTTCACATCCTTGACGGGAATCGACACCTTCTCGCCATTTTCAATATCGGTGATCGAGCGGCCCTTGATGGCCCGCCCGACAGCGTCCTTGATCTGGCTTTTGTATCGCCGTAGGAAGCGCTCTCGGTTGATCGCTGACTTGTTCTTGCCTTGCAAGCGTCGGTCGATGAGATAGGTCAAAACGGGCCTCCTGCTTCAAATCCTGTTTGCGCCTGGCGGGCGCCGTGGCGGCCAGGCGGACCATGACAGCCCGCCGAAGGTCGCCTTACGACGACTTGCGCACGCGCAGATACCATTCGCACAGCAGGCGCACCTGCTTGGCGGTATAACCTTTTTCCACCATACGCGCCACGAAATCGGCGTGCTTGTTCGCGTCCTCGGCACTGGCCTTGACGTTGAACGAAATGACCGGCAGCAGTTCCTCGGTATTCGAGAACATCTTCTTCTCGATCACGGTGCGGAACTTTTCATAGCTGGTCCACGCCGGATTCTTGCCGCCGTTGGTGGCGCGGGCACGCAAGCCGAAGTTCACGATCTCGTTGCGGAAATCCTTGGGATTGCTGATCCCGGCCGGCTTCTCGATCTTTTCCAGCTCGTTGTTGAGCGAATCGCGGTCGAAACTCTCGCCCGTGTCGGGATCGCGGAATTCCTGATCCTGGATCCAGAAGTCGGCGAAGGTCACGTAGCGGTCGAAAATGTTCTGGCCGTATTCCGAATAGCTTTCCAGGTAGGCGGTCTGGATTTCCTTGCCGATGAACTCGACATAGCGCTGCGCCAGATGCTCCTTAATATAGGAGAAGTAGCGCTGCTCGGTTTCGGGCGGAAACTGCTCGCGCTCGATCTGCTGCTCCAGTACATACAGCAGGTGCACCGGATTGGCCGCCACTTCGGTATTGTCGAAGTTGAAGACCTTCGACAAAATCTTGAACGCGAAGCGGGTCGACAAGCCGTTCATGCCTTCGTCCACCCCGGCATAATCGACATACTCGTGCATCGACTTGGCCTTCGGATCGGTATCCTTCAGGTTCTCGCCATCGTAGACCAGCATTTTGGAGAAAACGCTCGAATTTTCCGGGTCCTTCAGACGCGACAGGATCGCGAACTGCGCCATCATTTTCATGGTGCCCGGCGCGCACGGGGCTTGCTCGAGCGACGAGTTGCGGATCAGCTTATCGTAAATCTTGATCTCGTCCGACACGCGCAGGCAGTACGGTACCTTGACGATGTAAATGCGGTCGAGGAACGCTTCGTTATTGCGGTTGTTGCGGAAGGTTTTCCACTCCGATTCGTTCGAGTGCGCCAGGATGATGCCGTCGAACGGAATCGCGCCGAAGCCCTCGGTGCCCTTGTAATTGCCTTCCTGCGTGGCCGTCAGCAGGGGATGGAGCACCTTGATCGGCGCCTTGAACATCTCGACGAACTCCATCAGCCCCTGGTTGGCCAGGCACAGACCGCCCGAGTAGCTGTAGGCATCCGGATCGTCCTGGGCGTAATCTTCGAGCTTGCGGATATCGACCTTGCCGACCAGCGAAGAAATATCCTGGTTGTTCTCGTCGCCCGGCTCGGTCTTGGAAATGGCGATCTGCTTGAGCACCGACGGATAGCGCTTGACCACGCGGAACTGGTTGATGTCGCCATTGAATTCGTGCAGGCGCTTGACTGCCCACGGGCTCGGAATGGTGCGCAGGTAGCGGCGCGGAATGCCGTAATCCTCTTCCAGGATGACGCCGTCTTCTTCCTCGTTGAACAGGCCGAGCGGCGATTCGTTCACCGGCGAGCCTTTCAGGGCGTAGAAGGGCACCTGTTCCATCAGCACCTTGAGCTTTTCGGCGATCGACGACTTGCCGCCGCCCACGGGGCCGAGCAGGTAGAGGATCTGCTTGCGTTCTTCCAGGCCCTGCGCGGCATGGCGGAAATACGATACCACCTGCTCGATGACTTCCTCGGTGCCGTAGAAGTCGCGGAAGGCCGGATAAATCTTGATCACCTTGTTGGCGAAAATGCGCGACAGGCGCGTGTCGTTGCGCGTGTCCACCAGGGTCGGCTCGCCGATCGCGGCCAGCATGCGTTCCGGCGCGCTGGCATAGGTGAGCTTGTCCTTTTTGCACAGTGCCAGATACTCAGAAAGGGAATATTCCTCTTCGCGGGTACGCTCGTAGCGAGCTGCGTAGTTGTCAAAAATGGTCATTTGAATGTCCTTTAATGTGCTGTCACTACTTCACTGTCACTGGCAGTCGTACCGACGGCGTGCTGTCCAGCCCTGGTCGTTGGCGTACTTTCTTTGAGCCGCCGCCGGCATTCCCGTTCCAGTAATTCTGAAACAAAAAACGGATAACGATATTTATTATTTTACCGGTGTTTCCCGGTGATTTTGCGCGTGCCGACGACGTCTTCTTACGCCTGTGAAATTTATTATGTGCCTAATAGTTCCGGAAGTCAAAGTAATGTAGAGTAAGCTGATGTAACGATGTTAAGTGGTTGATTTAAAACGAAAAAACAGCAGGTTTATACCTTTGGGTGCTGTCTCTTTTTTGCCTTAGATGTTCGTTATGCATGTCGTCTTGATCAAGGTTTCCTGCACTAATGTAAGAAGCACATCGCGCCCATCGAAGGTGATTGGATAGTGCACGAACTCGGCGTCCGATGGCGCACGAAAATCGCCTTTCGTGTCACACATTTTCCGCCTCGACATTTGCCCGCGGCGCACTCGCGGCGTGCGCTTGCGCTACACTGCGCTCTGACGACACACCTATTACCGACGGAGAAATACGATGCTGAACGACCAGATGAGAAATATTGTGCTACAGATGCCCAAGGCCGAATTGCACATCCACATCGAAGGTTCGCTCGAACCGGAGCTTATTTTTGCGCTCGCGCAAAGAAACGGTGTTTCCCTGGCTTACAGCTCGGTGGAAGAGTTGCGCGCCGCCTATGCCTTCAGCGACCTGCAATCCTTCCTCGACATCTATTATGCGGGCGCCAGCGTCTTGCTCAAGGAGCAAGACTTCTACGATATGACCATGGCTTACCTCGTGCGTTCCCACGCCGACAACGTGCGCCATGCCGAAATCTTCTTCGACCCGCAAACCCACACCGCGCGCGGCGTGCCGTTCGAGACGGTGATCAACGGCATCTGGCGCGCCTGCCAGGACGGCCCCATCAGCGCGACCCTGATCATGTGTTTCCTGCGCCACCTGAGCGAAGACGACGCCATCGCCACCCTGGAAGAGGCCTTGCCCTTCCGCGACAAGATCATCGGCGTCGGCCTCGACTCGTCCGAGCGTGGCCATCCGCCAGAAAAATTTACCCGCGTGTTCGAGCGCTGCCGCCAGCTCGGCCTGCGCCTGGTGGCCCACGCCGGCGAAGAAGGACCGCCGGCCTACATCGAAACCGCGCTCGACGTGCTCAATGTCGAGCGTATCGACCACGGCGTGCGCTGTCTCGAGAGCCCGGAACTGACCGCGCGCCTGGCAAAAGAGCAGATCGCGCTGACCGTCTGCCCGCTGTCGAACATCAAGCTGCGCGTATTCGGCGAGATGGAAGCACATAATCTCGTGACCCTGCTCGACGCCGGCCTGGTGGCCACCGTCAATTCGGACGACCCGGCTTACTTCGGCGGCTACATGAACGATAACTTCCTGGCCGTGTTCGACGCCTTGCCGCTCACCGCCGCCCACGCGCGCCAGCTGGCCCGCAACAGCTTTACTGCCTCGTTCCTGGCGCCTGAAGCGAAGCGCGCCTTCCTCGCCGAAGTCGACCAGTTTTTTGCCAGCGCCAGTGCCGGCGCCAACGCCACCATCTAGATCGATCGCCACGCTGCCATGCTGATTCAATCGCTTCGAATGACCGCGCGCGACTGGCGCGCCGGTGAACTGCGCTTCCTGCTGATCGCCCTGATCATCGCCGTCTCGGCGCTGTCGTCGGTGGGTTTTTTCATCGACCGCATGCGCAGCGGCCTCAATCGCGATGCGCACCAGCTGCTCGGCGCCGACCTGCTGGTCAATGCCGACCAGCCGCTCGATCCCGCCTGGCGCGCCGAAGCCGTCAAGCGCGGCCTGGTGCTGGCCGATACGGTGACCTTCCCCAGCATGGCGCAGGCGGGCGAGGGCGATCAGTCGGTGTCGCAGCTGGCGGCGATCAAGGCCGTCTCGCCCGGCTATCCGCTGCGCGGCCAGCTGCGCATCACCACCAGCCTGGATCAAGCCAGCGCCGCGCTGGGCGACAAGACCCACACCACGCCCGCGGCGGGCACGGTGTGGGTCGACCCGAATATTCTCAGCGCGCTCAAAACTGGCGTCGGCAGCCGCATTCGCGTGGGCGACAAGGAATTCACGATCGCCCAGCTGATCGCCTCGGAACCGGACCGCGGCCCCTCGTTCGCCAATTTTTCGCCGCGCGTGATGATGTCCCTGGCCGATCTGGCCGCGACTAAGCTGATCGACAACGGTTCGCGCGTCACCTACCGCCTGCAGGTGAGCGCTCCATCGAACAACGACACCAAGAGCGTCAAGGCATTCGAAGAATGGATCACGGCGCGCATCGACGCCGACAAGGTGCGCGGCGTGCGCGTCGAATCGCTCGAAAACGGCCGCCCCGAAATGCGCGCCACGCTCGACCGCGCCGACCGCTTCCTGTCGCTGGTCGGCCTGCTCTCGGCCATGCTGGCGGCGGTCGCCGTGGCCATGGCCGCGCGCCGCTTCATGCTGCGCCACCTGGATGCCTGCGCCATGCTGCGCTGCCTCGGCCTGACGCAAAACCAGGTCACCATGCTGTACCTGATCGAATTCGCGCTGGTCGGCCTGGTTGGCAGCGCGCTCGGGGTGCTGGTCGGCTTCGGCGGCCACTACGTGCTGATGCAGCTGATCGGCTCCATGCTCAGCACCGACCTGCCGCCGGTCTCGTTCCTGCCCGCCCTGCAGGGCATCGCCACCGGCATGCTGCTGCTGGTCGGCTTTGCGCTGCCGCCGGTTCTGCAATTGCGCAATGTGCCGCACAACCGCGTGATCCGGCGCGAACAGGCCGCGCCCAAGCCGATGGCGCTGGCCACTTACGGCCTGGGCCTGATCGTGTTCGTCGGCCTGATGCTGTGGCAGGCGGGCGACGTCACCCTGGCGCTGTCCACCGCGGCGGGCTTTCTGGGCGGCTTTGCCGTTTTCGCGCTGGTGGCGTGGGGCGGCCTGGCGTTTCTGAAGACGCTGCGCGGCGCGATCGACAACCAGAGCTGGCGCTTCGCCGTCACCTCGCTGCAGCGCCGCCCGGGCGCCACCATCGTGCAGGTGGTCTCGCTCGCGCTCGGGCTCATGGCCTTGCTGCTGCTGACCGTGGTGCGCGGCGACCTGATGACGGCCTGGCGCAGCGCCACGCCGCCGGATGCGCCGAACCGTTTCATCATCAACATCCTGCCCGACCAGAAAAACGAAGTGGCCCGGCGCATCGCCGCCGCCAAGGTCAGCGAAGCGCAGCTGTTCCCCATGATCCGCGGGCGCCTGACCGCCGTCAACGACAAGCCGATCACCGCCGCCAGCTACGACAACGACAATGCGCGCCGCCTGGCCGAGCGCGAATTCAACCTCTCGACCACGGTCGACATGCCGGCCTCGAACCAGATCGTGGCCGGCCAGTGGTACAAGGACGCGCCGGGCGTGGCCGAAGCTTCGGTCGAGCAGGGCATCGCCAAGACGCTGGGCCTGAAACTGGGCGACAGCATGCGCTTCGATGTCGGCGGCACCGTGGTCGACGCCAGGGTGACCAGCCTGCGCAAGCTGGAATGGGGCTCGATGCGGGCCAATTTTTTCGTCATCATCAACCCGGGGGCGATGGAGAAAACCTCGCAAACCTTTATGACGGCGTTCCACCTGCCGCCGGCGCAGAGCGGTTTCACCAACGCCCTGACGCGCGATTATCCGAACCTGACGGTGATTGACGTGAGCGGCATCATCCGCCAGTTGCAGGAAGTGCTGGACCAGGTGGTGACCGCAGTCGAATTCCTGTTCATGTTCACCCTGGCCTCCGGGGTGCTGGTGCTGTACGCGGCCCTGATGGGTTCGCAAGATGAGCGCACCCGCGAATCGGGCCTGCTGCGCGCGCTGGGCGCCACCCGCAAGCAGCTCTCGCGCGCGCAGTGGATCGAGTTCTCGCTGGTGGGCGGGCTGGCCGGTCTGCTGGCCGCGTCGGGCGCGGCCGCGCTGGGCTGGGCGCTGGCCACCTACCAGTTCAAGTTCCCGTGGACCTTCAGCCCGATGGTGTGGCTGGCCGGGCTGGTGGTGGGCGCGCTGTGCGCCATCATCGGCGGCTGGCTCGGGCTGCGCAATGTGCTGCGCCAGCCGCCGTTGCAGACCTTGCGCGGCACCTGAGCAGGCTCGCCTCAAGGCGCCGCCGTCTCGTGCTCCCGCTCGCGCAGGAAAGCCTCGAACGGGTGGGCTGGCTGTTCCAGCTCGCCCGGCGCCAGCGGGAACAGTGCCCAGTAATAGTTGGTCTGCGCCCCGCGGCAGCACTGCGCGGGCGCGGTCCAGCGGTGCCAGTTCTTGGCGAAATCGCGCGCATACATGCCGTCGCCCTCGCGAAAATACGGCACGATGCAGCGCTCGCGCACCGCCTGCAGGAATGACGGCGGCGCGTCGTTATCGCAACCGACCTCATAGTGCGCGTTCATCCCGGCCTCGGTTTCGACCACCATCAGCTGGGCGCGTCCGCGCGCATCGTATAGCAGGATGCCGGCCGGATTCGGATACAGATAGTGTTCCACGATCCCGTGCTGGTCCGCCACCATGCGCACCACCGCGGAAAACGCCGGGTCGCTCAGGAAGCTGTGGTTGTGCAGTTCCAGCAGGTCGCGCAGCGGGTCGGAACGGGCCGCGAAATACGCCTGCTGCAGCGCCACGATTTCGGCTTCGAGCTTGTCGAGCGCACCGTCATCGCTCTTTTTGATGTAACGGTCGATCAGGCCGCGGTTGAAGGCGTCGACCGCCACCTTTTCGTCGGCCACGCCGGTAAACAGGATCTTCTTGCAGGGCAGGTGGCGCAGCGCCTCGCACAGCTCCAGCCCATCCATCTGCGGCATCGAATAATCGACCACCACCACCGACGGCGTCATGAAGCGCTCCGGCTCGAAGCTGATGCGGTGGATCTGCTCGATGTCGAAGGCCACGTTGCAGCCCTCCTTCGATCCGGGATAGGTATCGTGGCTGGCCGCCAGCCGGCCCGGCTGGGGCTCGCCGTGGGCGCCGATCCAGGCCAGCGCGCTGCTGGTGTCGGCAAAACATTTGCTGGCCAGCGCCGGATCGAGCTGGAAGGCGACGCTTTTGAGGAAACTGTCGCTGTCGTCGATCAGGACGGTCAGGCTGGGATGGCTGTAAATCGGCAGGGGCATGCTGAGCCTTTCATATGGGGTCAATGCGGGGGCGGCGGCGCGGGCACGCGCGGGAATTCGAGCACGAACATGGTGTAGCCAAGCTCGCGCGAGACGCAACGGATGCTGGCCTGCCAGGCATCGATGATGTCCTTGCACAGGGCCAGGCCGATGCCGGCGCCGGAACTGGGTGGATACGAATAGAAGCGCTGGAAGATCATCGGCAGGTGGCGTGCGGCGATGCCGCAGCCGGTATCGATCACCAGCAGGCGCGGCGTGTCGGGACGGCCGTCGACGACGATGCGGATGCGTCCCTTGCCGGCCCGGTGCAGTGCCTTGAGGGCGTTGCGCAGCAGGTTGAGCAAAATGACGACCGACAGCTCGTGCTTGCCGGCGAAGCGGAAGTCGCCGCGGATGTCGACGCTGACCGCATCGCGCTGCGACTGCGCCGCGAACGGATAGCGCCGGATCACCGACTCGACCACCTCGCGCATCGACACTTCCTCGGTCGCTTCGAGCTGCTGCTCGACCGCGCTGGCCGACAGCAGGAACAGATCGATCATGTGGTTCATGTGGCGCACCTCGTACTGGATGCGCGCCATCGCGTCGCCCATCGCCTGCCAGTCCGCCTCGCTGGCCTGGGCCGCCGGCGTGATGCGGCGGTGGATGCCGCGCACATTGGCCTCGACGCTGATCAGCGGCGTGCGCAGTTCGTGCGACACGCTGGCCAGGCCGTGCGCCATGCCGGCCAGCTTCTCGCGCGCCAGCGCCCCGCGCCCGGCCTTGGCCACCGATACCGCGACGATGGTGAAGGCGTAGATCGGCAGCTGTTCCAGCACCGTGGAGCTAAGCATGAAAGCCGGTTCGCCGACCAGGGCAAACAGGGCGCAGGCCAGCACGCTGCCGGTGGCGCAGGCGCTCAGCGCCAGGCGCGTGCGAAAGTGGAACAGCACCGTCAGCGCGATGAGCAGCGACTGGCTCCACACGGCCGAACCGTGATTCATCAGGTACATGAACGCGAACTGGAACGGCAGCACATAGGTCACCGCGATGAACAGATAGGCATTCACGAAGCGCCCGCACAACAGGCGCCCCGGGGCCAGTGCGGGCAGGCACAGGGCCGCGCCGATCAGGCGCAGCGTGAGGCTCTCGAACTCCTGCGGGAACCAGTAAGTCCAGATCGAATAATAGGCCGGCATGCCCAGGAAGCCGATCCACGCCAGCACGATGAAGCGTCCGGTCGCGTGGGCGTGGTGACGCTCGTTGTGCACCAGCCATCGCAGCAGCCAATGCAGGAGAAATTCGCGCAGACGGTCGGTGAAAAACGGGGCGGGGGCGCTGGCAAACATCATGGAAAGGTTTCCGGATTCGCAGTGGTGGGCTGGAAAGGACAATCTTGACCTATGTTGATATTTTGCAATTTGATATATGTCAAGCTCCATCGATGTTGCAGGAATGTCAAGGAAGGTCGGCACAGAATGGATAATTTTTCCAAGGAGAATTCATGTCTTTTGCTGCCGATCAAATTTCGCCTGCCGTGCGCGCCGAACTGGCCATGCCCTCCTTCGTTACCGGTCGCATGGATGAGCATTACGTGACCCGGGTCGCGCAGTTGCTGGGCGGCGAACATCTGCATGTCTGGACGCCGCCCCAGCCCGGCGCGATCATGTTGGCGAGCAACGATTACCTGTGCATTTCCGGCGAAGCGGCCTTGCTGGAGGCGCAGGCGCGCTGCCTCGTCAAGAACCGGACGGGCATGCTGATGTCGTCGGTATTCCTGCAGCAGGGCAGCCCCCAGCACCGGCTGGAAGCGAAGCTGGCCGCGTTCATGGGTGCCGAGGACGGGGTGCTGACCCAGTCCGGCTGGGCCGCCAACGTCGGCCTGCTGCAAACCATCGCCGGGCCGGGCGTGCCGGTCTACCTCGACATGATGGCGCACGCCTCGCTGTGGGAAGGCGTGCAGTCGGCGCAGGCCACCGCGCTGCCGTTCCTGCATAACGATGCGGCGCACCTGGAGCGCCAGGTACGCAAGCACGGTCCCGGCGTGATCGTCGTCGATGCGCTCTACAGCACCAACGGCAGCGTGGCGCCGTTGGCCCGGGTGGCGCGCATCGCCGCCGACAGCGGCAGCATCCTGGTGGTTGACGAATCGCATTCGCTCGGCACCCACGGCCCGCGCGGGGCCGGGCTGGTGGCGGCGCTGGGACTGAGCGGGCAGGTGCACTTTCGCACCGCCTCGCTGGCCAAGAGCTTTGCCGGGCGCGCCGGCTTCATTACCTGTTCCAGCCATTTCAAAGGCTACTTCCTGTCGGCCTCGCGCCCGGCGATTTTCAGCTCCTGCCTGCTGGAGCACGAACTGGCGTGGTTCGACGCGGCGCTCGACTTCATCGCCGGCGCCGACGGCCGCCGCGCGGCGCTCTCGCGCACCACGCGCACGGTGAGGGAAGGCTTGCGCGCACTGGGCTACAACGTCGACGACGGCAGCGAACAGATCGTCGCGCTCGAAGCCGGGCCGGAACCGCGCACGCTGGCGCTGCGCAAGGCGCTCGAGCGGCGCGGCATCCATGGCGCCGTGTTCTGCGCGCCGGCCACCGCCAAGAACCGCTCGCTGGTGCGCCTCACGCTCAACAGCGGCCTCACGAACGCGCAGTGCGCGCGCCTGCTCGACGCCTGCGCCGACATGCGGCTTGAGGTCGGCATGGATAGCTGGCCATCCACGCGGCGCCTGCGCCGCCTCACACTGGTCTGACAGCGGCGCGCCTGCTGCGCTATCATGGCGGCATGAGTGAACCACAAACCCTGTATGACGTCATCGGTGGCGAAGCGCGCGTGCGTGAAATGGTCGACCGCTTCTACGACCTGATGGAACTGGAGCCCGAGTTTGCCGGCATCCGCGCGCTGCATCCGCCGTCGATGGAAGGCTCGCGCGAGAAGCTGTTCATGTTCCTGAGCGGCTGGATGGGCGGGCCCGACCTGTTCGTCGAACAGTACGGTCATCCGCGCCTGCGCGCGCGCCACCTGCCGTTTGCCATCGGCAGCAGCGAACGCGATCAGTGGCTGCGCGCCATGGCGTGGGCAATGGAAGATATCGGCATCGACGAAGCGCTGCGCCTGCGCCTGATGGAGTCGTTCTACCAGACCGCCGACTGGATGCGCAACCAGCCCGGTTGATGCCATGACCCAGACCGAATTCCTGATCCTCGCCGCGCTGGCGGTGGTCATCATCATTTTGCAGGCGGTGCTTCTGCTGCGCGCGCGCGGCGCTGGCGGCGGCAGTAGGGCCGAGCTGGAACGGCTGGAACGCGAACTGCGCCTGGAACTGCAGGCCGGCGCCCAGGGCACGCGCCAGGACATCGGCGCCAGCCTTGCGCAATATCACGGCGCCACCGTGCAGCAGCTCGACAGCATGCGCCAGCAGATTCACCTGGCCAGCGTCAGCGGGCGCGAAGAGCAGTCGGCCACGCTCAAGCGCTTTGCCGACACCATGCACCAGACCCTGTCGGCGCTGACCGAATCGAACGCCCAGCGCATGCTGGAAGTGCGCTCGACGCTGGAAGCGAAGATCCGCGACCTGCAGAACGATAACGGCGCGCGCCTGGAAGAGATGCGCAAGACGGTTGACGAGAAGCTGCACGCCACGCTGGAAACGCGTTTGTCCGAATCGTTCCGCCAGGTGTCGGAGCGGCTGGAGCGGGTGCACCAGGGACTGGGCGAGATGCAGCAGCTGGCCATCGGCGTGGGTGATCTGAAACGCGTGCTCACGAACGTGAAAACGCGCGGCACCTGGGGCGAAGTGCAGCTCGAAATGCTGCTCGAGCAGGTGCTGACGGTGGACCAGTATGCCAAGAATGTCGAGACCATTCCCGGCAGCGGGGCGCGGGTCGAGTTTGCGATCAAGCTGCCCGGCCATGTCGAGGGCGGCGCGCCGGTGTGGATGCCGATCGACGCCAAGTTTCCCAAGGAGCAGTACGAGCGCCTGCTCGACGCGGCCGACCGGGCCGACGCCGACGGCGTGGCGCTGTCCGGGCGCGAGCTCGAACGGGCGGTGCGGCTGGAAGCGAAGACCATTTGCGACAAGTACGTGTCGCCGCCGCTGACCACCGATTTTGCGATCCTGTTCCTGCCCACCGAGGGGCTGTATGCGGAGGTCATGCGCAGGCCGGGCCTGGCCGACGATCTGCAGCGCACCTTGCGGGTGTCGATTGCGGGCCCGTCGACCCTGTCGGCGATTCTGAATAGTTTGCAGATGGGATTCCGTACGCTGGCGCTGGAAAAGCGTTCGTCCGAAGTGTGGCAGGTGCTGGGGGCGGTGAAGACGGAGTTCACCAAGTTCGGCGATGTGCTCACGCAGACCAAGCTGACCCTGGAAAAGGCGGCCAAGAATATCGAAAACGCTGAAGTGCGCAGCCGCCAGATGGCGCGCAAGCTCAAATCGGTGGAGGCGTTGCCGAGCGAAGCGGCGCAGCTGATGCTGGGGCCTGATATCGATAGCGAGGGGTAAAGCGCAGGTGTAGGCGCAAGCGCAAACGTAAGCGCTAACTTCAAAACCGTCATTCCTGCCACTGGCAGAAATGACTTCCCGCCTGCGCGGGAATGACGGATTTAGGGTTAGCGGGCAAGGGACGCTAAAGCAGCGACGAAGGCTGAAGCAGCAACGAAGGCTAAAGCCGCAACGAAGCCTTGCGCCGCCGCGCGGCACCGAGCACCGCAGCCAGCCCCAATCCCATCATCATCCACTGTTCCGGCTCCGGCACCGGCACTGCGGGCAGGTTGGTCTCCGGCACTGGCGTCAGGTCGATGCCGGTGGTCGGACCATCCCTGAACGGCGGTCCGAAGCTACCGGGCCCGATCGGCGGGACCGGAACCCCACCCTGATAGCCAATCAGTCCCGGTGGCGTGGTCGTTGCACGCTCCGCAATGGCCAGTTTGGGTTCGGCGCTGGTGCCGCGCAGCGCCAGCGCCAGTTCGCTTTCCGGTGGTGGCGGGTCCTGCGACAGCGACATCGACGAACCCGGCCCGCCTCCCTCGGCGCGGCCCCTTGACGGCCCGGTGGTGCCGAGGCGGCGAATGCGGCTCACATTACGGCACACGGTCGGCACCAGGATGCAGTGATCCCCTTCGCAGTACACCAACCCCGCCTGTTTGGTCTTGGAACTCCATCCGGCGCGCGAGACGCTGCCGCACACCGTGCCGGCGCCGAAATGCATGTCGCGGATCTTTGGTTCGTAGTAGTTCTGGCCCTTGATCGAGTCGCGTCCGATGGTGACGAATTCATCGAAATTGCGGTCGGCCATGCGCTCCTTGAGGCGCGTGCGCACCAGCGGCGGTATGTCGCGGTAACGGTCGACCGCCGCCACCACATCGCCCATGAACGGGTTCACGCCTGGGTGGTCCCAGCTGCATTTCTCGACACGGGTGCTGGACGCTGCCTGGACCGGGTTCGCCGCCAGTATCAGCACCGCCCCCAGCATGAATACGCAGGCCCGCACAGGCCCGGAAACCTTGTAACTTGCGACGGCAATGCTGCTTGCGGGCTTCATGATCTCTGACCAAATTGGTTTGGGTAGAGATTGATATTAGCAAGCGGGCTAGTCCGTTCTCCAATAAAACCTGACGATCTGACTGATAGTATTTTGCTATCAATGATGCTTTTAAGGCATTTCCCCTATGAAAACTCCGTAGAAACCTCTGCAATAAATACGCAAGCTAGGACAAATTAGAGTGACTGGAAAACAACAAAATTATCATAAATATCACGATTATCCGAATTGCATAATATTATTTTTATAACTGTTTGCGGGTTTTCGCCACTTTATGTTGCGAATGAGAATTTATTGGGGTAGGTTGACGCATTGCGTTGTTCAGATCAGGCCTTCGAACAGCATGATGTCGACCAGATCACCCGCATCGACGTTGCCTTGCTCATCATGCAAGATCACCATGCAGTTCGCCTCGCTCATCGAACGCAGGATGCCCGAGCCTTGCGAACCGGTGATGCGCACACTCTGCCGGCCCTCGTCATCGCACCCGAGGATGCCGCGCTGGTGCTCGGTGCGGCCCGGTTTTTTGCGGATGGCGCCGGCCGACCGCACCTTGAGCATCGGCAGCGGCGCCTCGGCGCCCATCATGCGCAGCAGCGCGTCGCGCGCGAAAAAGTAGAACGACACCATCACCGCCACCGGATTGCCGGGCAAGCCAAACAGGAAGGCACTGTGGCCGTTCGAGGCAATGCGTCCGAACGCGAGCGGCCGGCCCGGGCGCATGCCGATTTTCCAGAAGCTCACCTCGCCCAGTTCGGCCATGATCTGGCGCGTGTAGTCGGCCGCACCCACCGATACGCCGCCCGAGGTAACGATGGCGTCCACGTTTTCGCAGGCGTGGCGCAATGCGTCTTCCAACGCTTGCGGATCGTCGCGCACGATGCCCATGTCGACGATCTCGCAACCGAGGCGCGTGAGCATGCCGTGCAGGGTGTAGCGGTTGCTGTCGTAGACACAGCCGGCGGCGAGCGGCTGGCCGATCGAACGCAGTTCGTCGCCGGTGGAGAAGAACGCCACGCGCAGGCGCCGCGTCACCGGCACCGTGGCGATGCCGAGGGAGGCCAGCAGCCCCAGGTCGGCGGGGCGGATGACTTTACCCTTGCGCAGGGCGGCGCTGCCGGCCATCAGGTCTTCGCCCGCGAAACGGCGGTTGTCGCCGGTGCGAATCACGCCCGGGGCGATGGTGATGCTGTCCGCGCCGATTGCCGCGACCAGTTCTTGCGGGATCACGCTGTCGCAGCCGGCCGGCATGACGCCGCCGGTCATGATGCGCACGCATTCGCCGCTGCCGGGAACCACGTCGCACGGGCGGCCCGCGAACACGGTGCCCACCACCGCCAGGGTGACCGGTGCATCCGCCAACAGGTCGGCGCCACGCAGGGCATAGCCGTCCATGGCCGAATTGTCGTGCGCCGGCACGCTGATCGGCGAGACGATGTCCGCACCCAGTACCCGGTCCAGCGCCGCCAGCAGCGCTACCTGTTCGATGGCGTCGACCGGCTTGATGAAGTCGCGGATGATGCGCTGGGCGTCGCGCACGGGCAGGGCGTCGGGGTCGTAGGCGGACAAACAGCTGGTGACGTCGTTCAGGGTCGGCATGGTCATGGTGTGCTTGGGTGAGGGGTCATTCAGGTTCGCACTGGCGCAGTTCGTCCAGCGTGTTGATGTTGCGGAAGGCGGCAGCGTCGTCGAAGCGCACGCGTACCACCCTGATGCTGCCGTACCAGCCATCCATGCGCCGTCCGCCGCCGGCCAGGTAGGCTTCCAGCCGGGGCAGGGTAGCGGTCCTGACGAGGGCGAACACGGGCTGCGGCTGGATGCGTGGCACGCCATCCGGTCCGGCTTCATCGGTTTCGGCCAGCGCCAGGTCGGCGCCGTCGGCATCGAGGGCCCGGTGCAGGCGCGCTACCAGGTCGTGCGGCAGAAACGGCGAGTCGCACGGCGCCGTGAGCAGCAGCGGCGTGGCGCAGCGGGCCATGCCGGTGGCCAGCCCGGCCAGCGGACCCTCGAAACCGGTCAGCTGGTCCGGCCATACGGGTACACCGAATCCGGCGTAGACCTCCAGGTTCTGGTTGGCGTTGATGGCCAGGGTGGCAACCTGCGGCGCCAGGCGCCGCATCACATGCTCGGCCATGCTGGCGCCACGAAAATGCTGGAGGCCCTTGTCGACGTGGCCCATGCGGGTGCCGCGTCCCCCGGCCAGAATCATGCCGGTGATGTCGTTAGGTGTTGTCATTTAGCCGCCGATGTACGACATTTCGACGCGTTTGCCCTCGCGTAGGCCACCGCTTTCAATGCCGCTGGTGTTGATGGTACGGGTTTCGGAATAGCGGTCGGCGCGTACGTTCCACAGCGCGCCGACGGCGGTCGAGATTTCGGCATCGCTGCGCCCTTCGCGCAGCAGGGCGCGCAGATCGTGGCCACGGGTGGCGAACAGGCAGGTGTACAGCTTGCCCTCGGTTGACAGGCGCGCGCGCGAGCAATCCTTGCAGAAGGCCTGGGTCACGCTGGAGATCAGGCCGATTTCGCCGCTGCCGTCGGCGTAGCGCCAGCGCGCGGCGGTTTCGCCGCTGTAGTTGGCCTGCTGCGGCACCAAAGGCATGTCGGCCGAGATGCGGCGCGCCACTTCCGCCGACGGGATCACTTCGGCCAGGTTCCAGCCGTTCGATGCGCCCACGTCCATGTATTCGATGAAGCGCAGGATGTACGGGCTGCCCTTGAAGTGGCGCGCCATGGGCACGATTTCCTGGTCGTTCATGCCGGCCTTGACCACCATGTTGATCTTGATGGGCCCCAGGCCCACGGCATGGGCGGTGTCGATCCCGGCCAGCACGTCGGCCACCGCGAAGTCGACATCGTTCATGCGCTTGAAGGTGGCGTCGTCGAGCGAGTCGAGCGACACCGTGACCCGGTTCAGGCCCGCATCCTTCAGCGACTGCGCTTTTTTCGCCAGCAGCGAGCCGTTGGTGGTGAGGGTGATGTCGAGCGGGCGGCCGCTCGGGGTGCGCAGGGCGCTGAGCATGCCAACCAGGTGTTCCAGGTTCTTGCGCAGCAGCGGTTCGCCGCCGGTCAGGCGCAGTTTTTCCACGCCGTGGGCGACGAACAGGCTGGCGATGCGGGTGATTTCCTCGAACGAGAGCAGCGAAGCGTGCGGCAGGTAAGCGTAGTCCTTGTCGAACACTTCCTTGGGCATGCAGTAGACGCAGCGGAAATTGCAGCGGTCGGTGACGGAAATGCGCAAGTCGTGCAGGGGCCGTCCGAGTGCGTCGGCCAGCAGGCCGGTGGGCGCCTCGAGCCGCGCGGGGATTGCCGGCGACGGCGCGCGGCCGTCGCTGAGCATGATAATTTTTTCAGCCATGCCGATACGATAGCACGAGGCCCGCGACGGCACAGGCGGCGAGCAGTTTGATGGTCCCCACCTTGAAGCGGAACAGGGCCACGCAGGCGGCCGCGCTGATGGCGATCGCCGCGATGTCGATCTGGCCGTTGTGCACGAACACGTGCTGGCCGAAGAACACCGCCAGGCTGACGATCACGCCCACCACCGCCGCCGAAATGGCGGTCAGCGGCGCCGTCATGCGCACATTGTCGCGCGTCGCTTCCACCAGCGGGCCACCGGCCAGGATGAACATGAACGAGGGCAGGAAGGTGAAGAAGGTGGCCACGCAAGCGCCGGCTACGCCGGCCAGCAGCACGCTGCCGGGGCCGAAAATGGCGTGGCTCCAGGCGCCCACGAAGCCGACGAAGGCGACGATCATGATCAGGGGGCCGGGCGTGGTTTCGCCCAGCGCCAGGCCATCGATCATCTGGGGCGCGGTAAGCCATTGATAGTGCTCCACGCCGCCCTGGTAGACATAGGGCAGCACGGCGTAGGCGCCCCCAAAAGTCATCAAGGCGGCCTTGGTGAAGAACCAGCCCATCTGGGCCAGCGCGCCCGCCGCGCCGTAGCGCCACGCCAGCAGCAGCCACACGCCGGCGCCCAGGGCCAGGCCGCCGAGGGCCACGCGCGCCAGGCGCGGCCAGGTAAAGCGGGCGTGGGCCGGCGTGGGGGTGTTGTCGTCGATGAGCGCGATGCCGTACGAGGCGCGGCTGTCCGGGTGCTGGCCGCCCACCTGGAACTGCGCCGGCAGCAGCCGGCCGCCGACGAAACCGATGGTAGCTGCCACCAGCACGATCAGCGGAAACGGCAGCTCGCCCAGCGCGATGGCGAGGAAGGCGGCGACGGCAATCGCCAGCAAGGTGCGGTTCTTCAGCGTGCGCGAGCCGATGCGCCAGGCGGCGGCCAGCACCACGGCCACCACCGCGGGCTTGATGCCGTACAGGATACCGGCGACCACGGGCAGGGTGCCGTAGGCCATGTAAATCCACGACAGCACGATCAGGATCAGCAGCGAGGGCAGGAAGAACAGCAGTCCGGCCAGGATGCCGCCGCGGGTCTTGTGCAACAGCCAGCCGATATAGATGGCAAGTTGGGTCGCTTCCGGGCCGGGGAGCAGCATGCAGTAGTTCAGCGCGTGCAGGAAGCGCTGTTCGGAAATCCAGCGGCGCCGCTCGACCAGTTCGGTGTGCATCAGCGCGATCTGCCCGGCCGGCCCGCCAAAGCTGATGAAGCCGAGCTTGAGCCAGTACCAGAAAGCCATGCGCAGGGTGACGGGAGCGGGAGCAATATCGGCTGGAAGGGTCATCGTTCACTCAGGTTCAAAGAAAAGACGCTGGTTTTTAACGTAAAAAAGGGGAAGCCTCAGCTTCCCCTTTTTTTGTTGCGCCTTGATTACTGGCGGCTGGTGTCCACCTGGACCAGCGGCTCATCGACTTGCGGCGGCAGCGGCTTGCGCTCGCGTGGCACGCGCACCGGTGGCGCTGCATTGGCGGCCGCTTCCTGGGCTGCACGCAGCTTTTCAGGATCGGTGGCTGCCAGGGTCAGGCCGGCCGAACCGAGGATCTCGGAGAGGTCGGCAACCGGCGTCGCTGCAACTGGTGCTGGGGCAACCGGCGCTGCTGTAACTGGCGCTGCTGTAACTGGCGCTGGTGGCGCGACAGGGGCCGGCGCAGGTGCTGCGACAGGTGCTGGTGCCGGCGCTGCTTCGGCAGCCACTGGTGCAGCCATTGCTTCGGTAGCCGCTGCATCAGCAGCCGTCGTTTCGGCTGCCGCTGCTTCGGCAACCGCTTCCGCAGCTTCCTCCGCAACCGGATCGGCCGGGGTGAACATGGTTGCTGGCACGATTTCTTCGCGTACCGGAGCAACTACTGGAGCAACGGCTGGAGCAACGGCTGGAGCAACGGCTGGAGCAACGTCGGGCGCTGCTTCGGCTGGTGCTGCGGCAACGACCTCGGCCACTGGAGCTGGCTCGGCAGGTGCGGGTGCCGCTTCCATTACCGGGGCCGGGGCTGGTGCGGCTTCGACTGGCGCAGGCGCTGGTGCTTCCACTGGTGCCGGTGCCACTATGTATTCCGACACTGGCTCAGATGCGGCTTCCGCTTCAGCTTGCGCAGCTTCCACTGGTGCTGCCTCGGCGACAACCGGCTCGGCTGCGGCGAATACTGGCACTGCTGCTTTTTCGAAGGACGACGGTGCATCCGCTGGCGCTGGTTCGACGGTGAAGCTGGCTTCGTTGACAACGTCGCCGTCTTCGCCTTCCATGCCCTCGGCCTGGTCGCGGTCGCGGCGATTGCGGTTGCGACCGCCACGACGACGGCGACGGCGCGGCTCATCGCCACCGGCTTCGACTTCGATTTCTTCACCGTTCGGGCCGATCGTGGTGATCATTTTCGGCACGGCGGCTTCGTCATCGCCTTGCGGCACGGTGACATTAACCACTGCTGCGGCGGCCACGACCGGCGAAACCGCCAGTTCGTCGGTCTTCGCTTCGGCTACCGGGGTGCGGTAGTCGGCGCGTTCGCGCGGTGGACGCGGGGTGCGCTCAGTGCGCTCGCCACGTTCCGGACGCTCGCCACGCTCCGGGCGTTCCGCACGTTCGGCGCGCGGCGCCACTGGCGCGCCGGCGGCGTCGACCTGCGCTTCACGCGGCTCGCGCGGTGGGCGTGGAGGACGCGGCGGACGGGCGGCCTTGTCGGCGTCGCCCGGCTTGCCGGCGTCTTCCAGTGCGGCTGGCTTGCCCGGCTCGCGCTCAGGACGGCCGTCCGGCTTGCCGCCACGGGTGCGGGCACGCGGGCCACGGCCGTTGCGGTCTTCGCGGCCGGCAGGCGCTGCCGCCGGCTTGATCGGGGCCACGGGTGCGGGAGCGACGATGACGGGCGCTTCCTTCTTGAAGAAGAAGCCCATGATCTTGGCCAGGAAGCCTTCTTCCTCGGGCGCGGTCAATACCGGTGCCTGGACTGGCGGGGCGACCGGCTTGAGCACTTCGGAGCGGTCCACCATTGGCGCAGGCTGGTCCGGGGTGATGGTCTTGACGACGGCTTCCTGGCGCGGCTTGACTTCTTCCTTCTGGCGCTTGCTGTAAGCCATGTCGGTTTCAGCTTCTTCGGCCAGGTTGTAGCTGGCCTGGCTGTCTTCGAGGCGCGGATCGTCGTGCTTGATGCGTTCGAGCTTGTAATGCGGCGTGTCCAGATGCTTGTTCGGAATCAGGATCACGCTGATGCGGTGGCGGTTCTCGATCTTGAGCACTTCGCCACGCTTTTCATTGAGCAGGAAAGCGGCAACGTCCACGGGAACCTGCACGTGGATGGTGGCCGAGTTTTCCTTCATCGCTTCTTCCTGGATGATGCGCAGCACCTGCAGGGCGGACGATTCGGTATCGCGGATGTGGCCGGTGCCGGAGCAGCGCGGGCAGGTCACGTGCGAGCCTTCCGACAGCGAAGGGCGCAGGCGCTGGCGCGACAGTTCCATCAGGCCGAAACGGGAAATCTTGCCCATCTGAACGCGTGCACGGTCATGGTGCAGGGCGTCTTTCAGGCGCGTTTCGACTTCGCGCTGGTTCTTCGCCACTTCCATGTCGATGAAGTCGATGACGATCAGGCCGCCAAGGTCGCGCAGGCGCAGCTGGCGTGCTACTTCTTCGGCGGCTTCGCAGTTGGTATTGAATGCGGTGGTTTCGATGTCGGAGCCGCGCGTGGCGCGGGCCGAGTTGACGTCGACGGAAACGAGCGCTTCGGTGTGGTCGATGACGATGGCGCCGCCGGACGGCAATGGTACCGTGCGGGAATACGCGGTTTCAATCTGGTGTTCGATCTGGAAGCGCGAAAACAGCGGTACGTCGTCGCTGTAACGCTTGACCCGGTGGATCATGTCGGGCATCACGTGGCGCATGAACTGGTGCGCTTGTTCGTAGATATCGTCGGTATCGATCAGGATCTCGCCGATATCAGGCTGGAAGTAGTCGCGGATCGCGCGGATCACGAGCGACGATTCCTGGTAGATCAGGAAGGCGCCGCTGGCCGACTTGCCGGCGCCTTCGATCGCGCGCCACAGTTGCATCAGGTAATTCAAGTCCCACTGCAGTTCTTCGACATTGCGGCCGATGCCGGCGGTGCGGGCGATGACCGACATACCCTGCGGCAGGTCCAGCTTGTCCATCGTTTCGCGCAGTTCCTGGCGTTCTTCGCCTTCGACCCGGCGCGAAACACCGCCGCCACGCGGGTTATTCGGCATCAGGACCAGATAACGGCCGGCCAGGGAAACGAAGGAGGTCAGGGCGGCGCCCTTGTTGCCGCGTTCTTCTTTCTCGACCTGGACCATGATTTCCTGGCCTTCGCGCAGCGCTTCCTTGACCGAAGCGGTACGGACATCGACGCCTTCGCGGAAATAGGTGCGGGCCACTTCCTTGAATGGCAGGAAACCGTGGCGGTCTTCGCCGTAGCTGACGAAGCAGGCTTCGAGCGACGGTTCGATCCGGGTAATCACGCCCTTGTAGATATTCGACTTGCGCTGTTCGCGACCAGCGGTTTCGATATCGATGTCGATCAGTTTCTGACCGTCGACAATCGCTACGCGCAGTTCTTCCTGCTGCGTAGCGTTAAACAACATGCGTTTCATTTTTATTGACTCCGCGACCCGGGGGCCGTTCTAGTGCCGCTCAGCGCTGGGCGCGGGGCGGCGAAAAGTACAGGGATGTACGCGGGAAGGGAAGTGGAGGGTGGGTATGCCTTTTCGCACGGCGCAGCAACGCAAAGCGTTACGGCCGCGACAGGGCGCGGTGGGGTCGATCGACATGCCGAGTGCACGCATCACCTGCAACTTAGCTGAAGCAGCCCCGGTGTGATCGGGGCACAGACAAAGCCAGGCGGTGAGCAAATCAGTGAGCCAAACCGTAGCCAGCGAACATACTAAGACTTCGATACCAGGCTTAAACACCAGCCCTTATTCTCAAGCCTTCAGGATGAGGCTTACATCGGGTCGGGCGAAAACGACAAGCGTTATCGACGCCATCATCCGGCGAGCTGGCCCCGAGGGACAGCTTGCCAGTACTTATCCTTACAATTCCAAACAATCCATTCCGCAGCCTTGCGCGTTATCCGATTACAACAACGGTGCAACCTTGATTCGCGCCGGGATGTGCGTACACATTTTTTCCATCGAATTTGCAATTTGGCGGGGCCGATGGAGACGCCCCTGTGTAAAATATCGTTTTAATTCTTACACCAGCAGAGGTTTGACCGCCGCCTGTCGATTATATATTCAAAATGAAGGACTTAGAGAGAATTTCTGGGAAGACAGAGCAAATGAAGATGCAAAACGATGTTGTTCCCCCTTCATCACAGGCCCCCGTTCAAGCCCAATTTGTCACAATTACCGAAGAGGAAGCCGGACAGCGGATCGACAACTACTTGTTGCGGGTCTGTAAGGGCGTTCCGAAAAGCCATATTTACCGTATCCTGCGCTCGGGCGAGGTACGGGTCAACAAGGGCCGTATCGACCAGTTGTACCGGCTCGAAAGCGGCGATGTGGTGCGCATTCCGCCGGTGCGCGTGGCCGAGAAATCGACCGCCGTGGTGCCGGGCGCGGAATTCCCGATCCTGTTCGAGGACGCGCACCTGCTCATCATCGACAAGCCTTGCGGCGTGGCGGTGCACGGCGGCTCGGGCGTGTCCTACGGCGTGATCGAACAGTTGCGCGCGGCCCGGCCGGACGCCAAGTTCCTGGAACTGGTGCACCGGCTCGACCGCGAAACGTCCGGCCTGCTGCTGCTGGCGAAAAAACGCTCGGCCCTGACCAATCTGCACGAGCAGATGCGCGACGGCCTGACCGACAAGCGCTATCTCACCATGGTGTACGGCGACTGGAAAAACGCGCGCCAGCACATCAAGCTGCCGCTGCACAAGTTCACCACGGCCGATGGCGAACGCCGCGTCTGCGTGCAGGCCGGCGGCATGGAGTCGCATACCGTGTTCAGCCTGCTGCGCAAGTTCGACAAGTTCGCCCTTCTCGAAGCCGAGCTGAAAACCGGGCGTACCCACCAGATTCGCGTTCATCTGGCTTCGTCGGGCTTTCCCATCATTGGCGATGACAAGTACGGCGATTTTGCGTTAAACCGCGTCCTGCTCAAAGCCGACGCCACGCGCGGCGCGCTCAAGCGGATGTTCCTGCACGCGCACCAGATTACGTTTACCCATCCTGAAACCGGCAAGGATGTGACGATAAATGCACCGTTGCCAGCAGAGTGCGAACGTTTCTTGGTAAGCTTGGGGAAACCGCTGAACACAGCACCGCGCTAGTCTCACGAGAATAGTCCGCGTTGAACAATCCTGGAAGGAGCCGGCCGCCACAAGCGGCCGCAATACATGGCACGTAAGCAATTTGATCTGATCGTTTTCGACTGGGATGGCACCTTGATGGACAGCACGTCCACCATCGTCAAGTGCATCCAGGCCGCCGCCAGGGACCTCGGCTTGCCGATCCCGCGCGACGATGCCGCTTCGCACGTGATCGGCCTGGGCTTGCACGAAGCGATGCAGGCCGTGATGCCGAATATCGACCCCGCTTTTTTTCCGCGCATGGTCGAGCGTTACCGTTTTCATTTTCTGTCGAAAGACCACGAACTGGTGCTGTTCGACGGCGTTCGCGAGATGTTGACCGAACTGTCGCAGGAAGCTTACTTCTTGGCGGTGGCCACCGGCAAGAGCCGCGTTGGCTTGAACAGGTCGCTCAACGCGGTCGGGCTACTGTCGCAGTTCGACGCCACCCGTTGCGCCGATGAGACATTCTCCAAGCCGCATCCGGCCATGCTGCAGGAACTGACCCGCGAACTGGGGCAGGATCTGAAGCGCACCGTGATGATCGGCGACACCACGCACGACCTGCTGATGGCGAATAACGCCGGTGCGGCTGGGATCGCCGTGCAGTATGGTGCCCATCCGCACGAGCAGCTGAGCGCCTGCAATCCTATCTACTCAGCCGAAACCGTGGCCCAGCTGCGCACCTGGCTGAGCGAGAACGCATGATGGCGGACCAGACTGACGGCGTGCTGGTCTGCGGTTCGGAGCAAGTGCTCGAAGGCGGACGCGGCGTGCGTTTTGGCGTCAGCGCCTTCGGCGACAAGGCTACCGGTTTCGTGGTGCGTCACAAAGGCACGGTGTACGCCTACCTGAACCGCTGCGCCCATGTGCCCATCGAGCTGGACTGGGCCGAAGGCGAATTCTTCGAGTCAAGCGGCCTGTACCTGATGTGCTCCACCCACGGCGCCATCTATGTACCGGAAAGCGGCTTTTGCGCGGGTGGACCGTGCAAGGGCGGCCGCCTGCGCCCAATCGGCGTGCGCGAGGAGGATGGGCAGATTTACTGGCAACCCGACGAGTTCATCAAGCCGCCCGCGGCTTGAGCAAGCAGTACCGACACTCTATTATGTAAAGCGATTTATGAGCGACAACACTTTCGGCGATTCCAAGGAAACAGTGCTGGCAGCGGCACCGACCACCGGCAACTGGGAACGCGACACCCTGGAAAAGCTGGTTTTTGCCACCGTGCGCGAACAGCGCGCCACGCGCCGCTGGGGAATTTTTTTCAAGCTGACCTTCCTCGGGCTGGCGTTTTTCGCGCTGTGGGCGTTTTTCGATTTCGATTTCAGCGGTTCCGACATGGAAACGCTGGGGCGGCATACCGCGCTCATTGAAATCGACGGCAGCATCGAGTCGGAAGGAAGCGGCTCGGCCGATGTGGTCATCCCTTCATTGAACAAGGCATTTGCCGATGCCGGCTCGGTGGCGGTGGTCCTGCGCATTAACAGCCCGGGCGGCAGTCCGGTCCAGGCGGGCAATATCGTCGATGAGATCCTGCGCCTGAAACAGGCCTATCCGACCAAGCCGGTATATGTGGTGGTCGATGAAATCTGCGCCTCCGGCGGCTATTATATTGCCGCTGCCGCCGACAAGATCTTTGTGAATAAGGCCAGCATTGTCGGATCGGTCGGCGTGCTGATGGACGGTTTCGGCTTTACCGGCACGATGGAAAAACTCGGGGTCGAGCGGCGTTTGCTCACGGCCGGCGAAAACAAGGGATTCCTCGATCCTTTCAGTCCGCAATCGGACAAGCACAAGGCGCATGGCCAGGCCATGCTCAACGAAATCCACCAGCAATTCATCGCCGTGGTAAGGACCGGCCGCGGCAAGCGCCTGAAAGAGACGCCGGAGACCTTCTCGGGCCTGTTCTGGAGCGGCGCCAAGGCGGTCGATATGGGCCTGGCCGACGGCTTCGGCACGGTCGAGACGACGGCGCGCGATGTGGTCAAGGCCGAGGATATTGTCGACTACACGGCGCACGAAGGTTTGCCGGAACGGGTGCTGAAGAAATTCGGTGCGTCAGTGGGGGCGGGAATGGTCAAAACCCTGGGGCCAGCGGCACGGCCGGCGTTGCATTAATATCGCGAGGCGAATATTTTCCTTGTAAGTTCGGGCAGGTGTCCTATATTAGACCTGTAGTTCTTTCCAAGGGAGGCCGATATAAAAAGTACACCCTGTGTTGGCAGCATATTGTTTGAAATGAACTACTAACCGCATCATGATGCGGCATAGAGAGAATTACAATTCCTCGCATGAAGTCCTCTCACCGGGACGTGGAAGCGGCGGCGTGAAGCCGCCGTTTTCCATCCAGCCGATGTTATTCCCGCCATTGTTTATTCCACCATTGTTTATTGCGCCATCTTGTCGGTCGGCGATCGCCTGGCCGTACCGGTTGGATATCGCCGTCGATGAATAATGTTCGGCCACTTGCGCGCGCCGCACCGTCGCGCAGAATGGCCGGCCATGCCGGATGCATTTTCCGGGGACGCGCGGCGCCTTGACCCTAGGCCGCCAGCACGGCGCCGTACGACGCATCGTTGGCACATGCGCCGGCACGGATCCGCAGGCGAGGGGATGGGTGCACCGATACCGGCTGCTCCTCACCGAGCAGGGTCACCATCGCCGCCACGTCCATGCCGTTGATCGCGGCCTGGAAGCGGCGTACCAGCTCGCGGCAGAGTTTTTCGCTGGCCGGCGCCGCGTCGTCGTCGTCACGCAAGCGCCGCCGCGCGCGCGCCAGGTATTGGCGTGCATTCACGGTAGTGGTGCCGAGCGCCGCCGCAATGTCGGCATGTTCGCGTTCAAAAACTTCATGCAGGATCAATGCCAGCCGCTCGGACGGCGACAGGCATGACAGCAGGCGCGCCAGCGCTTCACCCAGTTCGGCGCGCCGCAGCAAGCCATCCTCCGGCGGCGCGGGCGGCACATCGGGCACCAGTTCCAGGGCGGTACGCGCGGCCAGCATATCGCGGGCGCGCTTGCGCAGGCAGTCGATCGACTGGTGCTGCACGACGGTGGTCAGCCAGGCCGCCGGCGTGGCCAACGCCGCCTGTTCGGCACCTTGCCACTTGAGAAAACAGTCCTGCACGATGTCCTCGGCTTCCGCCTCGCTGCCGACGATGCGGCGGCTGATCGCTGTCAGGCGCGGCCGAAGCTGTTCGAACAAGGCACCGTCGGTATCGGTGGTGCGCGGCATCGGGAATCTCCTGTGAGGGTGCGGGTACCACATGACGCCCGGCACTGCCCGGATGTGACACGCCGGCGATATTTTTTTTCGATGTCACATGGCGCCGGGCCGCATGCGTCAAGCGGGCAGAATCGACTCAGCGATTCAACTCTACCGCGAAAGAACGCTTATGACTTCGAATTTTCCAATGGGGCTGGGCCTGGTGCCCACCGTTATCGAACAGACAGGACGCGGCGAGCGCGCCTTCGATATTTACTCGCGCCTGCTGAAAGAGCGCGTGATTTTCCTGGTCGGCGAAGTGACCGAGCAATCGGCCAACCTGATCGTCGCCCAATTGCTGTTCCTGGAATCGGACAATCCCGACAAGGATATTTCGCTCTACATCAATTCGCCGGGCGGCTCGGTGTATGCCGGCATGGCGGTCTACGACACGATGCAGTTCATCAAACCGGACGTGTCGACCCTGTGCACCGGTTTCGCCGCCAGCATGGGTTCATTCCTGCTGGCGGCCGGTGCCATCGGCAAGCGTTACGCCTTGCCCAATGCCCGCCTCATGATGCACCAGCCGCATGGCGGCTCGCAGGGCGTGGCCGCCGACATCGAAATCCAGGCGCGCGAAGTGCTGTACCTGCGTCACCGCCTCAATACCATCTATGCCGAACGCACCGGACAAACGCTGGCGCAAATTGAAAAGGATTCGGACCGCGACAATTACATGTCGGCCGCCGACGGGGCGCAATACGGCCTGATCGACCGGGTACTGGTGACGCGCGAGGGATATTGAGGCCTGCGATGCCTGCTCATCCCGTGCCGGAAGGCCGGGAGCGCTTGATCCGTCGTCGCAAAGTTGCAACAATGACGACTCCGCATCAGGACCGGAGCGCAGGCTTGCCGGAGCGGGACCTTGCCGGCGCGCGCAAGGGCGCCGGCGACAGTCCGGGGACGCGATCAGTCGATGCAGGCATCGCTGCTGTCGGCGTCGACCATGCGCAGGCGTTCCACGTTGTGTTCTGCGCAGTCGATGTCCAGGACAGCTTGGCCGGCGCAATCGGTGTTGTTGACTTGCACCGTATCGCCATCGTAGCCCTGCGCGAAACCACCCTGGCTGAGCCATTCCTGAAAGCCATTGTTGGCCTGCGCATACCAGCGCGCCTGCGGCGACACGCGCACCATGCCCGGCACCAGCATGCGCGGCAGATGGATGCCGCCGGTCCAGCGCGCTATCGCGTCACGCGTCGTCTCCAGCGCCGACTGGGCCAGCGGATTGTCGGGAAGATTGTCGGCGGCCGATTCCAGGAAGTCGGCGGTGTTCATTTGCGTGGCGGCGGAAGTAATGGTGCGCATCCTGGTCCTCATCATGTTTGTCCGGTTCAATTGCCCTAGTGTTACCGTAAGCATTCGCAGGTAGCGTTAGGCCGATTCCTACTGAGGTTTCAGTTTAACAATCAGGCTCTTGCCATTCTTGATCTGTGTCAAAGATGCGTAAAGGCTCTTCCTTAACACGCCATCTATCGGGTCTTAATCCTACAAAGCGCTAGGAGCATTCCTATCCGGTCAAACGCGCATCTGGTAAAGTCTCGCCCATGAGTAAATTATCCCTGGACCGCATCCTGCAATCGCAGGGCTTCGGCACACGCAAATATTGCCGCGCCCTCATTGAAGACGGCGAAGTCGTCATCAATGGCGCCCCCTACACCGACTACAAGACCGCCATCGACACCGATGGGCTGGTCATGACGATCTTCGACGATGAATGGGTTTACCGCGAACATGTGTATATTGCGCTGCACAAACCCGTCAATGTCGAGTGTTCGCGCAAGCCGAGCCATCACCCCGGCGTGCTGACCTTGCTGCCCGAACAATTCACCTGGCGCGACGTGCAGCCGGTGGGCCGGCTCGATCACGACACCACCGGCATGTTGCTGATGTCGGACGATGGCCCGTTTATCCACACCCAATCGTCGCCGAAGCGGCACATCCCCAAGATATATCAGGCCACCACGCAGGACCCCGTCACGCCTGAACTGATTGCGCAACTCCTGTCCGGCGTCAAACTGCACGACGAGCCGGCGCCGCTGGCGGCCCTGAGCTGCGTCCAGCGCGGCGAGCACCAGCTCGAAATCGTGCTGGAACAAGGCAAGTACCACCAGGTCAAACGCATGCTGGCCGCGGCCGGAAATCATTGCAGCGCGCTGCACCGGTCCGCCATCGGCCAGCTGACGCTGGCGTCGCTCGGCCTGGCCGAAGGCGAGTGGTGCTATCTGGATCAGGCCAGGCTGGACTTGCTGGTGCCGGGTTGAACGCGCGCGCCGGATAAGATCATGAAATTAGCCACACTCAAGGATGGTAGTCGCGACGGCCAGCTGGCAGTCGTCTCGCGCGACCTGAAAACGGCGCACCTGGCCGACGGCATCGCGCCCACCCTGCAGGCGGCGCTGGACGACTGGGCATTCATCTCGCCCCAGCTGAGCGATATGTACCAGATGCTCAACAGCGGCCGGACATCGCGCAGCGTCGATTTCGATCCCGCCACATGCATGGCGCCGCTGCCGCGCGCGTTTCAGTGGGCTGACGGCTCGGCGTACGTCAATCACGTCGAGCTGGTGCGCAAGGCGCGCAATGCCGACATGCCGGCCTCGTTCTGGGAAGATCCGCTGATGTACCAGGGCGGCAGCGACGATTTCCTGGGGCCGACGGACGAGATCGTCCTGGCGCACGAGGAGTGGGGCATCGATTTCGAGGCCGAGGTGGCCGTGATCACCGGCGACGTGCCGATGGGCAGCACGCCGGACCAGGCGTTTCAACAGATCAGGTTGCTCATGCTGGTGAACGACGTCTCGCTGCGCAACCTGATTCCGGCCGAGCTGGCCAAAGGCTTCGGGTTTTTGCAGTCCAAGCCAGCGTCCTCGTTCTCGCCGGTGGCAGTCACGCCCGATGAGCTGGGCGAGCACTGGCAGGATGCGAAGGTGCACCTGCCGCTGCGTTCGACCTGGAATGGCAAGCTGGTCGGGCAGCCGCATGCCGGTGTCGATATGGTATTCAACTTCGCGCAACTGCTGGCACATTTGTGCAAAACCCGCAATGTGCGGGCGGGCACGATCGTCGGTTCCGGCACGGTGTCGAACAAGGATGCCAAGCGCGGCTATTCGTGCATCGCCGAAAAACGCGCGCTGGAGATGATCGCCGATGGCGTCGCTAGCACGCCCTTCATGCTGTTTGGCGACACGATCAGGATCGAGATGCACGATGGGGCAGGAAAGTCGATTTTTGGCGCGATCGAGCAGACGGTCAAGCAGGCCGAGGCGAAGAAGAGCCGCTGACGCCTGTCCTTCCCGCGCCGTGACGGCGCGGGTCGGGAACGACGGCGAACAGTGTCTAGTAGCCGTGCATTCGCTTCAGATAAGCCGGCAACAGCCACCATATGGATAGGATAAAGGTGGCGATCCCGCCCGCCGTCACCATCCCCACAACGCTGCCGAAGACTTCCGAAATCACCAGATTGGTCGCCAGTATCAAAGCCACCCCCAGGGTAAATGCCCCCGCCACGATCTGCCGCGTCGCTACCCGCTTGAAGCGCGCGCGGTCGTTCAAGGGCCGCATCAGGCGGTGCTGAATGGCTGGTGCACTCAACAACACCAAACTCGTCAACGCCAGCACGAAGGTTGCCAGGAACACCATTTTCTCGGTCTGCACGATCTGGCGGAAACCGCCGTTGAATGGCAGGATGATCAGAAACGCCGTCAACATCTGCGCCCCGGGCAACAGAATGCGCTGCTCGCTGAGCATGTCGGAAAAGTCGCCATCCTCCTTGAGGTCGGCCGCGACAAACGGCTCTTGGGGATCGGGCGGAACCAGCGAATTCATGATGTTCGTGTAGAAGTTGATAATTTTTAATTATACGAGAGCTCGCGCTACACCCCCGTTCGCCTGCCACTGTCCGAATTGAGCCCTGTTTGCCGCCTTAATCGCTGGATAGTTCCAGAGCAATTTCGCGAATAATGGCATCTGTTAACGGGAGCCTGGCATGTCAGACAGTAGCGACGCAGAAAAGACAGAAGCAGCGTCACCCAAGCGATTGGAGCAGGCGCGCGAAGAAGGCGACGTGCCCCGATCGCGTGAAGTGGCGACGTTTACTGTCCTGATGACGGCCGGCTGCAGCCTGTGGTTCTTCGGCGCCGGCATCGTGCGCCAGCTCAACGCGACCATGGTGTCCGGCCTGTCCATGGACCGCGAGCAAATCTTCAACCCCAACGCCATGATCCTGCGCGTGGCCAGCGATATCGCCCAGGTCATGCTGGCCTGCCTGCCGCTGGCCATCGCCGTCATGATCGTGGCGCTCGCTTCGCCCCTGCTGATCGGCGGCTGGCTGTTCAGCAGCAAGTCGTTCATGCCCAAATTCAGCAAGCTCAACCCCGTGCGTGGCCTGACCAACATGGTGTCCACCAACGCGCTGGTCGAATTGCTCAAGGCGATCGCCAAGACCATCGTGGTCGGCACCATCGCCTGGATGGTCGTGATGAGCCAGAAAGACGCCGTCATCGGCCTGGCCGTCGAGCCACTGAAAAGCGGCAGCGCCCACATGGTCGACCTGATCGGTTCGGCGTTTCTGTACATCGTCGGCGGCCTGGGCATCGTGGCCGCGATCGACGGCCCGTACCAGATCTGGCACTACGCGAACAAGCTCAAGATGACGCGCCAGGAAATGATCCAGGAGTCGAAAGAGTCGGACGGCAATCCCCAGATCAAGGGCAAGATTCGCCAGATGCAGCGCGAGATGTCGCAACGCCGCATGATGGCCGACGTACCGACCGCCGACGTGGTGGTCACCAACCCGACCCACTACGCGGTGGCGCTCAAGTACGCCGATGGGCAGCGCGGCGCCCCGCGTGTGGTGGCCAAGGGTAGCGATGAAGTGGCGGCCCGCATCCGCGAACTGGCCAAGGAAAACAATGTGGCCCTGCTGGAAGCACCGGCCCTGGCCCGTGCGCTGCACAAGCACACCGAGATCGGCGACGAGATTCCGGAAGCGCTGTACTCGGCGGTAGCGGAAGTGCTGGCATATGTGTTCCAGCTGCGCGCCTACAAGAAGGATGGCGGAACCTACCCCGACCGTCCGAGCAAGCTGCGCGTACCACCCGAGCTCGACCCGCATGACCCGGCATCGCAAACCAAACCTGAACCGAAGAACGGAGCCACACCATGAATCGCCTGAACATGCCGTCGTGGTTAAGTGCAATGAAAGGCGGCGGCAACGCCCTCGCGGCGCCGGTCATCATCATCATGCTGCTGATGATGATGATCCTGCCGCTGCCGGCCTTCGTGCTGGACGTGTTCTTCAGTTTCAACATCGCCCTGTCGGTCATCGTGCTGCTGACCAGCCTGTACACGGTCAAGCCGCTCGACTTCATGGCCTTCCCGACCATCCTGCTGGTGTCGACCATGCTGCGCCTGTCGCTCAACGTGGCCTCGACCCGTATCGTGCTGACCGAAGGCCACACCGGCGGCGCCGCGGCCGGCAAGGTGATCGAAGCCTTCGGTCACTTCCTGATCGGCGGCAACTACACGGTCGGTATCGTCGTGTTTATCATTCTGACCATCATTAACTTTACCGTCGTCACCAAGGGTGCCGGCCGTATCGCCGAAGTGGGCGCCCGTTTCGCCCTGGACGCGATGCCGGGTAAACAGATGGCGATTGACGCCGACCTCAACGCCGGCCTGATCGCCGAAGACGAAGCGCGCCGCCGCCGTACCGAAGTTGCCCAGGAAGCCGAGTTCTACGGCGCGATGGACGGTGCCAGCAAATACGTGCGCGGCGATGCCGTGGCCGGCATCATGGTGACCGTCATCAACGTGGTCGGTGGATTGCTGGTTGGTATCTTGCAACACGACATGGCCTTCGGCGAAGCGGCCAAGACCTACACCCTGCTGGCCATCGGTGACGGTCTGGTGGCGCAGATTCCATCGCTGATCATCTCGACGGCTGCCGGTATCGTGGTGTCGCGCGTTGCCAGCGACCAGGACATCGGTACCCAGCTGGTGCATCAGTTGTTCGCCAAGCCGGAAGTGCTGTATATCACCGCCGCGATCATTGGCGGCATGGGCTTGATTCCTGGCATGCCGAACCTGGTCTTCCTGCTGCTGGCCGGCGCGCTGGCGGGCAGTGCGTATATGGTCAACAAGAAGGCCAAGGCCCCGCCGCCGGAAGAAGTCGAAGCGCCGCCGCCGGTTGCCGCGCCCGAGCAGGAAGAAGCCAGCTGGCAAGACATCATGCCGGTCGATACGCTGGGGCTGGAAGTCGGGTATCGCCTGATTCCGCTGGTCGACAAGACCCAGGGCGGCGAGCTGCTCAAGCGCATCAAAGGTATCCGCAAGAAGTTCGCGCAGGAAGTCGGTTTCCTGGCGCCACCGGTACACATCCGCGACAACCTGGAGCTGAAACCGTCGGCCTACCGCATCACGCTCAAGGGTGTGGAAGTCGGTAGCGGCGAGTCGATGAACGGACAGTTTCTGGCGATCAATCCGGGCATGGCCAGCGGTAACCTGCCTGGCCTGGTGACTACCGATCCGGCGTTCGGCTTGCCTGCGGTGTGGATCGATGCCGGGCTGCGCGATGAAGCGCAGAGCATGGGTTATACCGTGGTCGATGCCGGTACAGTGGTGGCAACGCACCTGAATCATTTGATCACGACGCACGCGTCGGAGTTGCTGGGCCGGGCCGAAGTGCAGGCGCTGCTCGATCATCTGGCCAAGGAAGCGCCGAAGCTGGTGGAAGACCTGGTGCCGAAGCTGGTGTCGCTGTCGACCTTGCAGAAAGTGTTGCAGAATTTGCTGGTCGAAGGCGTGCACATCCGTGATATGCGCACCGTGATCGAAACCCTGGCCGAATATGCCCCGCAAACCCAGGATCCGGCCGACCTGACCGCCGTGGTAAGGATTGCGCTGGGACGTGCGATTGTGCAGCAGTTGTTCCCGGGCACGAATGAATTGTCGGTGATGACCCTGGATAACCGGCTTGAGCGGCTGTTGATGCAGGCGCTGGGGACCAACGGGGATGGCGCCGGGATCGAGCCTGGCCTGGCCGATACGATTGCGCAGCAGGCCGGCGCGGCCGCGGCGCAGCAGGAACAGATGGGCTTGACGCCGGTGCTGCTGGTGCCGGGTCCCTTGCGGGCGATGCTGTCGCGTTTCCTGCGCCGGGCATTGCCGCAGCTAAAGGTGCTGTCGCACAATGAGATTCCGGAGACCAAGACGATTCATGTGACCAGTTTGGTGGGGGCGCAGTAAGGAGCTATCTTCCGACCATTACCCTCGTCGTTCCTGCTCCGACAATACCCCGTCGTTCCCGCGAAGGCGGGAATCCATAGCACCTCAGTTTAGCGGATGTGCTATAGGCTCCCGCCTGCGCGGGAGAGACAGCTTGACGGTCAGTGGCCAAAGTCGGGTTGCGGCCTTTTTCACGGTGTGAAATCGTCGTACAGATCCCGCCACGTCGCATTGCCCGTCGAGATCATCTTCACCTTCCAGGCACGTTCCCATTTCTTGAGCTGCTTCTCCCGCTTGATGGCCTCCATGATGTCGCCGTGTGTTTCGTACCAGACCAGCCTGCTGATTTTGTGCTGTTTGGTGAAACCTTCGACCACGCCGTGGCGGTGCTCCCATACTCGCCGAACGAGGTCCGATGTCACTCCAATATATAAGGTGCCATAGCGGGCGCTGGCCAGAATATATACATAGCTGTGCTTATCCATCCCGCCATACTGGACCAAGCAGAATGCCGGTAATCCTGTCCCGATCAAACGTGCGCGGCAGCTCCACCGAAATGAACCCCTTTTACCGTCCTTCTCCCTCGATCGTTTCCAAACTGCATCGTCAATAATGGATCCTGTCAGTGCCTCATGTGAGCGCACCCAGCAGGAACCCCAGGAGTTGGCGATGAATGTCAAAAAATTTACGGCTGCAACATCCCGCGACGCACTGCGTAAAGTACGCGAAGCGCTCGGGCCCGACGCCGTCATTCTGTCCAACCGTCCGGTCGACGGCGTGGTCGAAATCCTCGCCCTCGCCAGCGACGACGTCGCCTCGATCTCGTCGCCCGCCCACGAATCCGAGATGGCCCAGCCGCGCCCATCGCTGTCGATCCCGCCCGAAACCTACGCCAACCGCCGTGTCGCGCCCACGCCAGTCCCGGCCTACGCCGCGCCGGAATCGTTCGACATGTCGATGATGGCCTCGCAAATGTCGTCGATGATGCAGCAAGCCATGAATCAGGCCAAGGACAGCGCCAGCGCCGAAATGTCGGGCATGATGAATGAAATCCGCGCCATGCGTGGCTTGATGGAAAGCCAACTGGCCGAAATCGCCTGGGGCACCACCCAGCAGCGCGAGCCGCAAAAAGCCGGCGTGCTGCGCGAAATGCTGGCCGCCGGTTTCTCGGCCAGCCTGTCGCGCTACCTGATCGAAAAACTCCCGGCCGGCAAGGATGCCGCCGACAGCCTGCGCTGGATTAAAACCGTCCTCGCGCGCAACCTGAGCACCATCTCGAACGAAGATGAAATCCTGGAAAAGGGCGGCGTGTTCGCCCTGGTCGGCCCCACCGGCGTGGGCAAGACCACCAGCACCGCCAAGCTGGCCGCGCGCTGCGTGATGCGCCACGGCCCGGAAAAGCTGGCCCTGATCACCACCGACGCCTATCGTATCGGCGGCCACGAACAGCTGCGCATCTACGGCAAGATCCTCGGCGTGATGGTGCACTCGGTCAAGGATGAATCGGACCTGCGCATCGCCCTGAAAGAACTGCGCAACAAGCACACCGTGCTGATCGACACCGTGGGCGTGTCCCAGCGCGACCAGAACGTGGCCGAACAGGTGGCGATGCTGTCCGAGACCGGCGCCGACGTCAAGCGCCTGCTGTGCCTGAACTCGACCTCGACCAACGAAACCCTCAACGAAGTGGTGCGCGCCTACCAGGGCAGCGGCCTGGCCGGCTGCATCATGACCAAACTCGACGAAGCGGCCTCGATCGGCAACGTGCTCGACGTCGTGATCCGCCAGAAGCTGAACCTGTTCTATGTCTCGAACGGCCAGCGCGTGCCGGAAGACTTGCACCTGGCCGACCGCAACATGCTGGTCGACCGCGCCTTCCGCCTCAAGCGCGATGCCGCCGCCACCCAGTTTTCGGACGCCGAACTGCCGCTGGTGATGGCCAATACCAGCACCGCCCGCAACGACCGCAGCCTGCGCGAGGTGTCCCTTGGCTAATCACTTCGATTTCGACCAGGCCGAAGGCCTGCGCCGGATGCTGGCCGGCCCCAAGCCGCGCATCGTCACCTTCCTGTCGGCCACGCCCGAAGACGACAAGGGCGCCATGCTGGTCAACCTGGGCGCCTCGCTGGCCCGGGCCGGCAACGACGTGCTCATCGTCGACGCCTGCGACCGCGAATACGGCGTGGCCCAGCGCTTAGGCGTGGCCGACCGCGCCAGCCTGCTGCAAGTGGCGCGCCAGCAGTGCGCGCTGAACCAGATCATCCACCAGGTGCCGCAGGGCTTCGGCGTGGTCAGCATGGCGCGTGCGCGCGGCGGACCGGACGAAGCGCGGCGCCTGGCCAAGACCTTCGACGTGCTGGTCAAGCAGACCGGCATCGTCATCGTCGACGGCGAATTCGGCGACGACGACACCTTTCCGGTGCCGGTCATGGACAGCGCCGAAATCGTGGTCCAGGTCTCCACCAGCGCCGCCTCGATCACGGCCGCGTACGCCCTTATCAAGCGACTTTCGCAACAGTTGGGGCGCCGTCCGTTCGGAATTCTGGTAACGGGCGCATCCGAAGCGGAAGCGAAGGTGGTATACGATAATATGTCATCTGCGGCAAGTCGTTACCTTGCCGTACAGCTCACCTCGATGGGCTCGGTCCCGGCGGACGAATACCTGCACCGGGCCGCGCGCTTGGGCCGGGCCGTGGTCGATGCGTTCCCGCTGGCCGGCGCGTCGGTGGCATTTCGCCAGCTGGCGGGGCGCTTTGCCCTGACGGCCATGCCGCAACTTGGCAGGACAGGGGGGACTTCCCATTTTGGTTCTTAAAACATACTGATAACTATGTACACCGTCAAAGGGAAAGCGGACAAGAACCATCTACTGACGGAGCACATGCCGTTGGTGAAGCGCCTCGCCCACCACATGAAGGCCAAGCTGCCGCCCAGCGTCGAAGTGGACGACCTGATCCAGGCCGGCATGATCGGCCTGCTCGACGCCATCACCCGCTATGAGGAAACCCACGGCGCCCAGTTCGAGACCTATGCCGTGCTGCGCATCCGCGGCGCCATGCTCGACGAATTGCGCAGCAGCGACTGGCTGCCGCGCTCGATGCGCCAGAACATGCGCAAGATCGAAACGGCGATGAGCACCCTGCAGCAACAGCTCGGCCATCCGCCCACCGAATCCGAAGTCGCCAAGAGCCTCAAGCTCTCCCTGGCCGACTACCAGGACATGCTGACCGACGGCGGCGGCCACCAGCTGGTGTACTACGAAGATTTCCACGACAACGAAGGAGGCAACGACAGCTTCCTGGACCGCTATGCGGTGGACGATGCCGATCCGCTGCGCAGCCTGCTCGACGGCGACTTCCGCCATGCCGTCATCGACGCCATCGACAATTTGCCGCCGCGCGAAAAAATCCTCATGGGCCTGTACTACGAAGAAGAACTGAACCTGAAAGAGATCGGGGCCGTCATGGGTGTATCGGAATCGCGCGTGTCGCAATTGCACACCCAGGCGGTCGCGCGCCTGCGGGCGTCCTTGAAGGAGCAGGCGTGGACCGGGCCAGCGTAGCGGGAATCTTCCTGGCGCTGTCAGGCCTGCTGATCGGCCAGGCGCTGGAGGGCGGCAAGCTGTCCTCCCTGGTGCAGCCGGCGGCGTTTGCCATCGTCGTCATCGGCACCGCCGGCGCCGTGCTGCTGCAAAGCGAAGCGGCGACCTTCATGCGCGGGGTGCGCATGCTGCGCTGGGTGTTTTCGCCGCCCCCCAGCCAGCGTGCCGGGCTGGCGCGCGAAATCGCCGTCTGGGGCTTGCATGCGCGGCGCGATGGCCTGCTCTCGCTGGAAAAGTACATGGCCGTCAACAAGGATAAATTCGTCCAAAAAGGCTTGCGCCTGGTGGTCGACGGCATCGCCCCCGACAAGCTGCGCAGCCTGCTGGAGATGGAAGTGACGGCCTACGAATTCGGCGAGCGGCAAGCGGTGAAAATCTGGGAGTCGGCGGCCGGCTATTCGCCCACCATCGGCATCCTGGGCGCGGTGCTGGGCCTGATCCACGTGATGGAAAACCTGAGCGACCCGGCCAAGCTGGGCAGCGGCATCGCGGTGGCCTTCGTATCGACCGTGTATGGCGTCGGACTGGCCAATATGTTCTTCTACCCGATCGCCAACAAGCTCAAGACCATCGTCGCCGAACGGGTGACGCAGTACGAAATCCTCACCGACGTCTTTCACGACATCGCCAGCGGCGACCACTCGCGCGTGATCGAAGAGCGCGTCGCCTGCCTGCTCTCGCGGCCCTGACCATGGCACGCAAAAAGTACGAAGCCGAGCACGAAAATCACGAACGCTGGCTCATTTCGTACGCCGATTTCATCACCCTGCTGTTCGCCTTTTTCGTTGTGATGTACGCCATTTCGGTCGTCAACGAAGGCAAATACAAGGTGTTTTCGGTGTCGCTGGGCGACGCTTTCGGCGGCAAGGACCAGAGCACGGCCAGTGTCGCCAGCAGCAATGTGCCGCAGCTGATCGTGCTGCCCGACCCGCTCATCAAACGGCGCGCCGAAGCCATGCGGCGCGAAAAGGAACGCCTGACCAGCCTCGCGCAAAAGCTCACCTCGACCCTGGCGCCGCTGGTCAGGGAAGGCAAGGTGCGCGTGACGCAAAACAGCCGCGGCGTGAGCGTCGAGATCAATGCCAGCGTGCTGTTCGACCCGGGCGACGCCACCCTCACGCCGGAATCGGACCAGGCCCTGCGCGCGCTGGCGGTGCTGCTCAAGGACGACCCGCACGCGGTGCATGTCGAAGGCCATACCGACCCGACGCCGATCAGGAATGCGCTGTTTCCGTCGAACTGGGAACTGTCGGCGGTGCGCGCGAGCAGCGTGGTGCGCCTGTTCATCGACAGCGGCGTGGGCGCCGAGCGGCTCACGGTGGTGGGGCACGGCGCCAACATCGCCGTGGCATCGAACGACACGCCCGAAGGCCGCGCGCGCAACCGGCGCGTGGCGGTGACGATCCTGTCGGCGCTACCCGATACCACGACCGAGATTCCGACCCGTTGATTCAACCGGGCTGGCCTGATGCGCGAAACGAGGCACAATGGCTGAGAACGGCACAGGCGGGCGACCCGGCCCCGCCGATCGAGAGCCGCAGCCGGGCTGACGAGAACAAGGAGCATGGCGATGAAACGATCACTGGCGGGCGTGTTGATGATCATGGCGCTGGGGCTGGCCTATGCGAAGGATAACCCGATGGTTGGCGTGAGCGAAAAAGTCGCGGTGGCGTCGCGCGGCGGCAAGGTGCTGGTAACCCTGACGGTGAGCAACAAGACGGCGCAGCCGATCTACCTGTGGAAGGTCACCTACCAGAGCAAGCAACTGTTCGGGCCGGAGTTCGACATCAGCGTGGCGGGCAGTGCGGCACCGGTCAATTACATCGGCCCGATGGTCAAGCGCGCGCCGCCGGGACCGGATGACTACATCAAGGTCGAGCCGAACGGCGTGCTACGCAACACGATCGACATCACGGGCGCGTATGACTTCCTCCCAGGCAAGCGCCGCTACCGGCTCAGCCATACCGGCAGTTACGTGCTTGACTTACAGCAGCTGGATAATCCGGTGGCGATGAAGCCGGCGTCGACGGTGTTCACGCATACCCATGTCGCGCAGCCGGCCGAAGAATAATACTCCGCCCAAATCTTTCTTAACCGGGGTCGGAGCTCTGACTCGAAACATTTCTTAATCGTTAATCGGGGTCAGAGCTCGAATGAGCAATTAAAAGCAGGCGGCAGACCTCCGGAACGATAAAAAAACAGCCTGGCCGCTTGCGCTGCCAGGCTGTTTTTGTTCCATCGTCTGCTTATGGCAGCGACGGGGTGTTTTCGCTGAAATATTCGTGCGAATCAGCATTGTCGACGGCTTTCGTCGGGTTGCTGGTCGCCAGGCTGGCGGCGGCCGACTGGCCGTACGCCCAGTCATCGGTGGCGGCGACCACGTTGAAGTGGCTCAGCTCGTGCACCAGGGTGCCGCCTTTGGAATCCGTGCCGGTCGTTGGTGCCGACCAGAACGCGTTGCAGACGTAGATCTTGTACGGCTGCGTCGGGTACACATAGGCGTAGTAGGATTCCTTGCAGCTGCAATCGACCACGATCGGTTTGCTGTCGAGCGCGTTCTTGATGTTGGTAAAGTGCGATTTGACCGTCGAGTAGCGTCCCGAGGTGTAGGCGCCGAACCATTTCTTGTAGCGCGTGCCCTGCAGGCCGTTGTTGAGGTAATTGACGCTGCCGTTGGCCATGTTCTTGGCGGCCGACATGGCCGAGTTGATCGTCGTCTGCTGAGACGAGCTGCAGCTGGCGAACGAGACGCCGGCCGGACCCGCGGCTTGTTGCTTGGCAGCGATCTCGAACGGGTCGGCCACCACGGTGCCGCGCTCGAGGCGGCCATCGATCCACAGCGATACCGGCGCCGAGGCGATCTCGCCGATCTCGCGCTCGCCCTGGCGCGCGTTCACGCTGTTGTCGTCGTCCGAGGTCGAGTTGAACAGGTTGAGCGAGGCGGCGTGGTAGCGCACCGAGTAGTCGCCCGTCACGCTCATGTCGTACATGGCCGACAGCTCCACCTTGGCCGTGTGCGAGGCGCCCGGCTTGAGCAGGTAGTAATCCTTGGCGGTCGGGGCAGGGCGTTTGTAATGGCGGCCCTGGTAAGGGACATCCACGCCGTCGCGGGTCACGTCGAACAGATGATCCTCGACGCCGGCAAACGGGGTGTGCCACTTGAGCACGTATTGCGGCTTGGACGAGGTGTTGGTGATGGTAACGCGCATGACGACATCGTCTTCTTTGCCGAGCGAGGATTTTTCGGGACTCAGGCTGACAGTCACCCCGTTCGACCCCGCCTGGGCTGCCAGGCAGGCTGCTGCTGCTACGATACCGACGCTTGCTTTAACCAAGTGATTCCAGTTCATACAGTTCTCCGTGAGTGAATGTGCTTGTTCTTGAGTGCCGGGCTAGAAACTGCCTCAACAACCCATCGTTACATGGCGCACTTTCACAGGACATACATATTCAACGGAAATTTTGTCGTTTGAGCAAATTCTGAACGTATCGCCAGGGACACAAAAAAATGTGTTTTCGCACAATTTCCTCAATGAAATCAAGCTTGTGGAAAGAGGGATTTCTTATTGGAATTTTATGCGGTGCAAGCCTGCTCGGTATAAATCAAGCAGCACCTGTCCTCGTCATCGAGCTCGCTCATGCCCAGCTTGAAGCAACTGATAGGCGAGGGGCTGCGTTGCGTTCGTCCTGCCGTGTTTAGCGGCAGATATAGGAAACACGCCGGGCAAAGTGTATTCTGTGCCAACGCCACTTACCGCAATCCGACAGAAAGGGATGCAGAATGACCGAAACCCGCGCGCTGCCCGTCAGCGCCACGATGGTGCTGGAACCCGTTGTTGCGCGCGCCGCCGGCGCCGCCTGCGCCGCCGTGCTGGCGCTGCTGCTCGGCGGCGCTACGCCGGCAGTGGCCGCGCCCAAGGCCAAGGCCGCAGAGTCCGGCATGGCCGACACCATCTACCGCAACGGCTACGTCTACACCGTGGACGCCAGCGACAGCGTGCAGCAAGCCCTGGCGGTGCGCGCCGGGCGCATCGTCTACGTAGGCGACAACACTGGCGCCGCCCTGCTGGCCGGCAAGGGCACCCGACTCATCGACCTGCAGGGACGCATGCTCATGCCGGGCCTGATCGACGCCCACATCCATCCCCTGTCCGGCGGCAAGCGCCTGCTGCGCTGCAATCTGAACTACGAAGCGCTGACCGTGCCCCAGTTCCAGGCGCGCATCCAGGCTTGCGTCGACAAGGAAAGCCGTACCAAGGGCATCAAGGAATGGCTGCAGGTGGTCAACTGGTTCCAGCAAAGCATGCTGCCAGCCGGCGTGGAAACCACCCGCGCCACGCTCGACGCCATCAACACCGCGCGCCCGATCGTGGTGCGCTCCTCGTTCGGCCACTCCAATCTGGTCAATACGCGCGGCCTGCAAATGGCCGGCATCACGCGCTCGACGCCCAACCCGGCCACCGGCAAGATCGCGCGCAACGCTTTTGGCGAGCCGACCGGACTGCTGGAAGACGCGGCCATGGACCTGGTCGACAAGCTGCTGCCGAAGACCACCCCGGCCGAGAACATCACCGCCGCCACGTTTGCCATGCAAGCGCTGGCGCGCCAGGGCGTCACCAGTTTTCTCGACGCCAGCAGCGACCAGGAAATCTTCACCGCCTTTGCCGCCATCGAGCGCCAGGGCAAGCTGAGCGCGCGCGCCCATTTCGCCGCCGAAGTGGCCACCGAAGATGGCGCCGATCCGGCGCGCGCGGTGGCCTCCGTGCTCAAGATGGTCAAGCGCTATCACCAGGAAAAGAACGGCATCGCCCCGTCAATGCGCGTGCGTCACGCCAAGCTGTACATGGATGGCGTGATCGCCGCGCCGGCCCTGACCGGCACCATGGTCGCGCCGTACTATGTCGACCGTGGCACGCCGCAGCATCCGCACTGGGTGCCGGGCGACAGCAAGGGGCCGCCGGCCTATTTCCCGCCCGCCGCGCTGAAAGCCATCCTCGGCGCTCTGGCCACGGCCGGCATCGATGCCCACGTGCACGTGGACGGTGACGGCGCGGTGCGCGAAACGCTCGACGCCATCGAGGCCCTGCGCGCCACGCCCGCCGGCAAGGATGCCCGCCCGGCGCTGGCGCATGCCGAAATTGTCGACCCGGCCGACTTCGGCCGCTTTGCCGCGCTCGATGCGAGCGCGGTGCTCTCGTTCCAGTGGGCCAAACCGGCGCCGGACACGGTGGCCGGGCTGAAGGATTATCTGGGTCCGCAGCGCTACGCGATCCTGCAGCCGCAGTCGCTGCTGCTCGATGCGGGCGCGCGTGTGGTGTTCGGCAGCGACTGGCCGGTCGATGCGCTCGACCAATGGTTCGCGCTCAAGGTGGGCGTCACCCGCACCAACTCGCCGGCAGCCGGCCCCGAGTTTGCGGGCAAGCTTGGTCCGGCGCCCGGCATGCCGCGCGCCGCCGTGTTGCGCGCGGCCACGATGAATGCCGCCTATACCCTGCGCCAGGAAGGGCAGGTGGGTTCGCTGGAAGTGGGCAAGCTGGCCGATCTGATCGTGCTGGACCGTAATTTCTTCCAGATTCCGGACGAGGAAATCGCCGACATCAAGGTGTTGCAGACAGTTGTCGGTGGCAAGGTTGTCCACCAAAGTCCGGGCTTTCCGTAGCCGTGCTCGTCATCGCCATCCCATCGCCATGAACCAAGAAGCAGACGCGGTGTGTTCGTCGTGTTGACCGTCGTCTTTTCGATGCCGGGCTGGGGGCGATGTTCTGTTACCGGCGATTTGTCCAGCTCGCTCACGCCAGATAGTCCGACAACGGGCCCTCGGTGGTGGGCGAGGTGCTCAAGTCGCAGGTGGCGGAGGGCCTCATCATTGGTGAAAACGAATACACTTTGTATCAGGCAACGGTGGAATACCACTACACCGTGAAGGCGGCGTTTCCAAGAAAATAGATGTCGATATCGGCAACCATATCCTAATAATTCTGGTGATCCTGGCGGCGACGGGGAGGTGGAGCGCCGCTTTCCGCGCCCCGGCGTACCGGAAAAGCTGTTTTCAAGAGCAAGCCGTTGTTGTTATTATGAATATAAACTTAATAAAATGCATTTTTATTTGCAGCTAGGCACGGCGCGGATGGTAGAATTGCGCCCCTCTCCCCACCCTGCGCTCGCCAATGAAACCTCACAGCAACCCGTTGCGTCTTGTCGTCGCACTTTTCTTCGTTTGGATTCTGGGGAGCCTGACTGGATGCGCCTTTACGCCGCGTGCCGTTGATGGGCAGGAACTCAAGCCGAATCAGGGTTTGCTTGTTTTAAAAATCCGGTCGAACGTCAACGCTCGCCTCGGTTTCCTGGATTTCGCCGGCGAATCTACATTCGGAAATCGATTCGCGGAAAATATGCTCGGACCGAAAGGTTTCGTGTTCGCGACACCCGAAGAACGGTATGTTGTCATTGCATTCGATGCCGGCGAATATATGTGGAGCAAAATCGAGGTGTATCCAATGTTCGCATGGCTGCATGCATCGAACAAGTTCAAGGTGGCTCCAAACGCGATCACCTATATTGGCGACATTCGCGTGAATGTCCTCGACAGACGTTTCTCCTTGAAGGTAAGCGACCGCGAACACGCTATGCGCGAGTACCTTGCGTCGACGTACCCGGAGTATGTGAAGTCGATGCCTATCGTGAAGATGCTTGCCGAACTTCGGCTCTGATGTGCCCCGCCAGCGCCAGCGCGCGCTGGCGTCAGCCGGGCAAGAACGGCAAAACGGCCGCATCCGGCGACCGTTCAGTCAGCACAACAGACAAGGGCAGGGCGTTCAGCCCACCACGTAGCGCTTCGATGGTCCGCCCGGCGCCGCCTGGCCGCGCGGGCCGTACACGGCCGCCTCGCCACCGCTGGTCGGGGTGCGCATCGCATTGATCAAGCCCTGGGTGTGAGACAGTTGCTTATTGATCAGCATGCCGTTGATACGGTTCAATTCCTTGGCTTCGCGCGTCTTGCTCAGCAATGCTTGCCAGCCTGACAAGGCATCCGCCGCACCGCTGGCTTCCACCCACGCCTGCATGCCGCTGTCGTCGGCCGCAAAACCGGCCGCTGCCAGGCTCTGGTGCCGTTGCCGCGCCAGCGCTGCCATCTCGGCCACCACCTGCGCCTTGCGCGGGGTCAGCTCGTCGAGGCCGGCCGTGTCGGCGTTGACCAGCAGTTGCTGTTCCTGCGTCATCAATTCCAGCGCGGAAAAGATCAAGGCAAGTTCCTGCGGCAGGGTTGTGCTCGGGCTGGCTGTGGACATGGTCGTGGTATCGCCGGAAAACCGGCGCCGTTAGCGATTTCGGGAATGCAGCAGATCGCGCACGGTGTCCAGCAAGCCATCCGCCACCTTCTCGGAATTGACCTGGAACTGGCCGTCGGCAATCGCCAGCTTGATGCGCTCGACTTTCTTGGTGTCGAACACGCCATTGTTGTTGCCCACCGCGCTGGCCATGGCCTGGCCCTGCGAGGACAGCTTGACGCTGTCCGAACTGGCGGGCGCGCTGCTGCTGGCTTTTTCGGTGCTCTTGGCATTGGCCGCGGGCGTACTGGCCGCCGGCAGGCCGGGGTTACTCTTTAGGGTATCGTTAATTTTCACAGCATTATCCTTCTCTGGGCGGAGCGGTAAAACCTCCAGGGTCTGCGTAAGTAACGGCGCTCGCGTCGTAAACTTTAGCGCTTTCCGGCGGGAGTTTGAACCCCTTGCCTAAAACACTACTTCGACCAGTCCGCCCGCCTTGGCCACGCCGCTGAGGATGGCGCCGGCCGGGGTCCGGACCTGAACCACCTGGCCATCGCTGGCGTTGCCGATCGCGCGCGCTTCGGCCGAGACCCGGAACCCGTTGCCGGTCGATACCACCCTGACCAGCTGTCCCTGCTGCACCACCGGCTTGCCGCGCAGGGCGTCGAGGCGCAAGGGCGCACCCGAGGCGAGCGACACCGTGCTGGTACGTCCGACAGCCTGCGCCATGTCGGTGACGATCCCGTTGGGCAATGCTGAAATGTCTCCTCTGAGAAACACTAATTGCGATTGCTCAATTGTCTGGCCCTGCGCCAGCGGCACCGCGGTGGCCACATAGTCCGTTACCACGCTCACTTGGGCCTGAATATACACCGTCCACGCGACCGGCGCAGTACAGCGCACGCCGACCGTGGTTTTTCCCCAAGTGCGTGCGCCCGGCTGCTGGAATGCCTGGGGCGCAGGGCAAGAAGCCAGGCTCATGCGCTGGTTGATGGGGCCGACCGTGACAGTCACTTCCCCCGCCAGCGCCGCGCTCTGGGCTTGCAGAAACGCTTCGGCCACGCGCTTTAACGCGGCCGGGTCCTGCAGCGCCAGCGCCGGGGTGGCCGCTGCCTGGGCGGCGGCTTTTGGCACGAAGCAACATTGGGAGGCAAGCAAGAAGGCAGTAATCAGGGCGATTTTCATATAGATTGCTTTCAGGAATGAGAGCATCATAGACTTCACGCGACGTTGCCGAACTTCCGAATAGCCGTGTTTTGGTGTTCCTTATCGTTCGATTGGGCCGGCAGCACGGCCCGTATGATTCTTCCTGTCATCACAAGTACATTGCCGCCCACCCGGAGGCAGTCGACAGATGCGGAGCACGACATGATTGGCAAACTCGACGATTACATGCGCTTTAACGAGACGGCCCTGAGCCTGCGCTCGCAACGCCAGGAATTGCTGGCGTCAAACATCGCGAATGCGGATACGCCTAACTACAAGGCGCGCGATATCGACTTCGCCAGCGCCCTGCAAGGCGTAATGGCCAAGACCACCCCGCCGGCCGGCGTGCTCAAGCAAACCGCCCCGGCCCATATGCCGACCGGCGCCCTCAAGGGCGACGTGCTGGCGAACGGCACCCCGCTGCTGTACCGCACCCCGGCCCAGGGCGCGGTCGACGGCAACACGGTCGACATGGATGTCGAGCGCAACCAGTTCGCCGACAACGCCCTGCGCTACGAAGCGGCGGTGACCTTCATCAACATGCAAATCCGCGGCATGAGCACGGCAATCCAGGGAGGCCAGTAATCATGTCGCTATTTAATATCTTTAACGTATCCGGCTCGGCCATGAGCGCCCAGGCCCAGCGTCTGAACACCACCGCCAGCAACCTGGCCAACGCCGACAGCGCCACCAGCGCCAGCGGCGAGGCTTACCGTGCCAAGCAGGTCGTGTTCGAGGCGGTTCCGACCGACGGCGGCGGCACCGGCGTGAAAGTGCGCGAAGTGATCGAAGATCCTTCCCCGCTCAAGCAGGTGTACGACCCCAAGCATCCGATGGCCGACGACAAGGGTTATGTGGCCATGCCGAACGTAAACGTCGTCGACGAGATGGTCAACATGCTGTCGGCCTCGCGTTCTTACCAGACCAATGTCGAAACCATGAACGCGGCCAAGTCGCTGTTGATGAAAACGTTGACCATCGGTCAATAACCTGAGTAATAAACTGAGAAACCGCCATGGCAACCGTCAATTCCAATGCACCCGTGATGTCGCAAGACTTGCTCAATTCCGTCAATCCCAAGAAGCCCAAGGCGGTCGAAGGCAGCGTCGAGGCGGACACCAACAAGTTCATGACCCTGCTGGTCACCCAGCTCAAGAACCAGGATCCGATGAATCCGCTCGACAATGCCCAGATCACCAGCCAGCTGGCCCAGCTGTCGACGGTCACCGGCGTCAACAAGCTGAACACGACCATGGAATCGCTCAAGTCGAGCTACCAGTCGTCGGAAGGCTTGCAGGCGGCCAACCTGATCGGCCACGGCGTGCTGGTGGGCGGCAATGGCGTGACCCTGGCCGGCGGCAAGGGCATCATGGGCGTCAACCTGGACAGCGCGGCCGACAAGGTGCAGATGATCATCACCGACCCAAAGACCGGCAAGGATATCCAGACCATCGACCTCGGCCAGCAGCCGGCCGGCACCGTGCCGATTGCCTGGGATGGCGTGGTCGACCCGACCAAACTCGATGCGGCCGGCAAACCGATCGCCCTCAAGGATGGCAATTACCTGATTCGTGTCGTCGCCGAGCGCGGCGGTGAAGTCTTAAAAGATGCCAAGGCCCTGTCGTTCGACACGGTCGCCAGCGTCACCACCAGCGCCAAGGATGGCGTCAAACTGAATCTGCCTTCGCGGGGCGTCGTGGCAATGAGCGACGTCAAGCAAATTCTGTAACCAAGCCGCTACTACTTATACTTTTTAGGAGAAACACCATGTCGTTTCAACAAGGACTTAGCGGCTTGAATGGCGCAGCCAAATCGCTCGACGTTATCGGCAACAACATCGCCAACGCCAGCACCGTCGGTTTCAAGGGCTCGCAGGCGCAGTTTGCCGACGTGTACGCCAATTCGCTCAATGGCGCCGGCGGCAACCAGGCCGGGATCGGCGTGAAAGTGGCGCAGATCGCCCAGCAGTTCACCCAGGGCAATATCGAAAGCTCGAACAACCCGCTCGACATCGCCATCAACGGTGCCGGCTTTTTCCGCACCGATGTCAACGGCGACGTCCAGTATTCGCGCAACGGCCAGTTCTCGCTCGACAAGAACGGTTTCGTGGTCAATGCCCAGGGCGCCAAACTGACCGGTTATGGCGTCAGCGAGGCCGGCAACATCCTGACCGGTTCGCCGATTCCCCTCAAGATCGACAACAGCGACATGAATCCGCTGGAAACGTCGCGCGTCGATACCAAGCTCAACCTCGATTCGCGCAGCCCGCTGCCAAAAACCGTGCCCTTCGATGCGACCGATCCGGAAACGTACAACAAGCAGACCTCGATCGACGTGTTCGACAGCCTGGGCAATTCGCACGTGATGTCGACTTACTACGTCAAGACCGGCCCCGGCTCGTGGGATGTGTACGTCGGCTCGGACGGGGTCGAAATGACCAACCAGGCCGTCGCCGCCGCCGCGCAGACCGATGCTGCCGCCGGTACCGCGCGCGACGCCTTCCAGACCGCCGCCACCAGCGTGCCGCCGGGTAACATGGCCGCCGCTGCCGCCGCCTATGCCACCGCCGCCGGTGCCGCCGTGGCCGCTGCCGCCGGCACCGCCGGTGCCACGCCGGCCCAGCAGACCGCCATTACCACGGCCGCCACCAGCGCCGGCGGCATCCCCGGCACCACGCCGGCCGAGATCGACAAGCTGATCGCCGCCGCCGTCAAGGTGCCTGGTGTGAGCGTCGGTCACCTCAATTTCGACGTCAATGGGGTGCTGAGCAATGCCGCCATGGCGCCGCAGACCCTGCCGCTGAAGATCGAGTTGCCGGTATTCCCACTGACCGGTGCCAAGCCGACCATCGAATTCGACCTGCATTTCGCCGGCTCGACCCAGTACGGCGACGCTACGGAAGAGAAGCTGTCGAGCCAGGACGGCTATACGGCCGGCAGCCTGCAGCGTTTCTCGGCCGGTCCCGACGGCACCATCCTGGGACAGTACAGTAATGGCGAATCGCGTCCGCTGGGACAGGTCGTGCTGGCCAATTTTTCCAATCCGAACGGGCTGCAACCGCTGGGTAACAATGCGTGGGCGCAAACACCAACCTCGGGTTCGCCGCTGATCGGTACGCCGAATTCTGGCAGTTTCGGCAATTTGCAGGCGTCGGCGGTGGAGAATTCGAACGTGGACCTGACGGCGGAACTGGTCAATATGATCACGGCGCAGCGGGTTTATCAGGCCAATGCGCAGACCATCAAGACGCAGGATTCGGTGTTGCAGACCCTGGTCAACCTGCGTTAATAGCTAGCTCGTCGTTCCAGCGAAGGCGGGAACGACGGGCTAGGGGTTGAACGACGGTGGTGGTGCGGGAACGATTAGTAGTGGTGGAACGCAGTAGGGCACGCTTTAAGGAAAAATCATGGATAGACTCATCTACACAGCCGCCAGCGGCGCCAAGCACATCCTGGAGCAGCAGGCCACCACCTCGCACAACCTGGCCAACGTCACCACGACTGGTTTCCGGGCCCAGATCGATGCTTTCCGCGCCGTGCCGATCGTCGGTGAAAACCTGCCCCTGCCCACGCGCGCCTTCGTGGTCAACGCTACCGTCAGCTCCGATTTTTCTTCCGGTCCCCTGCAATTGACCGGGCGCGACCTCGACGTCGCCCTCAAGGGCAAAGGTTTCCTCGCCGTGCAAATGCCCGACGGTACCGAAGCCTACACCCGCAACGGCGCCCTGCAGATGAATGAAAATGGCTTGCTCACCAACACCGCCGGCTTCACCATCCAGGGCGACGGCGGCCCCATCACCGTACCGCCCGAAGTGTCCGTCTCCATCGGCGGCGACGGCACCATTTCCACCATCGCCACCACCACCAAGCCGGGTGCGCCCACCGTGCTGGGCCGCCTGAAACTGGTCAACCCGCCCGAGCAGGACCTGGTGCGCGGCGACGATGGCCTGTTCCGCCTCAAGAACGGCAGCGCCGCCCCGGCCGACCCGCAAGTGGCGGTGGCCGGCGGCGCCCTCGAAGGCTCCAACGTCAGCCCGGTCGATGCCATGGTGACCATGATTTCCCTGGCCCGCTCGTTCGAACTGCAAATGAGCCTGATGAAGAATGCCGAGAACAACGCGGCGAAAGCCACCCAGATCCTCGCTTTGGGATAACACAAGGGCGCGCATAATCTCTTCATTGATCGGTGCGTGGCGATGTTCGCCGGCCGCCGTTACTGGAGAAGACCATGATTCGTTCCCTTTTTATCGCCAAGACCGGCCTGGAAGCGCAGCAGACCAACCTGGACGTCATCACCAATAACCTGGCCAACGTCAGCACCAACGGCTTCAAACGCAGCCGCGCCGTGTTCGAAGATTTGCTGTACCAGAATGTCCGCCAGCCAGGCGCCCAATCCTCGCAACAAACCCAGCTGCCGTCGGGCCAGCAGATCGGTACCGGCGTGCGCGCCGTCGCGGTCGAACGTATCCATACCCAGGGCAATCCCCAGCAGACCGGCAACTCGAAAGACGTGATGGTCAACGGCGCCGGTTTCTTTTCGGTGCTCATGCCGGACGGTACCGCCGCCTACACCCGCGACGGCTCGTTTCAGAGCGATTCCAACGGCCAGCTGGTCACCTCGTCCGGCTTCGTGGTCCAGCCGGCCATTACGGTGCCGGCCAATGCCCAGTCGCTCACCGTCGGGCGCGACGGCACCGTCTCGGTGACCCTGCCGGGCACCAATGCGCCATCCCAGATCGGCAGCCTGCAACTGAGCACCTTCGTGAATCCGGCCGGACTGGAGTCGAAAGGCGAAAACCTGTACGTGGAAACCGGTGCCTCGGGCAATGCCAACACCAATACCCCGGGCACCAACGGCGCCGGCGTGCTGCTGCAAGGCTACGTGGAAACCTCGAACGTGAATGTGGTCGAGGAAATGGTCAACATGATCCAGACCCAGCGCGCCTACGAGATCAACAGCAAGGCGATCACCACGTCCGACCAGATGCTGCAAAAACTGTCGCAGCTCTAAGCCCTCAGGAGATTATTCATGAAGCCTTTCCTCATCGTTTCCCTGCTGGCGCTGGCCGGTTGCGCCGCCACCCCAAGCTCGATCGTGCAGCGGCCCACCAGCGCACGTCCCCTCATGGCCGAGGAGAGCGCGCCCGCCAATGGCGCCATCTACCAGCGTTCCCAGTACCGTCCGCTGTTCGAAGACCGCCGCGCGCGCCACATCGGCGACATGCTGACCATTAATATCATCGAGAAAACCTCGGCCGTGAAAGCCGGCGCCAGCTCGGGCAACAAGTCCGGCTCGGCCAGCTTCGCCGCGCCCGGCGTGATCAAGGGTGTGTTCGGCGCTTCCGTAGGGGTCGAGGGCGCCAACAAGTTTTCCGATTCGGACAACCAGAGCGCCAGCAACACCTTCACCGGCACCATCGGCGTGACCGTCACCGAGGTGCTGCCGAACGGTAACCTGATCGTGGCCGGCGAGAAGCAGGTCGCCATGAACAAGGGCATCGAGTTCATCCGCTTCTCCGGCATGATCAGCCCTGACAACATTGGCAGCGGCAACACCGTCTCGTCGACCCAGGTGGCCGATGCGCGCGTCGAGTACCGCACCAACAGCCAGATCGACCGCGCCGAAGTGACGGCGATGGTGTCGCGTTTCTTCCAGTCCCTGCTGCCATTCTGATCGGAATATTCATGCGTGCATTCCTGAAAACCGCTGCCCTGGCTTTGTCGCTGACCCTGCTGCCGCAGGCCGTCCAGGCCGAACGCCTGAAGGACCTGACCACGATCGCCGGCGTGCGCCAGAATCAGCTGAGCGGCTATGGCATCGTCGTCGGCCTCGATGGCAGCGGCGACCAGACCACCCAGACCCCGTTCACGGTGCAGTCGATCGTCTCCATGCTGCAAGCCAAGGGCGTGAACATGCCGCCGGGCACCAGCCTGCAGCTCAAGAACGTGGCCGCGGTCATGGTGACCGCTTCGCTGCCGGCGTTTGCCCAGCCTGGCCAGACCATCGATATCACGGTCTCGTCCATCGGTAACGCCAAGAGCTTGCGCGGCGGCACCCTGATCATGACGCCGCTGCAAGGGGCCGATAACCAGGTCTACGCCATGGCGCAGGGCAATGTGCTGGTCGGCGGCGTCGGCGCCCAGGCTGGCGGCGCGCAGGTCCAGGTCAACCATCTTTCGGTGGGCAAGATTTCGGGCGGCGCCACGGTCGAGCGCGCCGTCGCCTCGAACCTGGGCGAGAACAACCAGATCCGCCTGGAACTGAACACCACCGACTTTTCCACCGTGGCCCGGGTGGTCGAAGCGATCAACAACCATTTCGGCCCGGATATCGCCACCGCGCTCGACGGGCGCGTGATCCGCGTGCGCTCGCCTTCGTCGAGCGACCAGCGGGTCGCTTTCATCGGCATCCTGGAAGGGCTGGAAGTGAACCCGTCCAAGCTGGCCGCGAAGGTCATCATGAACGCCCGCACCGGCTCGGTGGTGATGAACCAGACCGTGACCCTGGACACTTGCGCGATTTCGCACGGCAACCTGTCGGTGACGATCAGTTCCGATCCGCAAGTGAGCCAGCCGGGGCCGTTCTCGGGCGGCCAGACCGTGGTCACCCAGAATACCCAGGTCGAAGTCAAGAAAGACCCGGGCAAGGTGGTCATGGTCAAGGGCGGCGCGTCGCTGGCCGAAGTGGTCAAGGCCATGAATGCCATCGGAGCCTCGCCGCAAGACTTGCTCTCGATCCTGCAGGCGCTCAAAGCGGCCGGATCGCTGCGCGCCGAACTCGAAATCATCTGAGGACGCCATCATGATCGGCCCATCGAACGACCTGAGTAGCAAGCTTGCCCTCGACACCAATGCCCTGGGCGGGCTCAAGCAGTCGGCCAAGGCCGGCTCCCCGGAGGCGCTGAAAACGGCCTCGACCCAGTTCGAGGCGATGTTCATCAACATGATGATGAAAAGCATGCGCGACGCCACGCCCCAGGGCGAAGGCATGCTCGACAGCCAGCAAACCAAGACCTTCACCACCATGCTCGACCAGCAGATGAGCCAAAACCTGGCCAAGCGCGGGGTCGGCCTGGCCGATGTGCTGATCCGCCAGCTGAGCACCCAGACCGCCAATGCGCAGGCGCTGGCGATCAACGGCGATGTGCTGGCCCAGCCGGCCCAGCCGATAGCGATTGCCGGCGACCAGCCCGCCAGGCGCATCGCCATGCCGCCAGGGCGCGATGCCGGCGAAATGGTCAAGTCGCCTGGCGCGCTGCTCACGCCGGCGGCGCCATCGATGCCATCGATGCCATCGACGCCATCCGTGCCGGGCGTGAGCGCGAGCGGGCGGCCGCAGTCGCCGCACGTGCGCGCGTTCCAGGAAAAACTCGGCGCCCATGCCGACGAAGCCTCGCGCGCCACCGGCATTCCGGCCAAATTCATGCTGGGCCAGGCCGCGCTCGAATCGGGCTGGGGCAAGCGCGAGATTCGCAATGCCGACGGCGGCACCAGTCACAACCTGTTCGGCATCAAGGCCGGCCCTGGCTGGACTGGCAAGGTTGCCACGGCGGTTACAACCGAGTACGTGAACGGCAAGCCGCAGACCCGGGTCGAGAAATTCCGCGCCTACGATTCGTATGCCGACAGTTTCAAGGATTACGCGAAACTGATCACGAATAACCCGCGCTACGAGAAAGTGCTGGCCAACTCCCAGGATGCGGCCGGTTTCGCCCATGGCCTGCAAAAGGCCGGCTACGCCACCGATCCGCTGTATGCGGCCAAGCTGACCAAGATTATCCAGCGCAATCTGGCCTGACCGGCCTGGGCGGCCGGGTGGGGCCCGGCCTGAGGCGGTGGGGCCATTCGCGGCCCGGCCTGTTGCGGCCCGGCCTAGCGCGGCCCGGCCTAGCGCGGCCCGGCCTAGCGCGGCCCGGCCTAGCGCGGCCCGGCTCAAGTTTCTCCAGAATCTGCCGTAGATAGAGTTATTCAAGGAAAGAAACCACATCATGTCTGGAAATCTCCTCAACATCGGCAAGACCGGTTTGTTCGCAGCGCAAGTGGGTTTGTCCACGACCGGACACAATATCGCCAACGCCAATGTGGCCGGCTACAGCCGCCAGACGGTGGTCCAGGCCAGTGGCATCGCCCAGGGCTATGGCTATGGTTTCATGGGCAGCGGCACCGAAGTGGAGCAGATCAAGCGCTATTCCGACAGTTTCTTGAACGGCCAGGTGCGTTCCGCCCAGACCCAGGTCAGCTCGCTCGACGCCTTTTATTCCCAGATCAGCCAGGTAGACAACTTGTTGTCCGACACCACGTCGGGCCTCTCGCCGGCGCTGCAGGATTTTTTCAAGGGCGTGCAGGACATGGCCTCGAACCCGTCGTCGGCCGCGTCGCGCCAGGCGGTGCTGTCGAATGGCGAATCGCTGGTGTCGCGCTTCCAGGGCATCGATGACCGCCTGACCGAGATCCGCCAGGGCGTCAACAGTGAAATCACGGCCAAGGTTGGCGTCATCAATTCCTATGCGCAGCAAATCGGCCAGCTCAACGACAAGATCGCCCAGCTCAGCACCGGTACCGGCAACGAGCCGAACGACCTGATGGATGCGCGCGACCAGCTCATCGCCGATCTGAACAAGGAAGTCAAAACCACTGTCACGCGCGGCAATAACAACAGCCTGACGGTCTCGATCGGCAGCGGCCAGCCGCTGGTAGTGGGCAACAAAGCCTTCCAGCTGGCGGCCACCACCTCACCGACCGATCTGAGCCGGGTCCAGGTCGGCCTGGTGACCGGCAGCAAAGTCACCGTGCTGGCCGACAGTGCGCTCTCGGGTGGCGAACTGGGCGGCCTGATGGAATTTCGTTCCGGCACTCTAGACCGTACCCAGAATTCGCTCGGCCGCGTAGCCATCGGCCTGGCGCAAACGTTTAACGCGCAGCACCGCCTCGGTATCGATGGCGCCGGCAATCCGGGCGGCGACTTCTTCAAGGTTGGCGTGCCCGTGGTCGGGCGCAATATCAACAATGCGGTCGGCAGTACCACCGATGTGCAGGCGGCCATCGTCGACCCCACCGCGCTGACCCAGAGCGACTACAAGGTCAGCTACGACGGCACCAATTACATGGTGACCCGCCTGTCGGATAACAAACCGTTCCCGGTCACCCCGTTCCCGCAGACTGGCCCGCAAACCATCGATGGCGTGGCCTTCACCGTCACCGGCAGCGCGGCGGCGGGCGACAGCTTCCTGGTGCGCCCGACCATCAACGGCGCTTCGGACTTTGCGATGATGGTCAACGAGCGCAACTCGATTGCCGCGGCGGCCCCGATCAGCACCAGCCTTCCGCTCAGCAACAAGGGTACGGTCACCATCAGCGAAGGCAATGTCGACGCGTCGTACCTGACGCCCGGCAATGCACTGACGGCGCCGGTCAACCTGACCGTGGGCGGCGCCCCGGCCGGCCTGTCGGGTTTCCCTGCGACCCAAGCCGTGACCGTCACCACGAATGGCGTGGCCACGACGTATCCGGCCGGCACCCCCTCGATTCCCTTCACGGCTGGCGCCAACTACAACTTCGGCGGCGTCAACCTGAAGTTTGCCGGCACCCCGGTCGCGGGCGACACCTTCACGGTCAGCCCCAATACGAATGGCTCGGCCGACAACCGCAACGCGCGCCTGCTGGGCAACCTGCAGACCAAACCGATCCTGGATGGCGGCAAGGCCACCTACCAGTCGGCCTACGCCGAGCTGGTCAGTTTTGTCGGCAACAAGACGCGCGAAGTGCAGGTTAACGGCCAGGCCGGCGATACCCTGCTCAAGCAGGTCACGGCAGCCCAGCAGGATGTCTCGGGCGTGAATCTGGATGAAGAAGCGACCAACCTGCTCAAGTACCAGCAAGCCTACCAGGCGGCCGGCAAGGTGATGCAGATGGCCAGTACCTTGTTCGATACGGTGCTGTCGATCAGCCGTTAATCAATGTCAATGTAATTGAGCAGTTCAGTCGAGGGACACAGCATGCGTATCAGCACCAACTCCATTTACGCCAACGGCATCGGTCAGCTCGGCAGTTTGCAGAGTCAGATGGCCAAGACCCAAATGCAGCTGTCGACCAACCGCCGCCTCGTGACCACCGCCGACGATCCGGTCGCGGCCGCGCGCGTGCTCGAACTGACCCAGTCGGCCTCGGTCAACGAGCAGTTCAAGGTCAACCGCATGAACGCCAACAGTTCGCTGGGGCAGGTCGAAGGCGCGCTCACCAGCGCAACTACCCTGATGCAGGAAATCCAGCGCCTTTCGGTGTACGCCGGCAATGGTTCGCTGACCCCGCCCGACCGCGAAGCGATCGCGATCGACCTCGAATCGCGCATGCAGGATTTGCTGGCCGTGGCCAACACCGAAGATGGCGTGGGCGGCTACCTGTTTGCCGGCCACCGCGCCAATACCCAGCCGTTCACGCAGACCGCCGGCGGCGCCCAGTACAACGGCGACCAGGGCCAGCGCCAGTTGCAGGTCGGCTCGTCGCGCACGATGCCGGTGAGCGAAACCGGCAATGTCATCTTTGAGCGCAACATGACCGGCAACGGCGATTTCCAGACGCGCGCCGCCGCTGGCAACACCGGTTCGGGCCTGGTTTCGCCGGGCACGGTGACCGACAAGGCGGCCCTGACCGGCCACAATTACAGCGTGACCTTCGCGGTGACGGCGACCACGCCGCCAGTGACGACCTACATGGTGACCGACACCACCACCAACGAATCGATTCCGCGCCCGCCGGCGGTGGCCACGCCGCAGCCGTACAAGACCGGGCAGCAGATCGCGTTCGACGGCATGGCGCTCGACGTCAAGGGCGAACCGGCCAACGGCGACAGCTTTACGACCCAGCCGAGCGTGAACCAGTCGGTGTTTACCACCATCACCGACCTGGTGGCGGCGCTGCGCCAGCCGACCATCGGCGCCGGCGGCAAGGCGCAGCTGGCTAACAGCCTGAGCGTGGCCAATGCCAATCTCGGTTCCTCGCTCGACAACATCCTGTCGGTGCGCGCCTCGTTCGGTTCGCGCATGCAGGAACTCGATTACCTCGACAGCGCGGGTTCGGACCGCGACATCCAGTATCAGACCGCCATGTCGAACCTTCAGGACCTGGACATGGTCAAGGCCCTGTCGCAGTTTGCGCAGCAGCAGACCTCGCTCGAAGCGGCGCAGAAATCGTTCAAGATCATGTCGGGGTTATCGCTGTTTAATTTCATCGGCTAGCGCTTGCTGAACATGGGTCGACAGCCTGTCGATCCCTATGGGCCTGTTCACCGGCTGTAGCCAGCCGGATCGCATCCGCATAAACTCTTCATCGGATGGCACGCAGCGGATCGTCCAGCCAGCTGGCCGGTGCCTCGCCCGGCAAGGGCAATATCCGGCCTCGATCGTTACCCGGTTGGTTCCTTCCCTGCACGACTTAATCAATTGCGCAAGGCCTTGGGCCTGACCCGGTAAGGCTTGTCCGAGTCCGCTCTACTGCACGTCAACCAGATCCGACGCTACGAGGCGGAACGGCGTAGCCGCCCGTGGACGCCCTGTTCTGGCTGGACAACGTGCTGCATGGGCGGCTCGATGACTTGGTGTTCGGATATGACGCGCTGTCACCGTTTCAGGTTTCGTGAGGAGGTGGAGCCGGGGTGGGAGAATCAATTAGCGTTTCCCTAGGACAGGGCGGCAATACTGGGGACTGCTCCGTGCGATCCTGAAAATCCCTGGAAAAAATGTCTTCCAATTTTTCTTTCCCATCCAGAACCGAACGTATCCTATCGCCGGTTTGGGTTTGTGAGAATGTATATTC